>JAYUHO010000103.1:0-5978 GCA_043766915.1 Cypionkella sp.
GCCAGTTCGACAACCAGCCGTTCGGCACGGCGTGAAACCGTCCGGCAGATATGCAGATGTGCTGCCAGCGCCGAGCCACCGGGCAAGATAAAGCTGCGCAACGGCGTCAGGCGATCATTCATCGCGTCAATCTCATGTTCCAGCCGTAAAACGTGGCCCTCGATCATCCGCAAGGGCGGATAGGCGGCGGTTGCATCCTTGTGCATATCGGGTGTGCAAAGATCCGCCCCCAGATCGAACAGATCGTTGGAGATGCGGGCAAGCGCGGCATCCACGTCGCCACTGGAATGCAGGCGGGCCATGCCCACGGTGGCGTTGGTTTCATCCACCGTGCCATAGGCCGACACGCGGACCGAATGCTTGGCCACGCGCGCGCCATTGCCCAATCCGGTTTCGCCCGCGTCACCGGTTTTGGTATAGATTTTCGACAGAACGACCATCAGTTTCCCCCACGGCTGCGGATATACGCGAACAGCACAATCAGAATGACCGCACCGGCTTGCGCGATGATGCGGTATCGCATCAGCCGGTTTGAGTGTTTGCGGTTGAACTCACCGCCTTTGGCAAAGCCAACGATGCCCAGCATCAGAATGATCAACACCCCGAAGCAGGCCAGTATGGCAAGGATAAAGAGGGGATCGTCGGTCATTTCAGGCTCCTGATGTTACGCCTGACTTAGGCGGTTGCGCGCGAAAAGCGAGGGGTAAATCGCAAAACGGGTTAAACCTTGGCGATCAGCCAATCCAACAGGGGTGTTGGCAATATCCGGCGCGCAGCGCCCATCAGATAGGTGGGCGTGGTGACGTAGTATCGCGCGCGCGGGCGGGGGCTTTCGACCGCGTGGATCAGTTTTTCTGTGACGGCAGAGGCGGGCAACTCCCACCGATCCGGGCCGTTGCTTTCATACAAACGGCTGCGCAGAGTGCGGTACTCGTCGGCGCGGGCAGAGTTTTCCCAATCAATCCAGCGTTCAAAATGGGGAATGGATTTTTGCCGGATATCGCTGGTGATCGGCCCCGGTTCGATCAGTATCACCTTAATCCCGGTGCCCGCCATTTCGATCCGCATGACATCGGTCAACCCCTCCATCGCGAATTTGGTAGCCACGTAAGCCCCGCGCCACCGCATGCCGACCAACCCCAGCACGGACGAGCAGTTGATGATGCGCCCCGCGCCCTGGGCGCGCATCATCGGGATCACCTGGCGGGTCAGGTCGTGATAACCAAACAGATTGGTTTCGAAAATCTCACGCAAAGCGGCGCGCGGCAGGTCTTCCACCGCACCGGGGCAGCCAAACGCACCGTTGTTGTAAAGCGCGTCCAACGTGCCGCCTGTGCGGGCTTTCACTTCGGCCACAGCGGCGGTGATGCTGGCCTCATCCGCGTAATCCAGCACGAAACTTTCCAACCCTTCGGCCCGCAACCGATCACAGTCGGGGTCTTGACGGCAAGTGGCAAACACCCGCCAGCCGCGCGCCTGCAGGCCCCGCGCCGCATCAAGGCCGATGCCCGAGGAACAGCCGGTCATCAGAATGGATCGTTTTGGAGATTGGGTCATAGAGGCCTGCCGTTTTTGTTTTGCCTTTTCTAAGCGCTGTTCGGCTTAAGGGCAAACATCTTGCTGGCAAACACCCGGATTCCTTCCCCGCGGGGAAGGTTTTTTGTCGAATAACGGATTTTTGCGTTATTCTGCCAAAAGGCGTGAGGCAACATAGCCTTCGACGCCGTCACCTTCAATGCGGATCAATGACCAGCCATCCGGGCCTTCGCCCGAAGACACCACCAACACGGCTTCGCCGCGCACAAGCCGGCTGAGAACACCAAAGTCTTTTCCCGGCCCTTCGCGCACATTGACGGATTTGGCCGCAACAAACAGAATTCTGGCGGCGTCCGGTGTTGGTTGGGCAGCCACTTTGACGGTTTCAATGGCAGCGGCTTGCGGCACCATAACCGGTGCTGCAGGCGCAAAGCTGATCTTTTTGATCGGGGTGGGGGCCGGGTTCACGACGGTCGCCTCGACTGCAGCCTGCTGAACCGGTTCTGCAACAACCACGGGCGGTGCCAAGGGTGCATCTTTGGACGCACTAAGACCAAATCGGACCTGCCCACGGTCTTGTCCACCGATCAACATCGCTGCGAACAGCCCCGCAGCAAGAAGGAAAACCAACCGTATCATCACGCACCTATCACACTCGTTTGAAGTAATTTACCACATAACCCAATGAAGTGCGGCGGAAAAAACGGTGATTTTTCCCCCCTGACCCTACGCGGTGTTTCAACGGTAACTCTTGCCCGCTGATTTTCGGGCTAGACCCCTGTTCGCCCCCGCTTTACACCACATTCATGTCAGATACCCCGGATGATCCCAAGATAGAGCCCATCACCCTTGCCGAGCCGTTGGCCCGCGCCATAGGCGAGCGGTATCTGACCTATGCATTGTCCACCATCATGCACCGTGCGCTGCCCGATGCGCGCGATGGGCTAAAGCCGGTGCATCGGCGAATCCTTTATGCCATGCGTGAATTGCGGCTGACCGCTACATCGGCCTTTCGCAAGTCGGCCAAGATCTCGGGCGATGTGATGGGCAACTACCACCCGCATGGCGATGTCGCGATTTATGACGCGATGGCGCGGTTGGCGCAGGATTTCAACGTGCGCTATCCGTTGGTGGATGGGCAGGGCAATTTCGGCAATATCGACGGCGATAACCCGGCAGCCAGCCGCTATACCGAGGCGCGTTTGACGGCGATTGCCGAAACTCTGATGGAAGGGTTGACCGAAAACGCCGTCGATTTCCGCGCCAATTATGACGGCACGCTGGAAGAGCCGGTGGTGATGCCCGCCGCCTTTCCGAACCTGTTGGCGAATGGATCGTCTGGCATCGCCGTGGGCATGGCCACCAATATTGCCCCGCATAATCTGGATGAACTGATCATGGGCTGCCACGCGATGCTGCGTGATCCTGATCTGTCGGATGAGGCGTTGTTCGCGCTGATCCCCGGCCCGGATTTTCCAACGGGTGGCGTGATGATCGAACCGCCTGCCGTCATTCTGGAAGCCTACCGTACCGGGCGCGGATCGTTTCGCACCCGCGCGAAATGGGCGGTTGAAGATTTGGGCCGTAGCGTGTGGCAGATTGTGGTTACGGAAATTCCCTATCAGGTGGCCAAATCCAAGCTGATCGAAAAGCTGGCCGAACTGATCCAGACCAAACGCATCCCTTTGCTGGCCGACGTGCGCGACGAATCCGCCGATGATATCCGCATCGTGCTGGAACCCCGGTCGCGCACGGTTGATCCCGAAATGCTGATGGCGGCGCTGTTTAAGTCCAGCGATCTGGAAACCCGGTTTTCGTTGAATATGAACGTGTTGATTGATGGCCGTGTGCCGAAGGTGTGCAGCCTTAAGGAAGTGTTGCGCGCGTTCCTTGACCACCGCCGCGCGGTCCTTAAACGCCGCAGCCTGCACCGGGTGGAAAAGATCGACCATAGGTTAGAGGTGCTGGAAGGTTTTATCCTGACCTTCCTGAACCTTGACCGCGTGATCGACATCATCCGCTATGACGATGATCCCAAAGCGGCCTTGATGGCCGAGGTTTGGGGCAACCCGCACAAACGCGCGATGTCGGAAAAGGATTACCTTGCCCCCGCGAAAGGCGACGGAGAGCTGTCGGATTTACAGGCGGAATCCATCCTGAACATGCGCTTGCGGTCGCTCAGGCGGCTGGAGGAAATGGAATTGCTGCGCGAACGCGATGCCTTGATGAAGGAACGCGCCGGGCTGGCGGACCTGTTGGAAAGTGATCGCTTGCAGTGGAAGCAGATCGGTACGGAACTGGAGGCGATCCGCACGCAGTTCGGCAAGGACACCATTCTGGGCCGCCGCCGCACCGCCTTTGCCGTGGCGGGCGATGTCGAAGAGGTCAGCTTTGAGGCGATGATCGAACGCGAGCCGATCACCGTGATCTGTTCGGCCATGGGCTGGATCCGGGCGATGAAGGGCCATGTTGATCTGGGCCTGGAGCAGAAGTTCAAAGATGGCGATACCGCGCGGTTCGCGTTTCATGCCGAAACCACCGATAAAATCCTGCTGATCGGCAGCAATGGGCGGTTCTATACCCTGATCGGGGTGAACCTGCCCGGCGGGCGCGGCATGGGAGAGCCGGTGCGGCTGATGGTGGATTTGCCAAACGAATCCGAGATCGTCGATCTGCAGATTTTCCGGGCGGGTGAGCGGCTATTGGTGGCGTCAACCGCCGGGGATGGGTTTGTGGTGGCATCGGATGAGGTGCTGGCGCAGACGCGGGCGGGCAAGCAGGTGTTATCTTTGGGGGCGGGGGTGAAAACCGCGCTGTGCCGCAAAGTGGTGGGTGATGCCGTGGCGGTGGTGGGGGACAATCGCAAGATGCTGGTGTTCCCGCTGGCCGATCTGCCCGAGATGTCGAAGGGCAAAGGCGTGCGGCTGCAGAAGTATAAAGACGGCGGGTTGTCGGATGCGGTGACGTTTGTTTTGGCGTCGGGTTTAAGCTGGAAAGACCCGGCGGGCCGGACGCGGAGTGAGACGGATCTGACCGAATGGCAGGCCGGGCGGGCCACAGCAGGGCGGATGGCACCGCGCGGGTTTCCGAGGGACAATCGGTTCACATGAACGGGGGTGTCCACGCGTGGACCAAGTTTCGGGTTGAGGGATATCAATGGGTTATGGGTGGGGGATTTACGGGTTGATAACGTGTAGGGTGGGTGAAACCCACGCCTGCCGTGTGGCCGAAAAGTTATTTAATTTTGAAGAAAAATGTGGGTTTCACCCACCCTTGCGCTTACCCTTAGAGCATGTCGCGTTCAATCAACTCCATAGCCTGCGGCTTTGAAGTGGTTTGTGCATTCTTGCCTCTGGAAGAGGTCGCAGACCGCTCCGACGCAGTTCCACAGGGCTTGATAGGTTCGGGCGGCGGCTTTCCGGATGAGGATTTTCAGCTTGGAGAAGGCCATCTCTATCGGGTTCAGGTCGGGGGAGTAGGGCGGCAGGAACAGCAATTGGTTGCCTTGGGCGCGCAGCAGCGCCTGGGCACGCGGTGATTTGTGGGACGACAGGTTGTCGGCGATGACGATCTGACCGGGCCTGAGCGCCGGGGCGAGTTCGTGTTCGACGTAGGCCTCGAAGCTTGCGCGGTTCATCGCCCCGTCGAGCACCCATGGCGCCACCAGGCCATCGCAGCCGAGGCCCGCGATGAAGAGCCTGCCCCGGACTTGATCCGGGGTCTGGGTGTGCCAGTGGCCGAAGGGGACATGGTCGACCAGGCGCGCGCCGACCGGAGCCCAGCCTGTGGTCTTGACGAGATTGGTCTTCAGCGAAGTCTCGTCAATAAAGACAAGCATCTCCAGCATGTTGGCCATATCCGGCTGGCGGACTTCCACCCAGTTTCGCCGCGCCTCCGCCACGTCGGGCCGCAGCTGTTCGCTGGCGACCAGCGTTTTTTTTATGGCTGAGGCCAAGCCGGTGCAGCCATTTGCCCACCGAGCTGCGATGCACGCTCATGCCGTGGACCGACGCCATCTCCGCGCTGATCTCGTCCAGCGTGAGGTCGGGCCTGACCACCAGACGGTCCCGCACCCAATCCGCATAAGCCACCAGCTTGCCATGCCCGCGCAGGCCCTGGCGCTTGGGTTGAAGCCCGCCGCTCGTGCGTTTCAGCTTCACCATGTCGTTCACGAACTTTGGCGAAACCCGGAAGTGCCGCGCAGCCTCCCGATGACCGTGACCCTCCTCCACAAACGCGACGACGCGGCTGCGAAGCTCCATAGGATGTGACCTACCCATTCAATCCCCCTACATCTGGTCACGAGAAGGGAATCATAGATCAAGCCACAAGGGAATCCTGAATCTGTTCAAACCAGACACGCTCTAGTGTCCCCCTGATTGGGTGCAAAGCTGACCGCGCCCGCCCCGTGGGGGCGGTTCGGGCGCGGTCAGCTTTGCTTG
>JAYUHO010000104.1:0-5975 GCA_043766915.1 Cypionkella sp.
GAGTCATACCGTACCTTTACTATCAAATGCCCGGTATGACTCGTTTTAGACTTCGGCAACTGTTTTGAGCAGATGACACAGCTTCGCATGATGAAAGACAGAATAGACCTGATTGCAGCCGCAGGATTTTATGTGGCATTACGGGTTGGGTTTTCTTTTCCTGAGGAAGAGATGAACCAATTGCCTGATGCTTGGGTTGAGTTTTATACAACTCATGGTTTGGTTGTGCACGATCCGGCGATGAAATGGGTGTATGGGCAGGTTGGCGCCGCACGGTTTTCAGAACTGATGCTGCCGGATCCGCATCAGGTGCACGCGCATGCCGCGATGTTTGGTTTGGCGCATGGCGCGGTGGTGTCGGTGATGGGCACTGCGGATAAGGGCCGACGCAGCTACGGTCTGTTTTTCCGCGATGATCGCGATTTTCTGGTGCCAGAGGTAGACGAGCTGAAGCGCATCATGAAACACCTTCATGATGGACCCGAAGATGAACGCAGTCTGACCGCCGCCGAAATCGAAGCCTTAAAGCTGCAATCCGAAGGTTTGCGATTGAAGCAGATCGCGGCCAGGTTGGGAATTTCGGAAAGTGCCGTCAAAGCGCGTCTGAATAATGTAAAACGCAAGTTGGGCGCGAAAACGCAGTCTCAAGCCGCCTCAATTGCGGCAGCGCGCCGGATTTTATAAATTAATCCAAACTTTTTAACATATTTTTGCCAAGATTGACTCTACTGCCGGTTTCGAATCGGTGCAGTTGCGCAACTTGAAGATTATTGTCAACCTCACGCACCGGCGGCGTTATCTCTTTGGGAGTTCCATTATGGACAATATCTGCTTCGACTTTTCCGATTTTCATCGTCACGGAAGTGCTTTTTACAAGTTTCTTGCGTTGCGCAAACAAGTCTTTGTCGATGATTTGGGCTGGCAGGTGCCGCATAATGACACTGTGGAAATGGATCAATATGATACACCAGTGGCGCATTATTCGTTGGTGATGAAAGATGGCGAGGTCGTGGGTGGTGCGCGCGCAATGGCGACCACCGCCGTGTGGGGCGAACATACCTATATGTTGCGCGATGCCTATTCGGGCAAGCTGCCGCATATTCCACCGCATGTGATGTCGGTGGAAATCGCCAGTGCCAATGTGTGGGAATGCACCCGGCTGGTGATTTCACCATCGTTGACCACGGCCGCCGAACGCAGTGAATGTCTTGCGATGATCGTTGACGGGCTTGTGGACGTGGCGCGTGATAAGGGCGCTGACGAACTCATTTGTTTGTCGTCGTTGGCGCTTATGCGCGCGCTGCGACAGTTAGGTTATAAGGTCGCTCAATTGGGCACGACCTATCGCAATGCCGAAGACGGTCGGTTGTATGCAGTGTTGCGGATGCCCGCCGCCTATTCGAATATGCGTCTGCGTCAAACGCAACCAGTGCCGTTTGTTGCGCGCACCAGCGTGATGCCGTCTTATGCTGCGGTACGACACGAGGCGTATGCATGACTGTCATGATGTTCTGCGACACGGCGGTATTGCGCGGCGAACTGCAGTGCGGGGGGGCCGAATTTCGCCCCCCCCTGTTGCCAAGATCTGCCGCGACCCGATGATCCGGTCAACAATACCGCTCTACACTGCTGGCCTGTTCTAACCCATAGCGATCGCCGTGCGCCCAGCCTGCGGGCAAAATCTGCGCTATTTGCATCCGGTCATCTGCGGTCAGCGTGATGTCTGGGGCGCCGATCCAATCGGTCAGATGGTCCGCCGTGCGGGTGCCGGGAATCGGGATAAGGTGGTCGCCCTGATCCAGTATCCAAGCCAAAGCAAGCGCAGGGGCCGTCAAGCCTCGCGACGCGGCAAGGCCACGGAATTCAGTAATTTTAGCCCGGTTCAACGTCCAATCCACGCCGTGAAATCGCGGAATCGACAGCCGGAAATCTGCGGCAGGCAAGGTTGCGGGATCAAGGATTTCCCGCCCGAACACCCCCCGCGCCAAGGGCGAAAATGGGACCAAAGCCGTGCCCAGTTCGGCGCATGTCTGGATCAGGCCCAGGTCCGGCTGACGGCTCCACAGCGAGTATTCGTTCTGTACTGCCATGCACGGCCGCACCGCATGGGCACGGCGCAGGGTGCCGGGGGAAATCTCTGACAGGCCATAGCCGCCGATTTTGCCCTCATCTATCAACCGGCCAAGAGTTTCGACCACCTCTTCAATGGGCCGCGCCTCTTCGCGGCGATGGATGTAGAACAAGGCCACATGATCGGTGCCAAGGCGGTGAAGCGATTTATCCAGTTCGGCGCGCAGATGCGCCTCGGAATTATCAAATTTTCCAGCCTCGCCAGAAACGATGCTGGCCTTGGTGGCAATGTGGATGTTTGGTTTCCGCAGGCGCATCCAATTGCCAAGCACGGTTTCGCACCGGCCCATGCCATAGATATTGGCATTGTCAAAAAGCGTGATGCCGCCAGCCCACGCCGCATCAAGGCAGGCGAAACTTTCTGCTTCGTCGGTGGGGCCGAAAATCCCGCCAAAGCTCATGCAGCCCAGACCAATCGCCGAAACCATAGGCCCGTCTTTACCCAATTGTCGTTGTTTCATCGCCATCTCCTTGCTGGGGGATGGCAATAAACCCCCACGAATCGGTTGCGTCAAGCCTTGCCTTCAAACGCCGCCTGCAAAGCCACTTCAACCATCGCGCCAAAGCTGCGTTCGCGTTGATCGGCGGGCAGGGCCTCATGCGTGAGGATATGGTCTGACATCGTCAGCACCGCCAAGGCGCGGCGGCCATAGCGGGCGGCAAGGATATACAATTCCGCTGCCTCCATTTCCACACACAATACACCATGGCGTTGCAATTGTTCGGACAGATCTGCGCGTTCGTCATAAAACGTATCCGACGAATAAATCCCGCCCACATGCACTGGCACGCCAATGGTCAGCGCCGCTTTATGCGCCGCCGTCAGCAGGCCAAAATCGGCACAGGGCGCAAAATTCAGATCGCGGAAGATTGACCGTGACGGCGTGCCATAGGTGGAAGCAGTTTGCGCCAGCACTACATCGCGCACTTTGATATGATGCTGCATCGCCCCTGCCGATCCGATGCGGATCAGGGTTTGCGCGCCATAGTCGCGGATTAATTCGTTGGCATAGATCGACAAAGACGGCATCCCCATGCCCGAGCCGTGGATTGTCACGCGGTGGCCGCGCCAGGTGCCGGTGTAACCCAGCATCCCGCGCACTTCGTTTACCAACACCGGGTTGTCCAGATAGGTTTGCGCCGCCCATCGCGCGCGGTAAGGATCGCCAGGCAACAGCACGGTTTCGGCGATATCGCCCGGCTTGGCACCGATGTGGAAGGTCATTTTGGCCCCAGTTCTTTAGTCAATCGATCAAACCTAACCAAGCATCGCCAACAGTTCAAGCGACGGTTGCCCTGTCACGGCCAGCCCGCGGCTTTGCTGGAACGCGGCAATGGCGGCGGTGGTTTTCTTGCCGATCACCCCGTCGCTGCCTTCGGTGTCAAAGCCCGCCGCTGAGAGGCGCAGTTGCAATTGCTGGCGTTGGTCTATCGTCATGCCATTGGCATCTGGTGGAAAATTGCCGCGCAACGGGCCACCCCCGTTCAACCGATCCGCAAGATGACCGACACCGATCGCGTAGTTTTCGGCGTTATTATAGCGCAGGATCACGTTGAAGTTGCGATAAAGCAGCAGGGCGGGGCCGCCCGCCCCCGCAGGCAGGATCAGCGATGCCGCGCCATGGTTTGCCAGTGCGCCACCATCGGCCCGCGTCACTCCCAAATCCGCCCAATCAGACCGTCCTTTGCCGCGCCCCGCCAATCCGGTGTTAAACCCGGATGGCAGGCGCACTTCTGTCCCCCAGGGCTGCCCCCGCGTCCAACCGGATTTCGACAGATAGGCGGCGGTCGAGGCCAGCGCATCTGTCGGATCATCCGACCAGATATCGCGCCGCCCGTCACCTGTAAAATCAACCGCAAAAGCTTGATAAGACGTGGGAATAAACTGGGTATGGCCCATAGCTCCCGCCCAGCTGCCGGTCATCTGCGCAGGCGTGGTATCGCCGGACTGCAAGATTTTCAGCGCCGCCACCAGTTGCTGTTCAAAGAAATCCGCCCGCCGCCCGTCATAGGCCAAGGTCGACAGCGCCGAGATCACGGGGACCGACCCGCGTCGTTCCCCGAAGAAACTTTCCAGCCCCCAGACGGCGGCCACAACATGCGCCTCTACCCCATAGCGGTTTTCAATCTGCGCCAGAACGCCGCTGTTGCGCGCCACAGCAGCGCGACCCTTGCTGATCCGTTCATCCGATGCGGCAATGGCCAGATAGTCTTGGGTGGTGCGGGTGAATTCGGTCTGGTTGCGGTCGCGGTCAATTACATCGGGCAGAAACCCGGCTGAGGCAAAAGCATTGTCATAAGTGGCCGCCGACACGCCGCGCGACAACGCTCGCCCGCGAAAATCTGCAACCCACGCGTCATAACCCGCATTGGGAACAGCCCGCATCACCGCATCAACCCGTGGTTTGGTGCCGCTGCTGCCGCCGACGCAGGCCGATAAAAGGGCTGCCATCAGGCCCGATAAGGCGGATCTTCGGGTAAGCTGCATGTGAAAAATCCTTATGGCCAAACCTGTTGGTGCAAGACTAAGGGTTTGCCGCCGTGGGCGAAAGCAGCGAAGTGCTGCAAAGCGAAGGCTTGCCGAGCGTGCGGATCAAGCGGCGGCGGGTGCGCGATCAACCAGCCCGATAATATCCATCATGATGTGGTTCAGCTGAAAATCCTTGGGGGTGTAGACCGCTGCGACGCCCGACGCCCGCAACGCCGCCGCATCTTCTTCAGGGATAATCCCGCCCACAATCAATGGGATATCCGACAGGCCTGCATCCTGCATCTGGGCCAGAACTTCGGCAATCAGCGGCAGGTGGCTGCCTGACAGGATCGACAGCCCCACCACATGCGCGCGCTGTTCTACCGCCGCCTGCACGATTTCGGCGGGTGTCAGGCGGATGCCGTCGTAATGAATCTCCATCCCGCAATCGCGGGCCCGGGCGGCGATCTGTTCGGCCCCGTTGGAATGGCCGTCAAGACCGGGTTTGCCCATCAGAAACGTCAGCGGCCGCCCCAGTTTGGCCGACACCGCCTGCACCGCTGCGCGGATGGGTTCCAGGCCTTCGGTGCGGTTTGAGGGGTTGCGCGACACGCCTGTCGGCGCGCGGTATTCGCCGAATGCGGCCCGGATGATGCCGCCCCATTCGCCCGTCGTAGCCCCGGCTTTTGCCGCCGCCACAGATGCGGGCATAATATTGGCCCCTGAGGCGGCAGCCTGCCGCAGGGCGGTTAAGGCCGTTTGTACGGCACCCTGATCCCGACCCTCGCGCCAGGCGGTCAGCCGCGCAATCTGATCAGCCTCTGCCGCAGGATCGACCGCCATCACTGATCCATCGCCAGCGGTCAATGGGCTGGGTGCGGCATCGGTCCAGCGGTTCACGCCAACAACCGTGGTTTCACCGGATTCAATCTTTGCGATCCGGGCCGAATTAGACTCAACCAACCGCCCTTTCATATACTCAATCGCCGCCACCGCGCCGCCCATTGCATCAATCCGCGCCAATTCTTCGCGTACGCCGTCCTTAAGCGCCTTAACTTTGCGATCCACTGCGGGGTTGCCGTCAAACAGATCGTCATATTCCAGAAGATCGGTTTCATAGGCCAAAATCTGTTGCATCCGCAGCGACCATTGCTGATCCCAGGGGCGCGGCAGGCCCAACGCCTCATTCCACGCAGGCAGTTGCACGGCACGCGCCCGGGCGTTTTTCGACAGCGTCACCGCCAGCATTTCCAGCAGGATGCGGTAGACGTTGTTTTCGGGCTGCTGTTCGGTCAGGCCCAACGAGTTGACCTGCACGCCATAGCGGAACCGACGATATCTGGCCTCGGTGATGCCATAGCGCTGCGCACAGATT
>JAYUHO010000105.1:0-2217 GCA_043766915.1 Cypionkella sp.
ACCACCCGGCCACCACGCCGGGCAATGGCGCGGGCAAGGGGTGAATTTGCAAAGTTGTTGGGCTGATCGGCCAGAAATGCAACGGCCAGCGCCTTGACACCGGTCAACGCGATTTCGGCATCGGCGACGGTGGTCGCCTGGATCACCTGTGCGCCCGCATCATAATCGGTAATCGTCAGCTTCAGATCCTGTGCAATCAGGACTTCGGGCACGACAACCAAGTAGGTTGCGGCACGGTTTGACAAAACCACGCGCGATTCGGGCACAGTATCTCTCCAGATGCGTGACCGACCTTTGAACGATGAATCACTGCGCGCACTGATCTATGACATAGTGAGGACAATTTCGGAACGACCGCCGCATATGAAAAATGTCACAGTGCAGCGGATCAGTCCGGGGCGGCTTTGGTCTTGGTGTCGGCAGATGCTTCCGGGGCCGGCCCGGCATCAAGGGCGGCCACCGCCTGCACCAGTTTGCCACTTGCCTTAGGAATGGCGGCAGGTTGTTGCGTGCCGACGCCAATGTGCAATGATGTTGCGGCCAGCAGCACTTGATCTGGATGGTCGGTTTCTTGCACTGATCCAACAATCAGGGGTTCATTGTCTGAACTTGCCAGCGCTATGGGTATCTTGATCTTGCTCAATTTTTGCTCCTCTATTGCATCAGAACTATGTCGACTTTTCATCACCAGATGTTTCTGCCATCCGGTTGCGCCAGCGCCCGATTTTCTGTTTTCACCGGCTGTTTGGTCAGTCTGTCTGATCTAACGCACGGGGACATGCGCGGTTCCGGCTGCCGTTGATTTCGGCGTTGTCCGGCTTCGCAGCAGGCGTTTTTTGGGTGACGCCAAAGGTTTCGGCGCATCCGGAACGAATGTGGCCAGCATCACTGCCTTGATTGTCGTGACAACAAAGTCGGCACCGATATCGAGGGCTGCCTGCAAAATGTCGGGGTCCACCGAGCGGATGCGGATCGTCATCATATCCGGGGACTTGTCATCATCTTTTGGCATTTCACAGATCAGCACACCCACCCGCACCTGTGGGGCGGCGCGTTTGATCCGTTGAACGTGCAACAGCGAAGCCCGGCTAGGGGACGCATCCAGAAACACCAGAATAACGCAATCCCGCTCTGTCGCAGCAAGGGCCTGAGATCGCGATGGTGCCAGATCGGAATGAAGCCGAAAGTCCGACTTTGCGCCCTCGGCCGCGAGAGTTTGCGCCAGCATGGCAGCGGCGGCGTCATCCAGATCACTGCGCCCACCGATGCACATCACACGGTAACCGCCGCCCGGCAATAGGTCGTCGATTTTCAGACCTTCGGCGTTTTCAGCACTCGGGCCAGCCACCGTCCCCTGCATCTCGGCCAGTTCTTCGGCGACGATGCCCGACAGATCACCCACCATGGCCAAGGCCGCCAATGCCAGGCTGCGTTGTTGATCCGTGGTCAACACACCGCGCTGGTGGTCGTTCTGCGCGATCAACAGCGCAGGGATACCGACATCACGGTAATACTCGCTCAGAAACTGGGTTTCGAGCGATTCCTCGGCCCGGATCGTCGCCTCGAGCCCGTCACCAACCAGCAGCCGCTGATACAGGCGGGCGTGGGGGGCCAGGATCGGGTCGTCGCCGAACAGAATATCGAACAATTCAAACTGCGGAATGTGGCGGCCCAGAACCACGAGACACACCGTCAGCGGGGTCGACATGACCAGTCCAAGCGGCCCCCAGAGCCATGTCCAGAATATTGCCGATACGATGATCGCCAGCGGACTGACCCCGGTCCTGGACCCGTAAAGATAGGGTTCGATTGCATTGCTGGTGATCAGTTCCACGGTTGAAAACAGCAGGATCGTCCAGATCACCGCGGACCAGCCTGGCGAAACTGCAAAGGCCAGAAACAGCGGAAAGGCCGCAGCCAGCATTGACCCGATGTAAGGTACGAACCGCAAAACCAGAGTCAGCAGTCCCCACAGCAAGGCATTTGGCACCCCGATCAACCACAACCCGACCCCGATCGGAATGGCATAGATCACGTTGACCAACAATTGGACCAACAAATACTGCGCCACCCGCTGGCCTGCGTCCTGCAATACCTGCGTCGTGCGGTACAAATCGTTCGAACCGACCAGCATGATAAAGCGGTCACGCAAATCCTCGCGCTCGAGTAGCATGAAAATAACCACGACGATGACCAGGCCGATGGTTGCAATCGGAC
>JAYUHO010000106.1:0-5959 GCA_043766915.1 Cypionkella sp.
GCATTCATCGGGCACCCGCAGCACCGGCAAATGGCCAAGCCCCGCAATCGGTTCGGTGATCAGATAGAAATGCTCGCACGCATGCAGCGGCAAGGTGACCCGGATTTGCCAGCCAATTCCCGCCCCCACATACCGCCGCAATTGATCACCACGTCGGCAGCGATATGGCCCGGCTCGCCACCTGCTTCATAGTCAACGCCCGTCACCCGGCCATTGGCTTGGGTTACGCCCACCACCTTGGTGTGTTCAAAGATTTTCGCGCCCCGCATCCGCGCGCCCTTGGCCAGCGCCATCGCGATGTTTGCGGGGTCACATTGCCCATCGAGCGGCAGGTGAACCGCCCCCACCACATCGCCGATTTCCAGATGCGGATACATCGCCTTGGCCTCGGTCGGGCTGATTTCCTGCACATCGACATCGAAAATCCGCGCCACCGTGGCCTGACGCAGCAGTTCCTCATGCCGCGCCGCCGTTAGAGCAACCGAGATGCTGCCCACCTGCCGCATCCCGGTTTCGATCCCGGTTTCCGCCGCCAGTTTCACGTATAGGTCGGCGGAATACTTGGCCAGCCGGGTCATATTCGCCGATCCGCGCAATTGCCCGATCAAGCCCGCCGCGTGCCATGTGGTGCCCGATGTCAATTGCTGGCGTTCCACCAAAACAATGTCGGTCCAGCCAGCGCGTGCCAGATGATAGGCCACCGAACAGCCTGACACCCCGCCGCCAATGATCACAGCGCGGGCTTTTGCGGGGATCGTCATGCGTTGCTCTCCAAGGGAATAAGAACCAGTTTGCCAGGGTAGGTGCCTGCGGCCAGATCACTTTGGGCACGGGCAATATCGCGCAACGGATAGGTTTTGGATACCACAGGCCGGACGCGGGCGGCATTGATGATGGTGACAAGCCCGGCGAACACCTCACGCGGTTGGTTGGTGCAGCCAAGCAAGGTCAGATCATTCAGATAGACCGTGCGCAGATCGCCCGTCACCATCGGCCCCGCCACGGCCCCCGATGTGGCATAGCGCCCACCGGGCCGCAGGCTTTCCAGCCGGTCTTGCCAACCGGGGCCACCGACCACGTCAATCACCACATCATAATGCCGGGGTTTCGGGACTGCATCGCGGTCAAGCACATCGCCCCCCGCAGCGCGCACAACATGCGATCTGCCAAGGCTGCACTGCCCGGTCACATCCGCCCCGCGCAGCAATGCCAGTTGCACCGCAGCCAGTCCTACCCCACCCGTCGCCCCCGTCACCAGCACCCGTTCACCCACCGCGACAGCAGCGCGGGAAATCAGGTTGAATGCCGTGCCATAGGCGCAGGGCATCGCGCCAATCTCGATATCTGACAAAGGCGATGCCGACACATCATACAAATACCGCGCGGGCACCACGCAGTATTGCGCAAATGCGCCGTCATACTCTGATCCGATCACCGATATCGCCAATGGATTGTCGGAGCTTGGTTCGGGCTGGCAGGTCGAACAGGTCACCCTCGCGCCGATCGCCACATCCGTAACGCCCGCGCCCAATGCAACCACCCGGCCACACAAATCGCCGCCCTGAATACGCGGAAACCCCATCGCACCAGCATAGCCCGCAGCCCGGCCTTCGCCGCCCGCCTTGGCCGCGCCATACCAGCCGATCCGCGTGTTGATATCGGTCATATTGACGCCAGCCGCCAAGACCCGCACCAAAACCTCGCCCGCAGCGGGGCGCGGCACCGGGATATCATTGCGCCAGATCAACGCCTCCGGGCCACCATGGGCCACCAGTTGCACACCTTGCATGGTTTGCGGCAGGGTCATGCCCGGATCCGTTCGTTTTTGGTATCCCACAGCGGCGCGTCGTCTTGCACCACTGCCGGATAGTGTTGACCGAAAATCTCAACCGCGACGGCTGTGCCTGTCACACAAAGATCAGATCGCAGCATGCCCAGAGCCACACATTTGCCCACCCGGTGGCCGAAATATCCGCTTGTCACCTCGCCCACGATCACCCCGTCCTGCCAGATCGTTGACATATAGGGCGGATCGAAGGTGGCGCTGTCGACGGTCAGGGTGACAAAACGTTTGGGCACCCCCGCCTGCTTTTGCGCCGCCAGTGCCGCTTTGCCACGGAAATCGGGCTTGGCCCAATCGACAAAGCGTTCCAGACCACCCTGCAGCACGGTGTAGTCGGTGGAAAGATCACCCTTCCACGCGCGGTAGCCCTTTTCGACCCGCAGCGAATTCAGCGCGAACATGCCAAAGGGTTTCAGGCCCAACGGCGCGCCCGCCACCATCACGGCCTTATAAACGCCGGGCGTATCGGCCAGCCGGGTGTGAATCTCCCAACCCAGTTCGCCTGCGAAGGACACCCGGAACAGAAAGGCCTCGGCCCCCGCGATCTGCGCGGTTTGCAGCGTCAGCCAGCCCTTGGTCAGATCGGCATCGCTGACCTGCGCCAAAATCTCGCGGCTTTTCGGCCCGGTCAGAATTTGGCACGACCACTGATCGGTGGCCTCAGACATCGTCAATCCAGCCCCCAGATGACGCGCGATCCAATCACGGTCATGCGCTTGGGCGGTGGCTGCTGTGATCAGCAAAATCTCATCTTCAGCCAGCCGCGCCGCCGACATTTCCGTCACGATCCGGCCCATATCATCGGCGAAATACGCAAGCCCCAGCCGCCCGACGTTTGGCACTTTTCCGGTGATCTGGCGGGCCAGCCAATCGGCCACGCCCGCGCCTTTGATCAAAAAGCGTGAGAATCCCGGCAGATCGAGAATACCTGCCGCGTCACGCACCGCTTCGCATTCGGCCTTTACTGCCTGATACCAAGGCCCGCGCCGATCCCAGGTTTGTGTGCCTGCTTCGGACACATCATCGCCCGCCCGCGCATACCAAAGCGCGCGTTCCCAGCCGTTATAGGCACCAAACTGCGCGCCCTGCGCTGCTACTTGCGTATGCACCGCTGACAGCTTCTTGCCGCGTCCCGCTGGCCAGGCATGGTGCGGGAAATGCATGGCGTATTCATGGCCGTAAACCTCCATGCCCTTGGCGATGCAATAGTCCTGATCTTCAAACCCGGTAAAGCGGGGCGGATCGCAAGACCACATATCCCATTCAGTAGCCCCTTGGGTGATCCATTCCGCCAGCACTTTGCCCGCCCCCCCCGCCTGACAGATGCCAAAGGTGAACACGCAAGCCTCAAACGCGTTCGGCACCCCCGGCATTGGTCCGATCAGCGGGTTGCCATCGGGGGTATAGGGGATCGGGCCGTTGATCACCTTGGTCAGCGGCGCCTTTTCCAACAAAGGCACCCGGGCCATCGCATCGGTGATATACCATTCCAGACGTTCCAGATCGTCAGGGAACAGCTGGAACGAAAAATCTTGCGGGAACGGATCATCCGGGGTGACCCAATGAGCTTTGCAGTTGCGCTCATACGGGCCAAGGTTGAAGCCGTTCTTTTCTTGTCGCAGGTAATAGCTGCTATCGACATCGCGCAGCAGGGGCAGTTTTTTGCCGGTTTTTTGCGAGTGCGCCTCAACTTCGGCCACGGTATCGAACAGCATATATTGATGCGACATCACCATCATCGGCACATCGCGGCCAAACCATTTGCCGACCTCCCGCGCGTAATATCCGGCAGCGTTCACCACATATTGGCAGCGGATATCGCCTTTATGGGTGTGAACAATCCAATCTTCGCCTTCGCGGGTGACACCCGTGGCCGGGCAAAACCGTTCGATCTTTGCGCCCAAAGCCCGCGCGCCTTTGGCAAGCGCTTGGGTCAGCTGTGCCGGATCAATATCGCCATCATTCGGATCGTAAAGTGCGCCCACCAGATCGTGGGTTTCCAGAAACGGATAATAGTCTTTGATCTGATCAGGGGTCAGGATTTTCAGATCCATCCCTTGGGTGCGCCCCATCCCGACCACGCGCTGAAATTCCTGCAACCGTTCGGCAGAATGCGCCAGCCGGATGGACCCGGTGACGTGATAGTTCATCGGATAATCGACCACCTCACCCAGCGTGCGATAGAGGTCGGCCGAATAGCGCTGCATATTCATGATTGACCAGCTGGAACTGAAGGTCGGCACATTGCCAGCGGCATGCCATGTTGATCCTGCGGTCAGTTCATTCTTTTCCAGCAGCACACACTCGGTCCAACCGGCCAGCGCCAGATGGTAAAGCGACGACACCCCAACAGCACCGCCACCGATGATGACAACGCGGGCAGTGGTTGGAAAGTCGGCCATAAGTCACTCCACAGATTGGGTCGCAGCGTTACGCCTTCATATCGCGCTTTTAATTTACACCAAGTCGCGCTATTGATCGGTTAAAACGATCAGCAAAGGCAGGCCCCATGCAAATCGAACTTTTGGATACGTTTCTTGACCTCGTGGAAACCCGCAGCTTTCACCGCAGTGCCGAGCGGTTGGGCGTAACACAGTCCACCGTATCGGCCCGGGTGCAATCGCTGGAGGCGTCGCTGGCCACCCGGTTGTTCACCCGCTCGCGCGCGGGCACAGAGTTGACCACCGAAGGGGTGCGGTTTGAGCAGCACGCGCGCCTGCTGCGCCAAGAGTGGAATGAAGCAAAACGCGACGTGGCCCCGTCGGGCGATGCTGCGATGACCCTGCGCATTGGCATTCAGAACGATCTGGCGGCGGCCAAAATCGGCGATCTGGTGCATGATTTCCGCCGCACCTTCCCGCAGATCGCGTTTTACATCGAACCCGATTATTCCACCCAGATGTGCCTTGATCTGGTGTCGGGTGCACAGGATTTCGCGGTGATGTTTACCCCCAAACCGCATCCCGATTTACACTTCGCCTCGGTGGGCGAGATCAACTATCGGCTGATCAGTTCCGATGCCGAAACCTGCGCGCAGATCAACCCGGCCACCTATATTTTCGCGCATTTCTCCCCGGCCTTTGTGCAAACGCACCGGCAGTTGTTGCCCGAACTGGTCGGCACGCCGTTGTCTGTCGGGCAATCGTCTGCGGTGTCATCGCTGCTGTTGGCGATGGGCGGAACCGGGTTTGTGATGGCAGATCAGGCCATTGAAATGGTGAACACTGGGCGGTTCAAATTTGTGACGGACGCGCCGCAAATGGCCCAACCGATCTATGCCGCGATGCATTTGCGCCGCCGTATCTCCAAGATGCACAAGCGGATGACCCGGATCGTGCAGCGACGGTTCAACCCAAAGCTGACGAACGCAGAGGCCTGACGCAAGATCCGCAAAGCAGATCGGCCGGGGCAGTCTTTCGCGTCCCCCGCAGACAGGCGCGACCCGGTTTACATACTGTTGCTTTTGTCACAACCGCCCGTGCCCTTCGCCTTGCGCCTGCGGGCAAACGACCGCGCAGCGCAGCCATGGCAAGCTGTCAGAGGCGTTCCCCGGCCAACAGGGCTGGGGATGGTTTGGTTCTGGCAAAAAGCAGGCTTCCCAACGCTTGCCTCCATAAAGGATCGCTCGTGATCAAGACGGATACTTTAAACGCCCGCCCAAACCGCAGCGATGGCCAAAACAGCCGGAACAGTTTGCACAAATAATATCCGCACACCAACTGTGGCGGCCCCGAACACGCCCGCCACTGCCACACAGGCCAAAAAGAACAGCGCCACAGCGGCCCCTGCCCCAGGCAACCCCAGCCAGACAGACCAGATCAAGCCAGCCGCCAGAAATCCATTATACAATCCTTGATTGGCCGCCAGCACTTTGCTTTGCGCCGCAAACTCTGCCGTAGTGCCAAAGACTTTGCGGGTGCGCAGAGCCTCCCACAACACCATTTCCATCACCATGACATACACATGCAACGCGGCAATCAGCCCGACCAATCCCATCCCGATCATCGCCTGTCCTTTCATACTGGTAAAAATATCCAAACCGAACCGACGAGCCATCCGGCACCCGGAAATTGCGCCCCACTGCCCCCCGAGGGCGGCTGGGTGGGCGGGTGGGCC
>JAYUHO010000107.1:0-15757 GCA_043766915.1 Cypionkella sp.
CGGCTTGGGCAGATCGCGGATATAGACCACGCGTTCGGGTTCCAGATCGTCGATCAGCACCAGTTCGCGGCCCAGATTGTCGTAATGCGCCCGGCGCAACACCCGACCGGTGGCATCACGGATGGTGACAATCTGCGTGCCATCGGCACGCGCCACGATCGTGCGGGTCGAGCCGTCGTTATAGGTTTCAGTACGCACGTTAGACCCGGGGCGACGGATGACAGCATCATCATCCTTGTACACCTGATACGTGCCATCGGGTTTCAGAACCACAATCCGGTCGCCGGTGTTGGACACCACGCGGCGCTCTTCTTTCTTGTTGCCTTCATTAATGATGGCCCCAACAACCAGAGCGCCCAGCACCACAAGGCCGACTTTTTCCAAATCGGACAGACGGTTTTTCTTGCCACCTTCCACTGCCACAGGTGCTGCAGCAAATTCCTGGGTCGAGCTGCGCGCCGATTGTTCGGTCAGCAGTTCGGTGATCGTTGAAACAGCATCCTCTGATACGGGCTGATCCAACGGCGGTGTCGGCTCTGCCCCGGCCACCGCCACGGCGGCAAGTCCGGCTGCTGCTGCCAAAGTGGCGGGATCAATGCCTGTTTCGGGTTCCGTCATCAGGGTGGACAGCGTTTCGACTTCGGCGGCCGTTGGAACAATCACGTCGACCGGGGTCAGGCTTTCATCAACCGGAACATCGGCGGTTTTCAAATTTGCGGCGGGATCAACCAAGGTGCCGTCAGCCTGAACCTTCAGCTCTGCTTCGGCTGCGGCAAGGGCTGCAGCATCGGCTTCGGCTTGCAGGGCTGCGGCGGCATCGGCAGCGGCTTGTTCTTCAGCGGTCAGAACAACCGGGGCGGCGTCCAGGGCAGGCGCGTCAACCACGGTTTCGGCGGCCTCGGGTGCAGCTGTTGCTGCGGCGTCGGCGGCGTCCTGAGTGGCTTTGGCGGCGGCATCCGTTGCGGCTTGGGCCTCAGCGGCGGCAGTTGCAGCGGCGTCAGCGGCGGCTTTGGCGGCAGCATCTGCGGCATCTTGCGTGGCCGCATCCGCGCCCGCCTGAGCGGCTGCATCAGCGGCAGCTTTGGCAGCAGCTTCCGCAGCAGCGGCATCCACCAAGGCAGCAGCAGCGGCGTCTGCCTCCAGTTGCGCTTTCAGGGCTGCATCGGCGTCCGCTTGTGCGGCGGCATCGGCAGCGGCTTTGGCGTCAGCGTCGGCTTGAGTCGTTGCTTCCGCAGCAGCGGCGGCATCCGCAGCAGCGGCGGCATCCGCAGTGGCTTTCGCATCTGCATCGGCTTGGGCGGCGGCATCAGCGGCAGCGGCTGCATCCGCAGCGGCTTTCGCATCCGCGTCGGCTTGTGCGGCGGCATCAGCGGCAGCGGCGGCATCCGCAGCAGCTTTCGCATCCGCATCAGCTTGCGTCGCTGCATCTGCGGCAGCGGCGGCGTCAGCGGCGGCGGCGACATCTGCTGCGGCTTTGGCGTCGGCATCGGCTTGCACGGCTGCCTCGGCAGCAACAGCGGCATCAGCGGCGGCTTGGGCAGCGGCGGCATCGGCCTCGGCTTGTGCGGCGGCGGCGGCATCTGCTGCGACTTGCGCATCGGCGGCAGCGGCGGCATCAGCGGCGGCTTTGGCATCGGCGTCGGCTTGGGCAGCGGCATCTGCGGCAGCGGCAGCATCAGCGGCGGCTTTGGCATCGGCGTCGGCTTGGGCTGCGGCCTCAGCGGCGGCGGCAGAATCAGCCGCAGCCTGGGCTGCAACGGCATCGGCTTCGGCTTGCAGCGCGGCTGCGGCATCCGCTTCGGCCTGTGCGGCTAGGGCAGCGTCTGCTTCGGCCTGGGCGGCGGCTTGTGCCGCGACGGCAGCCTCGGCCAACGCAGCATCAATCGCGGCGGCCTGATCAACGTAATCTTCGGGGAGACAGACCACCCCATCCACAGCAGCACACAAAACCGTGCCATCCGATGCGATCACCGATCCATCTTCGGTCAGGGTTTGGGCCATCAAGGGCCAGGGCTGCACGTTGAACAATGCAAGCGACAAGGCGGTTGTCGATGTGAGAAGTCGTTTCATAAGACGTCCTTTCAGGAGCAGTGCAAGTCATATGCCCGGTCCGCAACGGCGGGGGCTGATGGCCCAAACAACACTTTTCTGTGGTGTTATGCGATATCATCCAACGGCTGAAATGCCCAAATGGTTCCCCAAAAATCAGTTATCTGCTAGCAACTGCAGCAATCGCGTCTTTTCGCCCGCATCATTGCCATCCGAAATGACCCGGCCCAATGCGGCCAGCGAATCAATCGAATGGCCAGCGCGAAAACTGTCAACATGCGGCAGCATCGCGCGAATGCCAGAGGCGCGCGGGGCGAACCCCTCCCAGCGCAACAACGGGTTCAGCCAGATCAACCGACGGCACGACAAATGCAGCCGTTCAACGGCTTGCGACAGCGCCCCCCCCTCATCGCGGTCCAGCCCATCGGTGATCAGCAACACCACCGCGCCCTGCCCCAACACGCGGCGCGACCAATCCCGGTTGAAGGTGGCAATAGACGTGCCGATGCGGGTGCCGCCCGACCAATCCTGCGCCTCGGCCCCTGCCGCCGCCAGCGCCTGATCGACATCGCGGTTGCGCAAATGCCGGGTGATGTTGGTCAACCGCGTGCCAAAGGTAAAGGCATGCACCTTTGCCCAAGACCGCCCGCGCCTGTTGGCCACCGCATGCACAAAATGCAGCGCCATCCGGCTATACTGGCTCATCGAGCCTGAGATATCGCACAGCACAACCAGATTGGGCCAGCGGGTCGCAGGCGCGCGATGTTTCAGTTCCATCACCTCGCCGCCATGGCGCAGCGCCGCGCGCAGGGTGGCGCGGGCATCGATGGTTGAACCGCCCAGCGCCCCCACCATACGCCGGGTTTTCAGCGGTTTGACGGGCAGCGACAGCTGCGCCAGCATGGCCTTGGCCGCCGCCATTTCTCCTACTGACATCAATTCAAAATCCAATTTGCGCAGGCGTTCTTCGGTGGATTGGGTCGCCGTTGCGTCGATATCAATCAGCTGCTCCTCGTCGTCGCGGTCCGGCATCGGCGGTGGGGCGGGGCCTTTGCCATCCAACAGCGCCTCGGCTGCGCGCCGCTCGCCCGCCGCAGCCAGCCGTTCCTCTTGCGCGCCGCGCACGGTGGGGATCAGGAACGTCATCATCTGTTCCAGGAACTGCGGATCGCGCCAGAACAGCCGGAACACCTGCTCATAGATCACGCGATCTTCGGGACGGCTGACGAAAATGCCGTGCAGCGCCCAGTAAAAATCCTCGCGCCTTGTGAACCCCACCACGGCAATCGCGCGCACCGCCTCGATCACCCGACCGGGGCCAATCGGCAGACCGGCACGCCGCAAGGCACGGGCGAAATGCGCGATATTTTGCGCCAGTTTGCCGTCATCTGGCAGGTCCAGCGCATCAGCCACCGCGCGCAACGCCGACGTTTTGCAGATGGATCGCGGCATAAGGCTCAAAATACACCAATGTGCCCGCCGCCAGATCAGGCGCAATGATCTCTGCCATCGCAGGTACGGCAGCCGCAGGATCGGCCATCAACGCCTGTAACGCGGTCACATAGCGCGCCATTGCGGCAAAGATTTCCACGCCATACCCCCCCGCCGCTATTACCCGCGGATCACCATGCGCCGGCAGCACCCATTCCGGGCCCAGCGCCGCAAGCCGCGCCAGATCAGCCAGATGCGCGGTAAATCCCTGCGGTTCGGCGACGTATGTTACGCAATCCTCGACCGTATCACCTGCCAGCAGAATGCCGCGGTCTGGCAACCAGATCACCGTGGCATCGTCGGAATGGATGTTGGCCTCGATCAGCTGCACCACTTCATCGCCCAGCATCAGGGTCATCGTGCCGTCAAACACCTGCGTCGGCAAGATCAGCGGCGCAATCGCGGGAAGCCCGTGCAAACTGCCATCTTCGATTGCCGCGCGGTGCCGGGTCAGATGGGCCAAAGTGCTGGCATTCGCGATCACCTCGCAGCCCGCGAACACTTCTGTTCCCGCCACATGATCCAGATGCCAATGCGACAGGACAACGGTGAAGCGGCTTACCCCTCGCGCCGCCAACGTATCGCGGACAAACTGCGCATGCGGGATAGACACATGCGTGTCATAGACAATGGCCTGATCCCCCGCGATCACCGCATAAGACGCCACTCCCAACGACAGCGCCCCGTCATCAACCCAATTGGCCTCGGCGGCAAAGCGGTGGCCCGCCACGCGCCCATCATAGAACGCCAGAACACCCGGATGCGGTTCCAGCACCCGCAGATGCGCAAGGCTTGTCATACCGCCAATCCCCGGCGCACTTCGTCAAGGATCTTGCGCGCCTCAAGGCCCTGCAATTTCTGGATATCATCCTGATACTTCAACACCGCCCCCAACGTATCGGCAATCACCTCGGGCGACAGTTGGATCACATCCAGCGCCAGCAGGCATTTGGCCCAGTCAATGGTTTCCGCCACACCGGGTTTCTTGAACAAATCCTCGGCGCGCAGCCGCTGCACGAAAGCCACCACCTCGCGCGACAATTGTGCAGATGCCTCGGGCACGCGGGCGTTCAGAATATCCAGTTCGCGCGCGAAATCGGGGTAGTCGACCCAATGATACAAACAGCGCCGTTTCAGGGCATCATGCACCTCGCGCGTGCGGTTGGACGTGACAATCACAATCGGCGGCTCTGGCGCGCGGATGGTGCCCAGTTCGGGGATGGTCACCTGAAAATCAGACAGGGCCTCCAGCAAATAGGCCTCAAACGGCTCATCCGTGCGGTCCAGCTCATCTATCAACAACACAGGCGCGCCGCCGGGTTGCGGGCGCATCGCGGCCAATAAGGGGCGTTCGATCAGAAAGTCTTCGGTGAACAAGCTTGCACGGCCCTGCGCCTCGCCCGACCGTATCGCAATCATTTGTGCGGCAAAGTTCCATTCGGCCACAGCAGATGCGGCATCAAGGCCTTCATAGCATTGCAACCGGATCAACCGCCGCCCCAAAGCCGTCGATAACGCCTTGGCAATCTCGGTCTTGCCAACCCCCGCCTCGCCTTCCAAAAACAACGGTTTGCCCAGTTTCAGTGCCAAAAACACCACCGTCGCCAAAGATCGCGCCGCGACATAGCCCTGATCGGCCAGCAGCGTTTCAACAGCGTCGATTGTTGTCGGAAGGGCGGTCATGCAATTCTCCTTGGGCCGGGCGGCAATGGTGGTTTGACTGTGGGTGATGTCAAGCGAAGGACGCGACTGTTAGACCAAAGCACACAGCCTTAATATGACTTGGCATTGGCTTTCACATTGGCCAAAGTATCCCCGCCGGAGGCATCCGCCTTGTGGTGAAAATACCCAAAGGACCGATATGCGCGCCCTCGCCATCACCTGCGTCAAGAATGAAGGCGCGTTTTTGCTGGAATGGCTGGCGCATCACCGCTGCTGCGGCTTCACCGATTTTCTGGTATTTTCCAACGATTGCAGCGATGGCACCGATGCCTTGCTGGACCGTATGGCGGCGATGGGCTGGCTGACGCATATCCGCAACGATGGCCCGCATGATGAAGGTCCGCAATGGTCGGCGCTGAAGGCTGCCGACAAACACCCCATGATGCAGGCCGCTGATTGGGTGCTGTTTTGCGATATGGATGAGTTTGTGAATATTCATGTCGGTGACCGCAGCGTGCAGGCCCTGCTGGCCGCCTTACCCATGGCCACGGCACTCCCGCTGACCTGGCGGATGTTTGGCAATGCGGGGGTGGTTGAGTATACAGACACTCCCGTAACCGAAACCTTCACCCATGCCGCTCCCGCGACGTTTGGCTGGCCATGGCGGGCACAGTTGTTCAAGACGCTGTTCAAAAACGACGGCAGTTACCGCAAACTGGGGGTCCATCGCCCGCGCAACCCCGATCCTGCGCGCCTGCAAAATCAGCGCTGGTTCGATGGCTCGGGCCGCGCCCTGCCTGTCAGCTATCATTCCGGGCGGATATTTTCGGACTATACCCACGACACATACGGGTTGGTGCAGCTGAACCATTACGCTCTGGGGTCGATGCAGGGCTTTGTCGTCAAGGCCGATCGCGGCCGCGCCAACCGTGAGGCGGGCAGTTTTGACATGGGCTATTGGGTGGAGCGCAATTTTTCTGCCGTCGAAGACCGCAGCATACTGACGCTGAACTCTGCCCCTTTGCGCGAGGAGTTGCACGGCGATACGGTATTGCGGGCCCTGCATGTTTCCGCCGTCCAATGGCGGCACGACAGGTTCGCCACCCTGATGCAGTCCGAGCCATGGCGCGCGTTTTTCGGACGCCTTCTGATGACCCCGCCCAGCCGGGTGCTATCGGCGCAAGAGGCGAAGAAAATTGTGCAATGCAACCTGGGATAGTTGATTAAAAGATAAATAATACAAATAGATAGCATGGTGATTTGAAACAATGCTGCGTTACTGTTGCAGCGGACATCGGCAATTTACCATGATCTCTGCTTGAAAAGAATCGGGTTTTACGCCATATCCAGAATAGGAATTGCCGCCCTGTTTCGGGGCGAATATGGAATTGCCGTCATGTCCGATGTCATCGTCGCTGCCCCGCCCCAAGCCGATACAGCTGGCAAAGACCCGCGGGCGATCTGGGTCGCAGCGATGGAGCGATTGACAGATGAAGAAGGCTATTTCCACACACTTGGCCCGCAGCACTTTGCTTATTTCGCGGATCACGGCACCACCTTGCTGGTCAGTTTTGATCGGCTGGAAGATATTCTTGCCCGACCCGGTCAAATGCCGCTGGCGCACGCCCATGCTGTGGCGCGCGGTTGGTCGCATGTGTGCGTGATCGCCGATGGCGCCACCTGGTTTCGCGATCCGGCGGTGTATGCCTATTTTGACCGGTTGGTCGACGAGACATTTCTGGAAGATTTCGATCAGGTGCTGTTTTTTGGGTCGGGTATGGGCGGCTATGCCGCCTGCGCTTATTCAGTTGCGGCCCCCGGGGCGCAGGTACTGGCGCTGAACCCGCGCGCCACGCTGGACCCTGCGCAAACCGGATGGGATCGCCGCGATCTGGCCGCGCGCAGGTTGGATTTCACCTCACGCTATGGCTATGCCCCCGACATGCTGGAAGGGGCGGCACAGGTGTCGGTGATCCACGATCCAACTGTTCCCGCCGAAGCCATGCAGTCGGCCCTGTTTCACGCGCCCTATATCACCCGTCTTTCTGCCCGTCATATGGGCGAAGCGCTGGCGGGCAGTTTTGAGCAAATGGGCGTGCTGTCGGCGCTGTTGGATCATGGATTGGCAGGCAGCCTTACCCCGGCAATCTTTGCAAAGCTGTGGCGCGGTCGCCGCGATTTTGCGGCCTATCTGCGCAATATTCTGACCAAGGCCGAACTTGCAGGCCGCCCGGGTCTGGAGGCGATGATTTGCAGGTCCGTCACCCGCCGCCTGCGGGCACCCCGGTTTGAAAAACGCCTTGCGCGGTTGCTGGCTGCCAAAGGCTGACGCCTATAGCGGTTCAGGTTTTGATGGAAACATGGATATCGGAAATCGCGTTCAAGTGCAGCGAGAGGCAGCGAATTCCGATTCCAGACAAACCTGAACCGCTTTAATACGTCTGCGACAGTTGCTCTAAATCAGCCGCCCGTGCCGTTGTAAGGCGGGCCATGCAGCCATAGGTCAACAGCGGCTCTGCCGATCCGCCATGCATCAAATAGCCTTCCGCCGCGCAGGCCGCGTCGCGAAACTCAACCCACGATCGCTGCGCGTTGCGCAGGGTCAGCACCGCCCCCTGATCTTCGGTTGCCAGTTCGGCATCAATGTTTTCCATCAAGATCATCGCTTTGGCATAGGCCGCGTTCAGCCCGACATCCGTCTCTTGCCAGTCTGCCTCGGCACAAAAATTCATATCCTGCTGGGTTTCTGCCACCGCACAATCCACGTCTTGCGCCTGCGCTGATCCCGCCACCAGCACTGCCAAGCCACAAAGCACCGCTTTCATCCTTTCAGACCCCGTACCTTTCGGCTTAACCGCCGCACATTGGATTTGGTCTTGCCGCGCACGGGGCGCATCGCCGCAATCGCGATATCCGGCAAACTTCCCCCCGCCATCGCCGAGCGCATCACAGCCCCTGCCACATCCACGCTGGCTACCATCTTTTCCGACACCATCCGGTCGTTCTCTGCCCGCCCCATCGGCCAAAACCCTGCCATGCCCGCCACACGCAAACCAATCACCACCTGCGCCTCGGCCATGATCTTGCTGGCCTCCATCGCTGGGCGGATAAAATCAAAAACCGTGAAAAATTTCATGCCAACTTCCAATCCGGGCGGAAGCTGCGTTTGCAGCATAGCGTCGGAATGAAGCATGCGCGCAAACACTGCGCGACAAAAGGCAATAAACCGCAGCTTGGCAAAAATCGGGTGGCATGGGGTCTGGAAAGGCCACGGACTTTGCGCTAACCCGGATCGCATGACAGACCAGATCACAATCCGCCGCCCCGATGATTGGCATTTGCATCTGCGCGACGGCGCGATGTTGCGCGGCGTTTTGCCCGAAACCGCCCGGCATTTTGCACGCGCACTGATCATGCCCAATCTGGTGCCGCCTGTTGTGACGGCCACCGATGCCGCCGCCTACCGCGACCGTATTCTGGCCGCCCTGCCACCGGGTGCGGTGTTTGAGCCGCTGATGACGCTATATCTGACCGAGACGACTGATCCCGCCGACGTGGCTGCCGCCCATGCCGCAGGTCTGATTACGGCGGTCAAACTGTATCCTGCAGGGGCCACCACCAACTCACATGCCGGCGTGCGCGATCTGGATAAAGTGCGCGCGGTGCTGGAAAAAATGGCCGAAATCGGCCTGCCACTCTGCACCCACGGCGAAGTAACCGATCCATCGGTTGATATTTTTGACCGCGAGGCGGTGTTCATCGACACCGTGCTTGATCCTCTGCGGCGGCGTATCCCAAAGCTGCGCGTAGTGATGGAACATATCACCACCGAGCAGGGCGTGGCCTATGCGCGCTCGGGCGGCGCGACGCTGGCGGCCACGATCACCACCCATCACCTGATCCTGAACCGCAACCATATCCTGGCAGGCGGCATCCGACCGCATTATTACTGCCTGCCCGTGGCCAAACGCGAAAAGCATCGACTGGCGCTGGTGGCCGCCGCGACATCGGGCGACGCGCCCTTCTTTCTGGGCACCGATTCCGCCCCGCACACCGACGCGCTGAAAGAACAGGCCTGCGGCTGTGCGGGCTGTTTCACCGCCACCAACACCATGCCACTATTGGCGCAGATCTTTGACGAACACGCGGCACTTGACCGGCTCGAGGCGTTCACCTCGGGCAGTGGCGCTGCGTTCTATGGCGTGGCCCCCAACCCAACCACGCTGCATCTGGTCAAACACCCAACCCCGCAAACCTTCCCCGAAAAAATCTTCACCGAAAGCGGCCCCGTCACCGTCTTTGACCCCGGCTTTGCGGTGCATTGGCACGTTGAACCCTAACCTTTCATTCTGGCGAAAATATCCCCGCCGGAGGCACCCGCCCCTGCGACAGACGCTCCGCGGGGGATATTTGCACCAGAATGAAAGCCAAGCCCCGAGGCCCAGATGATCCCTTCCTGCTTTCCCCCCGCGTCCGAGATTGCCCGCCTGACCGCGCGCGCCTTGCTGGATATCAAGGCGGTGCATTTCAACGCCGAAACCCCGTTCACGCTGGCGTCCGGCCTGCCGTCGCCCACCTATATTGATTGCCGAAAACTGATCAGCCATCCGCGCCTGCGTTCGGTTTTGATGGATTTCATGACCATCACCGTAATGCGCAACGCAGGGTTTGAGGCGTTCGACAACATCGCGGGTGGTGAAACGGCAGGCATTCCGTTTGCTGCCTTGGTGGCCGAACGTATGGCCCTGCCGATGTCTTACGTGCGCAAGAAACCCAAAGGCTACGGGCGCAACGCGCGCATCGAAGGCGATATGACCCCAAGTCAACGCGTGTTGCTGGTGGAAGATCTGACCACCGATGGCGGATCGAAGCTGTCTTTTGTCGATGCCATCCGCGAAACCGGGGCCGTTTGCGCGCATACGGCGGTGATCTTTTACTATGGCATCTTCCCCGAAACCACCCAGAGGCTGGCCGATCACGGCATCACGCTGCATCATCTGTGCACCTGGTGGGATGTGTTGGCCGAAGCCCGCACCATGGCCAGCTTTGACGCCGCAACCCTGGCAGAGGTTGAGGTATTTCTGCACGATCCCCGCGCCTGGCAGGCCGCCCGTAGCCCGAAATAGCGGCAATAAATCCTGTGTGCAGCCCTGTGGATGACTTGGGGGTAATTCCGGCCAAGAATCATCGTGTCACATCTTTGGCTGGAAAACATCGCATAGCGCCGCCAGATGTGGTATCGTAAGCTTTCAATGACACAAGATACCAATTCTGCAGCGCAGTTATCCCCCGTTTTGCCAAGCTTGCAGCCCCCCACCGATTGCGCATAGGACAAAGACCACAGCAGCCCCGAGGACCAGATGAACGAAATAGCCACCCTGCGCCAAGTTCTGCCTGCAATCGGTCCCGATACCGACGCCCTGCCCCATAACATCGAGGCCGAGCAACAGCTGTTGGGTGCAATTCTGACCAACAACGATGTTTATGACCGCATTGCCGCGTTGGTGAAGCCGGAACATTTCTTTGATCCCGTCCATCAGCGCATTTTTGAACGCGCTGCTGCCCGCATCCAGAAGAACGCGCTGGCCTCGCCGGTCACGCTGAAACCTTTTTTCGATGATGACGCAGGGCTGAAGGAGTTGGGCGGGCCGGCCTATCTGGTGCGTTTGGCCGGGGCTGCGATTTCCGCCTATGCCGCGCGGGATTATGCGCAGATGATCTATGATTTGGCGGTGCGGCGCGAACTGATCGCGTTGGGGCGTGATATCTCCGCCAAGGCTGCCAAGGTGGAAATCCACTCTGAACCGCGCGAACAAATCATCGAGGCCGAACAGCGGCTTTACAAACTGGGCGAACAGGGGGTGGCCGAACGCGGTTTTCAGTCGTTCCTGAAGGCCGTCACCGACGCCGTCAACATGGCCAACGCCGCCTATCAGCGCGATGGCGGCTTGGCGGGGATTTCCACCGGGCTGATTGATCTGGACAAGAAACTGGGCGGGTTACACCCCTCAGATTTGCTGATTTTGGCGGGCCGTCCGTCGATGGGCAAAACATCGCTGGCCACCAACATCGCCTTTAACATCGCCAAAGCCTACAAACGCGGCATCACCCACGAGGGAATTGAAGGCGCGGTTGAAGGCGGCGTGGTCGGGTTCTTTTCATTGGAGATGAGTGCGGAACAACTTGCCGCGCGTATCTTGTCAGAGGCGTCCGAGGTGCCATCGGAACAAATCCGCCGTGGAGACATGACCGAAGCCGAATTCCGCCGCTTTGTCGAAGCGGCCAAAGCGCTGGAATCCTGCCCGCTTTACATCGACGACACGCCTGCCCTGCCGATCAGTCAGGTCGCCGCCCGCGCGCGGCGGCTGAAGCGCACACATGGTCTTGATCTGCTGATCATCGACTATCTGCAGTTGCTGAAAGGCACGTCAAAGGAAAACCGCGTCCAGGAAGTGTCGGAAATCACCCAAGCGCTGAAGGCCATCGCCAAGGAATTGAACATCCCCGTCGTGGCCCTGTCGCAGCTGTCGCGTCAGGTTGAGTCGCGCGAAGACAAACGCCCACAGCTGTCAGACCTGCGCGAATCCGGGTCGATCGAGCAAGACGCCGATGTGGTAATGTTCGTCTACCGCGATGAATATTATAAAGAACGCGAAAAACCTGGCGATCACGAACTGGACAAGATGGCCCAATGGCAATCGGTGATGGAACAGGTGCATGGCAAGGCCGAAGTGATCATCGGCAAACAGCGTCACGGGCCAATCGGATCGGTTGAGTTGTCCTTTGAAGGACGATTCACCCGCTTTGGCAACCTTGCCAGACAATGGCAAGGCAGTGGGCCGCGCGACGATGTCGGGTTCTGACCGCCAATTCACTTTGGTCTGAATACTTTCGGACGTTTCAACAAACACCGCGGTGCGCAGCCAATCCGCGACAGCAGCGGCTGCGCGGGGTTCGATACCCTGCGCAGCCGCCCGCCTTTGCAAAAATTTCCCCCTTGACCCCACGCGCCGCCCTGTCAAAACGCACCCATGACCACAGCAACCCTTACCATCGACCTTGACGCCATTGCCGCCAACTGGCGCGCGTTGGACAAAGCATCAGCGTCGGGCGTGCAAACTGCCGCCGTGGTCAAAGCCAATGCCTACGGTCTTGGCCTGCCCCGCGTGGCGCGCGCGCTGGCAGGCGCAGGCGCGCGGCGGTTTTTTGTGGCCGTCGCCGAAGAAGGCGCTGCCCTGCGTCAGGTGCTGGGACCGGGGCCACAGATATACATCCTGTCAGGCCATATGGCGGGCGACACGGAAATGATCGGCGATCTGGATCTGACGCCAATGCTGAACGCACTGGATCAGATCACACGCCATCTGGAAGCACTGCCCGGCACCCCGTTTGGCGTGCAGCTGGATACGGGCATGAACCGTCTGGGCATGGAAGAAGCCGAATGGGAGGCGGTGGCCCCCTTTGTGCTGGAAGCTGGCCCGGATTTGCTGATCTCGCATCTGGCCTGTGCCGATGATCCCGACCATGCCCTGAATGAAACCCAGCTGGCCACCTTTCACGCAATGACAAACGGCACCGGTGTTCCGCGCAGCCTCTCGGCCACCGGGGGGATTTTGCTGGGTCCGAAATATCATTTCGATCTGACCCGCCCCGGAATCGGTCTGTACGGTGGCAGGCCCTATGAGGCCGCCCGGCCCGTGGTGTCTTTGGCGCTGCCGGTGATCCAGATCCGCGATGTGGCGCTTGGCGAAACCGTTGGCTATGCCTGCAGTTGGGAAGCAGAGGTGCCCTCGGTCATCGCCACACTGTCGGGCGGCTATGCCGACGGTCTGCCGCGCACCTTGTCGAACAATGCGGTGCTGTGGGATGGTGACACGCCTTGCCCCCTGGTGGGCCGCGTGTCGATGGATTTGATCACTGCCGACATCAGTCATTTGCCCCACATGCCGCGCAGTCTTGATATTTTAGGCCCAAATCAAAGCTTTGATGATCTGGCTGACATCGCGGGCACCATTGGCTATGAGATTTTGACCGCCCTAAGTGCGCGTTACACCCGCCGCTATCAGGAAGGTGCCGCGTGACGCCTTCAGGTGTTTTGGCGGGAATAGGCCGCCCGCCTCTGGCCGGACTTGCCAGTCTGGGCCGCCTTGCGATCTATGCCGGACAAACCCTGTCGCATCTGATCCGCCCGCCGTTTTACGGACGGGAGTTTATGATGGCGTTGCTGCAGGTGGGCTGGCTGTCGCTGCCTGTGGTCGGGCTGACCGCGATTTTCACGGGCGGGGCGCTGGCGTTGCAGATTTACGCCGGTGGCCAACGGTTTTCAGCCGAGGCTGTGGTGCCGCAGATTGTGGCCATCGGCATGGTGCGCGAATTGGGGCCGGTGCTGGTGGGGCTGATGATTGCGGCACGCGTCACATCGTCGATTGCCGCCGAAATTGCGACGATGAAGGTGACCGAGCAGATTGATGCGCTGGTCACTCTTTCGACCAACCCAATGAAATACCTGACCGTTCCGCGCGTGTTGGCGGGGTTTCTGACCGTGCCATTGCTGGTGGGCGTCGGTGATATCATCGGCATCATGGGTGGATTTCTGGTGGGCACCGAACAGTTGGGATTCAACCGCGCAATCTATATTCAGAACACCGTCGACTTTCTGGAGACCCCCGATGTGGTGTCATCGTTGGTCAAGGGCGCGGTGTTTGGCTTTATCGCCACCCTTGTGGGGTGTTATCACGGCATGCAGTCGGGCCGCGGCGCGCAAGGCGTCGGCGGGGCGACCAAAACGGCGGTGGCAGCGGCGTCGATTTTGATACTGGCTGCAAATTTTGTGCTGACATCGGTGATGTTCGGATCATGATTGAACTGGCAGGCGTCACCAAAACCTTCGGCACAAACGCGGTGCTGCGCGGCGTGAACCTGACGATTGCGCGCGGCCAAAGCATGGTGGTGATCGGCGGGTCGGGCACCGGAAAATCGGTGCTGCTGAAATCCATCCTTGGTCTGGTGCGCCCGGATGGCGGCACCATTACGCTGGACGGCCAAGATGTGACCCGCGCTGACCACGATGCGTTTCTGGCGCGGTTCGGCATGCTGTTCCAAGGCGGCGCGCTGTTTGACAGCCTTAAGGTTTGGGAAAACGTCGCCTTCCGGCTGATGCGCGGGGCCAATGCCTTGCCACCGGCGCAGGCGCGAGAGGTTGCCATCGAAAAGCTGCGGCGGGTGGGCCTGAAACCGGAAACCGCCGATATGCTGCCGGCCGAACTGTCTGGTGGCATGCAAAAACGTGTGGGCCTTGCCCGCGCCATTGCCGCCCAGCCCGAGATCATATTCTTTGACGAACCCACCACGGGCCTTGACCCGATCATGGCGGGTGTGATCAACGAGTTGATCCGCGAGATTGTGGTGGAAATGGGGGCCACCGCCATGACCATCACCCACGATATGTCGTCGGTGCGTGCCATAGCCGACCGCGTGGCGATGCTGCATGACGGAGTGATCCAATGGACCGGCCCGGTGGCGGATATGGACGCGGCCCCCGACCCCTATCTGCAGCAATTCATCCATGGCCGCGCCGACGGGCCGATAGCGTCCGTGCGGTAAGCCAAACGGTTGCCCTGCTTTACCCTAAAGTAAAAATTTGCCGCTCTGTGGCCTGATCCGCCCAAGGTCGGCGTTCCGGTCTGTGGCAAGCACAGTGGCGCAAAGGACGCTCGGCAGGTCACCCGCCCTTGTGCTTTGCCATGGGCAGGCGCAACACTGACGCGCCATTTCGGCACAAAGGCCCAAGGCCCGTGAACGCCAATACCCCATCATGGCTTGCGCGGATACGTGCGGTCAAATCCTCTGATCGCAGTGCCGCAACAGACACCACGCTGGCGACAATTCTTGCGATGATTGCCGGGGCCGCCAACGCGGGCGGGTTTATTTTACTGGGCAGTTATACCTCGCATATGACGGGGTATCTGTCGCAGTTGGCTGACAATATTGTGTTGAAAAACATGGTGTTGGTGATCAATAGCACGCTGGCGATTTCGCTTTTTGTCGCCGGTGCTGCTACGGCGGCGTTTACCATCAACTGGGCACGTCAGCACCGCCCGGCACAGCAATACGCGATCCCCATTGGGGTGCAGGGTGGCTTGTTTTTGTGCCTTGCAGGCGTGGGTGCGGCAGATTTTTCGCCGTCTGTTGCCACCCATGCCGGGCTTGGGTTGCTGTCGTTCATCATGGGGTTTCAGAACGCCACGATCACCAAGATATCCTACGCCCGCATCCGCACCACCCATGCCACCGGAATGGTCACCGATGTTGGCATCGAATTGGGCCGGGCGGCTTATGGAAAAACCTTTGACGTCAACATCACCGCTGATCGCAGCAAGTTGAAGCTTTTGCTGCGGTTGCTGTCGGTGTTTTTCATCGGCGGCCTTATTGGCGCGCTGGGATATGGCGCGGCAGGGTATCTGTTTTCCCTTCCCATGGCGGCCATCCTGCTGGGTTTGGCGGCGATCTAGAGCGAATTGCTTTCAATGGGGTGAACCCCATTGAAAGCAACTCG
>JAYUHO010000108.1:0-15641 GCA_043766915.1 Cypionkella sp.
CCCCAATCCGCGGATACATCCGATTGTGGCCGGGCTGGTGGATGATGAGATGCGGGGGAAGATGATGGGGGATACGAAAAATGGCTGATTATGCTTGGATGAGTGTAGCGGCCGCTAACCTTGATGTGCTTTTCGCAATCAGCACAGATGCAATTCAGCAAGCGTAGGGTGGGTGAAACCCACGTCTTTCTAATGACTTAAACCCCAATCCGCGTGGGTTGCACCCACCCTACACCAAACTACTCGCCAAATTTGCCATCCTGCGCCGCACCGGTCCATTCCGAAGACACCCGGCCCAACCGGATATCGCGGTGCAGCGACGAATACGGCCAATCAACCGCCCGCGCCACAAACCCGTGTTTCACCGGGTTGCCCCAGCAATAGGCGATATGGGCGGCAAGATCGGCTTCATCCCGGATCAAATGGTGCCAATAGCGCCGCTGCCAGATGCCCTTTTCACCGCGATCCAGTTTGCTTTGCGACGTCTTTTCCGACACGTCTCGGCCTTTGGAAAACGCCGTCTTGATCAATCGCCAGCGGTTTGGGAAATCGGCATCTTCTTCGGGCAGGGTCCAAACCGCATGCAGGTGATCAGGCAGGATAACGATGGCATCGGTCCGAACGGGATGATTGCGCAAGGTATCGGTATAAGCTTTGCGCAGGCGCGAAATATCGTCCGTCAACAAGGTTTGGCCGCGCTGCGCAAGACAGACCGTGAAGAAATGGCTGGCACCGGGGGCGTGGATGCGGCGATAGCGGGACATGGCGAAACCATATGCAGGGATTGGTTAAGGCAGGGTTTAGTTGGGTAGGGTGGGTGAAACCCACGGCTTTCTTATGACTTAAACTCGGGTCCGCGTGGGTTGCACCCACCCAACATGCGCCCCCCCCCCGCCGAACTCGTCGTCGCCGCACCAGCTATCTTGCGCTGCAGCCCATTCTGGGCGATGAAACCTTATGGATATTCGCCTTAAAGCTCTTTCAGTTCACCTGCTAACCGCTACTGGCGCGGTTTTGGCCATGCTGGCGATGCTGGCGGCGGTTGAGGGAAAGTGGAGCCTGATGTTCGTCTGGCTGGTGGTCGCCCTCTTTGTCGATGGCATCGATGGCCCCTTGGCGCGGCGCTATGATACCGCCGCCAACTGGCCCACTTATGATGGCGTGTTGATGGATCTGATCATCGACTATTTGACCTATGTGTTCATCCCGGCCTTTGCCCTTTTCAAATCCGGCATGCTGGATGGCTGGACGGGGTGGCTGGCGATCATTGTGATTGTGTTCGGGTCGGTGGTGTATTTCGCCGATACCCGGATGAAAACAAAGGATAAAAGCTTTTCCGGCTTTCCGGCCTGCTGGAACATGGTGGTGTTGGTGATGTTTGCGGTGGCCCCCGGCCCCGGCGTGATATTGGGCTTTGTGATCCTGCTGACGGTAGCGATGTTTTTGAACCTGAAATTCATCCATCCCACCCGGACACAACGCTGGCGCTGGATATCCCTGCCGGTGTCGGTGGCTTGGGTGGTGTTTGCGGGTTGGGCGGCGTGGATGAATTTTGCCGAAGGCAGCTGGGCGCATTGGGGGTTGGTGATTACGTCGCTTTATCTAACATTCGCCGGGATCGCGCAGCAGATCGTGCCCGAGCGGGTGGGACACTGAGGGACGGGCAAAGGGCGGGGGTTTCACACCCCCATCCCAATGGCAGAGCCATTGGGCCTCCCCCGTGGGATATTTTTAAAAAGAAAAAAGCCAAATTTTAAAGCGGTTCAGGTTTTGACGGAAACATCGACATCGGAAATCGCGTTCGAGCGCAGCGGGAGGCTGTGATTTCGGATTCCAGACAAACCTGAACCGCTCTGGATAAGTTTTAAGCGAAGGGTCACAGCCGGGTCAGCACCACGCCCGACACAATCACAACTGCGGCCAAGCCTTTGCTGCGCGTCATTCTTTCGCCAAACACCAGCCAGCCGATCAGCACGGCAAACAGGATCGAGGTTTCGCGCACCGCGGCCACCACCGCAATCGGGGCCACCGTCATAGCCCAGACGGCAATGGAATAGGCCCCCAGCGACAACGCCCCTGCCACCAGCCCAATGCCCCAGGCGCGGGGGGCTGCGCGCAGCAGCACTGGCCCTTTGATGGCGAGGGCAACGGGCACGTAAAACAGCCCGGCCACCATCATCAGCCAGCCAACATAAAGGATCGGATCCCCGGCCGCCCGCGCGCCCATGCCATCGGTGATCGAATACCCTGCAGTGGCGACAGCCGAGCCCAGGGCAAAAGGCAGCATTTTCCGCTGTTCGCCGCCCGAAAATACGCCATGCGCCATCAGCAGAATCCCAGCCCCCAGCACGACGATCCCGGCGAATTCGGTCTGGGTGATGGTGTCGGATAAAAACACCCAACTGACCACCAGCACGATCATCGGGGCGGCCCCGCGCGCAATCGGATAGACCCGGCTTAAATCGCCGTGTTCATAGGCGTAGGACAGAAAAATCTGATAAAACATATGGATAATGCCAGAGCCGAGCAGCCACGGCCAGGCATCAGCCACCGGCGCGCCCCGCCAAAGCGCCAGTGCCATGCCGATGACCCCCTGGCAGATTGCCAATATCAACATCGCCGATTGTTTCGAAGTGCCGGTTTTGATCAGGGCGTTCCAGGAGGCGTGCAGAAAAGCCGCGCCCAAAACGGCAAAGAAAATTCCAAGTGTCAAATTCTGCCCCTGATTTATGCTGGGGCTATGGCTATCCCTGCGCGCGACAGGCCACAAGGGCGGTCAGATCAGCAAACCCGCAGCCCCCTCAAGACGCAGCAGGAAAACCTTGGACTCGACCCCGCCTTTCGCCGAAAACCCGCCCAACGACGTCGCGCCTAACACCCGATGGCAGGGGATCAGGATCGGGAGGGGATTGGCCCCGCAGGCCTGACCGATGGCTTGGGCGGGCGCGCCAATCTTGCGCGCCAGATCACCGTAGGTGCGGGTGTGGCCGTGGGGGATCGCGGCCATGGCGTGGCGGACCTGCGCCTGAAAACCTGTGCCATAGTCCAGCGGCAGGTCAAATTGGGTCAGGCGGCGGTCGAAATAGGCGGTCAGTTGACGGGCGGCCTCGGTCAGCAGATCGCAGGGCTCGCCCGGATCATGCCGCCAGTCCAATGCGGCGATCACCCCGTCCCGTGCGGTCAAAGTGATAGGGCCGAGTGGCCCGGTCAGGGCCACTCGGTTGATCATCCCAAAGCTGCGTCGCAGCGCGCGCAGGTGTGGGGGTGCTTGTGGGTGCCGACATCGGGCAGAATTTGCCAGCAGCGTTGGCATTTGTTGCCGGGGGCCATTTGGAAATCCACTAAAAGGTCAGTAACCTCGCCAAGTGGCGCATAAGCGGACATTGGAGCCAGCGAATTCACCTTGATTTCCAAACCTGAAGTGATGCAAATCTCAGCAAAATCCACCGATTTAAGAATGTCTGCCAAGTCTGCACCTGTGTAGACAACCGGCGACGCCTCTAGCGACGAGCCAATGACCTTATTGGTCCGCTGAATTTCCAAGGCTGCAGTAACCATACGCCGCGCTCTTCTGATTTCTTCCCACTTCTTCGCCAGTTGCGGGGCGAGCCACGCACTTGGCGTCTCCGGGATATCCAGTAGATGCACCGAAGATGCGTCGCCGGGGAACCGCTCCAACCACACCTCTTCCATGGTGAACACCAGAACCGGGGCCAGCCATGTCGTCAGTCGGTGGAACACGATATCCAGCACGGTGCGCGCGGCGCGGCGGCGCAAACTGGTCGCCGCATCGCAATAGAGGCTGTCTTTGCGGATATCGAAATAGACCGACGACAGATCCGTGGTGGCAAAGGCAAACAGCTTTTGAAACACGCCCTGGAAATCATAGCGCGCGTATCCCTCGCGCACTTCTACATCCAGTTCGGCCAGGCGGTGCAGGATCCAGCGTTCCAGTTCCGGCATATCGTCCGGCGCGACTTTCTCGGCATCGGTAAACCCGGCCAGATTGCCCAGCAAAAACCGCATCGTGTTGCGCAAGCGACGATAGCTGTCGGCGACACCTTTCAGGATTTCTTTGCCGATCCGCAGATCAATCGTGTAGTCACTTTGCGCCACCCACAGCCGCAAAATATCGGCGCCGTATTCGTCGATCACGGTTTGCGGAGCGGTTGTATTGCCCAGCGATTTGGACATTTTCATGCCCTTTTCGTCGAGCGTAAAGCCGTGGGTCAGAACGCCGCGATAGGGCGCGCGGCCGGTGGTGCCGCAGGCCTGCAACATTGATGAATGGAACCAGCCGCGATGTTGGTCGGTGCCTTCCAGATACAGATCAGCAATGCCATCGGCAGTGCCATCGGCGCGGTCACGCAGCACAAAGGCATGGGTGGAGCCTGAATCAAACCAAACGTCCAGCACGTCGAAAACCTGCGCATATTGGTCAGGATCAACGATGCCTGCCAGCATCTTTACCTTGAACCCCGGCTGATACCAGACATCCGCGCCATCCGCCTCAAACGCCGCTTTGATACGGGCGTTCAGGTCGGCATTGCGCAGCAGGAAATCATCATCTGTCGGCTTGGCCCCGATCTTGGTGAAACAGGTCAGCGGCACACCCCAGGCCCGTTGGCGCGACAGCACCCAATCGGGACGCGCGCCAATCATCGAATGCAGCCGGTTGCGCCCGGTTTGTGGCGTCCATTCCACCAGCGTGTCGATGGATGTCAGAGCCCGTTCGCGGATCGTATCGCCATACGTGCCTTTACCATCGGTCAGTGGCGTATCAATGGAAACAAACCATTGCGGGGTGTTACGATAGATCACCGGCGCTTTGGATCGCCACGAATGCGGGTAGGAATGTTTCAGCTTGCCCTTGGCAAACAGCTTGTCCGCCCCCGCCAGCGCCTTGATCACCGACACATTCGCAGGGCCCTCTTTGCCATCGGGCAAGACAATGTGCTGGCCGCCAAACAGTGGCAAATCGGCGCGGTACGACCCGTCCGGTTCGACATTATACGTCATCGGCAGGCCGAATTTCAGCCCCATCTGATAGTCATCATCGCCGTGGCTGGGCGCGGTATGCACAAACCCCGTGCCCGCGTCTTCGGTCACATGATCGCCGGGCAACATTGGCACCCGGAAATCCCATTCGGCATTGTCGGCCAGACCCATCAGCGGATGCGCCATCTCGATGGTTTCCAGCAATTCGGCGGAAACGCCGCGCAACCGGGTAAAGCCCGCAACCTTGGCAGTTTTGAAAACGCTTTCCGCCAAGGCATCGGCCATCATCAGCTTTTTGCCCACCACAGCGCGCGAGTCCGGACCCAGTTCCGTAACCTGATACAACCCATAGGACACTGCCGGATTAAAACTGACCGCGCGGTTTTGCGGGATTGTCCACGGCGTGGTTGTCCAGATCACAACCGAAACGTCCGCAAAGGTTTCGGCAAAGACGTTCAGCGCTGCGGGCATATCCCCGCCCAACGCGGCCACCTCGGCAGGCGTCGGGCTGATCGACATCAGCGAAAACTCCACCCAGATCATATGGCTGGTGTGGTCGTGATATTCCACCTCGGCCTCGGCCAGGGCAGTTTTTTCGACGGGCGACCACATCACGGGTTTGCTGCCCTGATACAGGCTGCCGTTCATCAAGAACGTCATGAATTCGTCGGCGATCACCGCCTCGGCGTGATAGTTCATCGTCAGATAGGGGTCGGCCCAGTTGCCCGTCACGCCCAGCCGTTTGAATTCTTCGCGCTGGATATCCACCCAACCGGCCGCAAAGGCGCGGCATTCCTGACGGAAATCAACGATATCCACCGCGTCTTTGTTCAGCCCCTTGGCGCGGTATTGCTCTTCAATCTTCCATTCGATCGGAAGGCCATGACAATCCCAACCCGGCACATAGCGCGCATCGCGGCCCATCATCTGCTGGCTGCGCACCACCATGTCCTTCAGCACTTTGTTCAGCGCATGACCGATGTGAAGATGCCCGTTGGCATAGGGCGGGCCGTCGTGCAGGATGAACGGCGCGCGGACCTGCGTCGCGGCCTTGTCGCGCAGGCGGTCATAGATGCCGATTTTCTCCCAGCGGGCCAGCCAGTCGGGTTCGCGGGCGGGCAGACCTGCTCGCATTGGAAAGTCTGTTTCGGGCAAAAATACCGTATCGCGGTAATCGGCATCAGCAGGAGAGGGTGTGTCAGCGCACATCGGGGTGGTCCTTGAATGGGGTCAGAGTATCAGTTGGGCAAACGCCAAAATTCCAGCGCCTGAACGGGTCAGGACACTGGGCCGATAATTCGGATGATTGCGAATATGCGCGTCATGCCTGCCTTATAGGAAAGGCCGGGCTTTGGGTAAAGGGGGGTGCTTGGGGCCTAGTTTTCAGAAACCTGCCCCGCCCAGCGGTTCAACCACGCAAGTCCCGCCAGTGACAGGCCAAGGCCTGCAAAGCTGATCACCCTTGTCAGCCCGGTCAGGCCCGCAGCATCCAGCAAGAACACCTTGGCCACCGTGATCGCAATCACCGCCATCGCAATGCGCCGCAGCAGCACGGATCGCGCGGCGATGGCCTGATACAGCAGCGCCGCCCCCAGCAGCATCAGCGCAAGGGTATAGGTGTAGAGTTCCCCTTGGGTAACGCCGGATGGATAGCCGATCCAGTCGCCATGCCAGACGCGCCGTATCTCCAGCCCCGCATAAAGCGCCGCCAAGGCCGCACCGACGGCGATAAAGCCAAGCCGCAACCGCCCCAGCCCCGGCATTTTCCATGCCGCCAGCAACAGCAGCAAACCCGGAACACCGTAAGCCAGCAGCAGGCTGTCAAGGATGTATGGCCCGATGATCCGCGCGGCTGGATCGTTGGGATAAAGGCTGAACAGCGGATTCATCGGCACCACGGCGACAATCAATGTGCCCGCCGCGATCAAACCCGCCACCACGGCAATCGCCTGGCGCAGGCGCAGCAATGCACCGCCGAGGCCTGCGCGATACAGCTGCATCAACATCAAGACCAGCCACGGCATGGCGTTCAGGGTCACGCCCCAATGGCTTTGCACGATGGTTCCGACACTATCCCACCCCAACCACCGCGTGATCAGAATATTGGCAAAAATCGCAGCAAACCCGGCGATGGCGGATTCCAAGACACCTTTGGGCAACAGCCGATCCATCGGGCGGATCAGCCAATAGGCCACACCAAGCGCCGCGATCACCCCGGTAAAGGCCAAAATCACCTGCCCCAAAGGCGCGTCCATCGCCCATGCAACGCCCGGATCGGCAAGCAAGCGGTATCCCAGCACGGCCGTGGCCAGTTGAATGAACCAGCCCATCTCGGGCAGGGTGAACCTGCGGTCCAGCCATGCCGCCACCACCGCCAACACGCCCAGCGCCAGCGTCAGCGCAGTGGCACTTGTCATCACCACAAACAGCGACAGTGCAATCAACGAAAGCGCCGACAGCGTGGCATAGGCAAAGCGTCGGTGATCTGCGCCATCCCTCCGCGCATAGCGCAGCGCCAGCATCACCATTCCGGCGGCAATCGCCATGGCATGCAGCGCCCATGGATAGGCCCCGATCACTAGCGCGGGTTGCCACAACAACTCCAGTATCGCCACCGCCAACGGGGCCACCAGCACCGCGCCCAAACCGTAGGCAATCCGCAGCGGCCCATCGCGGAAAGACCGCAGCGCCGCCGCCGCCGATATGGCCACGGCCATGGCCAGCAGCCAGATCATCGTCATCGGCGGCGATACTTCGGGCAAACGGTTTGCGATGGCCTGACTGGCGAACGTACGCCAAAGCGGCAATGACCCAAAGCCCTGCAGTGCCAAGGACGCCAAAAATCCAACCGCTGGCAACAGCGCCAGATCATCCAACCCCTCGGCGCGGTCGGCCCAAACCAGATAGGCCAGCGCCAGCAACGTCAAGGCTGCCAGCGCCAACAAAGCCTCTGTTGGCGCGGCACCCGCGACCATTGCCAAACCGACAGTGCTGGCCAAAGCCGCCCCTGCCGCCAGCCGTGTCGGGAAAATCGGCCAACCCACCCTGGCCCCCTGCAGAATCGATTGCAGCGTGTTTGGCCCCGCATGGCGCGGCACCACCGACAACATCGGCAAAATCACCGCCATCAGCGCCAGCACCACCACCATCGCAACCCACCCCGGCACGCCGGCATCTGCGACCAACATCAACCACCCCGTGCCATAGCCCAGCACCAGCGCCAGCACCGACACCCAAGCCCAGCGCCGTATCGCATCAACCGCCAGACCTACCGCCGTGATCAGGGCGAAATAGGCGTATAGCCATGGACCTGCCTCGGTATCCCCCGCCACGATAAACGGTGCAAGGGCAGCACCCAACAGCCCCACTGCCACCAACAGCGGGCCGTAAATCCAGCCCAGCCCAACCGCCAACACAGCCGTGGCGACATGGCCCACAAACGCCATCTGTGGCCCGATCAACCCATAAAGCTGCCGCGCGGCCAGAATGGCGGCAAAGATCGTCACAATCCCCGCCCCCGCAAAGACCGATGGCAAATAGGCGGTGGTTTTATCAATCCCATCGCCATGTTTGCGACGCAGCCATTCCCCCCCACCAATCAGGCAGGCCCCAAACAGCATCGCGAAAATCACCCGCAGCCCCGGCGGCAACAGGCCCTTTTCCATGCCGTACTGCACGAAAAACACCCCCGCCAACGCCAGCGACAGCGCCGATACCGCGTAAACCCAATTCGTGGTCAGCCATTTCACCAAGGCCGCAACCCGGTCAGGGCGCACCACAAGCGGACGGTTCTGATCATTGGCAGCGGCTTGCGCGCGGGCGGCCAGATCCGCGGTATCGGATTTTTCCAGATCGAAGGGCGAGACGATCTGCGAGGCTGGCGGTTCTGCAACCACCTCTGCCCGGATCGTTTTCGCGGGCGGCACTGCCAGATATGCGGCGGCGGCCGGTTGCACTGGAATGCCTTGCGCTGCGTCCGGCGCAGCAGCGGCGGCTTGAACCCCGGCGGCAATCGCGGCCCGCTGCTCGCGAAACGCCCGCTCCAGCCGGTCGACGCGGGATTTCAGTTTGGATTGGCCTACCAACAACACAATGATCAACACCGGGATCGCCAGCGCGACCAAGATCAGCAGCACGAAAAGGCCTTCCATAGACAGTCTCCGACAAAGGACATGTGCCGCGACCATAGGCAAAGGGCCGCGCACTGCACAGTAGGGAAATGCAGACCCGTCGCACCTTGCGCTGACAGAAAATCCAGCGTCAATTGTGCAGATGAAACGCTATTCAATTGGCATAGTTGGCGCGGGCATGGGCGGATTGGCTGCGGGCGCATTGCTGGCGCGGGCATGCCATGATGTTACCTTGGTTGAGCGGTTTCAGACGGCGGGTCCGGTCGGATCGGGCCTGGTTCTGCAACCCGTCGGATTGGCCGTGCTGGACGAAATCGGCGCGGGTGCTGCGGCCCGCGCCATGTCCGCCCCCATCACCCATATGCTGGGCCATGCAGGCGCGCGTACGGTGCTGGACGTCTCCTACGCGCCCCATGCGCCGGGACTTGCGCTGCACCGGGCGGCGCTTTTTTCGGTGCTGTGGGATGCGGCCTTGGCGGCGGGCGTTGCCGTCAGGACCGGCGCACTGGTGACGGGCGCACCGCAGGATGGCACCCGGCGATGGATAGCATCGCACAACGCCGACAGGCTTGGCCCGTTCGATCTGGTGATAGATGCCTCGGGGGCGGGATCGTCCTTGTCGCCGTTGCAGGCCCGCGCGCTGCCATATGGCGCGGTTTGGGGGCATGTGGCCTGGCCGGGCGATACCCCTTTTGCGCCCAACCGGTTGATCCAACGCTACCTGGGCGCGCATCGCATGGCGGGGGTGTTGCCGATCGGTCATCTGCCCGGCGATCCCACCCCACGCGCGGCCATCTTCTGGTCGATGCCGCGGATCGATCTGGCCACATGGGCCATGCGAGACCAAGACGACTGGCGCGCCGAAGTTGTGGCGTTCTGGCCCGAAATGGCACCATTTATCACCCAGGCCCCGCAAATGACGCCCGCCGCCTATAGCCACGGCACCTTGCGCCGCCCCTATGCACCCGCGCTGGCGTTTATCGGCGATGCGGCCCACCGCGCCAGCCCTCAATTGGGCCAGGGTGCCAACATGGCGCTGTTGGATGCGATGGCGCTGGCCACCGCGATTGCCAGTTGCGATCTGGACGACGCCCTGCCCCGCTATGCCGCTCTGCGCCGGTGGCATGTACGCGGCTATCAGGGCATGAGTGCTGCCTTCACCCCGATGTATCAATCGCACAGCCGGATTTTGCCCCGCTTGCGCGACCATATCCTTGCCCCGATGTCTAAACTGCCCGTCGTGCGCGCGGTGCTGACGCGGCTGGTGTCGGGCACCTTGCTGCCCCCCCTTGCGGCAACCGCCTGGCCGCGCAAAAATGCCGGACCGCAGCCCCAATCCATGACCACAGGAGACACCCATGCGTGAACCATCCGTCAATGTGCTGGGCACCGCCTTGGGCCCGTGTTCGACCACCCCCGTCACTGGATTTTTCCGCAATGGCTGCTGTGATACCGGCCCGATGGATCAGGGCCTGCACACAGTTTGCGCAGGAATGACGGCGGAATTTCTGGCGCTGTCAAAATATCTTGGCAATGATCTGTCCACCCCGCGCCCCGAATACGGCTTTGCCGGATTAAAACCGGGGGACAAATGGTGTCTCTGTGCCAGCCGGTTTTTACAAGCCCACGACGAAGGCGCTGCCCCCAAGGTTTGGCTGGCATCAACCCACCAGCGCACGTTGGATGTGGTGCCTTTGGATGTCTTGCAGCTTTATGCGGCGGACTGATCCGAGTTTGGTTGCGGCAAAGCAGGCAAGCGCAACCCGCCGCCCTCATCCTGCATCAGGTCGTCGATAAACAACGACAACAGTTGCGGGCGGCCTGACACGCCGGCTTTGCGATAAATCGCATTGGTCTGAGCCTTTACCGTGCCTTCGGATGTGACACGCAGCACCGCAATATCGGCGGTGGACAGCCCCTTGATTGCAAACAGCGCCACATCTTTTTCCGCAGGCGTAAGCCCCCACGTCTCAAACCGTTCGGCCAACAAATCCATGAAAGCCCCGGATGCGCGGCGCAACCGTGCCTGGGCCGCGTTGCGTTGCAGCAAGGCCCGGCGCAGGGCCATGCCGCCCAAAACCAATCCCAAAATCAGGCCAAACGCTGCGGCAATTTCCAGATACTCACGCGTTTCCCACGACAATGGCATCGAGGAAAAGCCAAAGAACGACGACAAAATGTCTGACACAAAAAAGAACGCACACAGCGCTTGAATCAAGAAAATAGTCAGGGTGGCAACTGCGCCCTTCACATTGCCACCAATCCGATTTTTGTCTTGCCGGATGCCGCACCCTGTCTTCGCAGTCGGAACCAGATGAGGGTCAGCGGATCAGTCCTCATCTTTGTCCCCGTCATCGCCACCGCCGCCACTGGTATCTCCGCCGCCACTGGTATCGCCGCTGCCACTGTTACTGCCGGGGCCACTGTTATCGCCACCGCCGCTATTGTCGCCGCTGCCATCGCCGCCACTATCACCGCCGCTGCCACTGTTATCACCACTGCCACCGTCATCGCCACTGCCATCGCCAGAGCCACCGCCGTCGGTGTCACCACCGCCGTCATCGCCGCCCTTGCCACTGGTGTCAGATTTATCTCTGATTTTAGGAACTATCGGCCCACCCGCATTCACCATCCAAAGATCGCGCAAAATCTCACCGGTGCGCGGATTCAGGATAATTTCACGCCGCCCTGTATCAAGCAGGCCAACAATCTTTACACGTCCCAAAAGCGTGCGCTCGACAGTGATGGATTTATAACCTTGCAACGTCAGCTGTGCCACAACCGCGTCTTCAAATGTCGATGCAAAGGCAGACGCGCCGGCAAGGGCGCCCACACCAAAGACCATCAGAAAATGACGCCTGTTCATCGTATCCCCACCGGGGCCTGAACCCCGTCTATATGCAGTATCTAGTATCGGCGGCGCCCCGGCAAGACCGGGGCGCCGAAAAGCTATGACCTAGGCCAAACCTGGATCAGTCCGCACAACCGGAATCGTCGCTGCCGCTGCTGCCATTGCCGCCGTCACCGTCACCGTCATTGTCATCACCGCTGTCGCCGCTGTCGCCGCTGTGATCACTGCTGTCGCCGTCGTCGTTACTGTTGTCATCGCCGCTGTCGTTATTGTCGTCACCGCTGTCGTCACCGTTGTCATCGCCGTTGTCGCCGTTGTCATCACCAACGTCGCCGTTGTGATCACCGTCATCAACGCCGGGCTGATCGTCATCTTTACCGTGCTTGCCATCTTTGCCGCCAAAATCGGCCTTCACGACTTTCACCGAAACGCCAGTTTTCGCGGCATCTTCTGCGCTGGCAACACCAGACTCGGTGCTGACCACATCGCCAGTGGCCTTGTCATAGATCACTTCGATCTGCATGCCGTCCTTGATTGCCTCAACCTTGATCTGGGTCGGGCCTTCTTTGACTTGGATATAGGAATAGTTTTGCGCCTGATAGGTGCTGACCACATCACTCCCGGTGATCGCCGCCATTGCCATTCCGGTGGACAATGCCATCGCGGCGGTGAACATCATAAACTTGGTTCTCAGTTTCATTGTAACATCCTTCGTTGGGTCATTGCCACGGCATGTCGTGGTCAACGGGGGTTCAAATCAGCAGGCGAACAGCCAGATCGGCTATGGGTTCAGAGATGACAGGACCAGGCACCAACAGGAATTGACCTGCGGTTTAGGCACGGCCGCCTAGACACATAGTTTGCGGCTCTAAACCTCAGTTTAGGCGGTTTTGGGGCATTTTTGCGATTTGAGCGTGGATTCACGGGGCAATCGCCCCGGTAACGTCTATTCATCTGCCTTGGCCGCGCGCTTGACCATCAGGGTTTGGGCGTCACCCGACGGTGTGCCGCCCATCATATCATCAATAAACAGACTGAGCAGTTGCGGACGCCCGGTAACGCAGGCTTTGCGGTAAATCGCAGCGGTCTGCGCTTTGACGGTGCCTTCGCTGGTATCACGCAAGCGCGCAATTTCCTGAACTGACAGCCCTTTGATCGCAAACATGGCAACATCGCGTTCAGCCGCCGTAAGGGCCCACTGCTCAAACCGGGTGGTCAACAAATCCAGAAATGCCGTCGAGGCCAGATCAAGCCGCGCTTTGGCTTGGGTCAGTTCCGAAAAGGCCCGCCACACCAGAATTGTGCCAAAAATCAGCCCCAGAACCAAGCCGACGCCCGCGCCCATCTCCATCAACTCGCGCGTGGTCCAAGCCAGCGGCACAGGGTAAAAGCCAAAGATCGACATCAAAAGATCCAGCACAAACACCCCAACGCAGGCCGCCTGCACCAAAAGCAACAGCAAAAAGGCCGTCGCACGCGTCACGCACGGCACCAAAAACAAGGGCTTAGGGTTGAACTGGCCATCAGGCTATTGGGGCGCGATTGGATTTACCGGGTCAAGCATAATTTCACCCGGCGCAACTATCGAACTTGCCAGGCCTGCGTCAATTTCAAGCTTGGATCCGGTAATTTCCGGTTCCGGATCGGTCTCGACAGACGGCGACGTGACTGCCGACTGCGTGCCAGACCGATCGCCGTCACTGCGCTCATTCAGTGCAATCTTCACTGCGTAGTCGCGCAAAATTTCACCCGTGACCGGATTAAAAACGATCTCGCGGCGCACATCCCGGCGTTCGGCCAAAATCCACATCCGGCCCAGCCATGTGCGGTCGATGCGCACGACGGTAAAGCCTTGTTTTTCCAGGTTTGCCACAACCCGATCCGCTATGGCGTCGGCCAATCCCGGAAGCGCCGATCCCAAAATCAATGCTATTGCCAGCAGCAGTTTTTGCATCATTACCCTCCCGATACCCAAGCCGCAGCCCCCACCGCAGCCCTTTATTCCTTGCCCGTTTGCCGTCAGGCAAATCGTTGCGCCCTGGCCACCAGACGCCTTTGACGGATCGGGTTTCCTTCATCCCCGGCACCCGCGTTGACGGTCATGTCGTCGGCCAAAGCCATATACGACAGAACCCTCAACACGGCCACCGAAGCACTCGCACTATGGGTCACTCGTAGGTTTAACATTTCGCGGATCTCTCCGAACTCATTACTTTAGTCTACTGCCGTCGACCCATCACGCCGATGCGGGCAACAGGATGTGCTGCCCGAATCGTGGTGCGTGGCCAGATGCCAGTGTGGCAAAGCCATTTCGTTCGGCTATCCGTCAAAGGTTTGCGCCGCTTGAATTATCAGTGAAAAAGGCCCGTAAACCTTCGTTTATGGACCTAAGACATTGTTTTAATTCATCTATACCGTCATGTTAAAGCCAAGGTGCTTGGCCACGGTGAAAATATCTTTGTCACCGCGCCCGCACATGTTCATCACGATGATGTGGTCGGCAGGCAATTCCGGCGCGATTTTCATCACATGCGCCAGCGCGTGGCTGGGTTCCAGCGCCGGGATGATGCCTTCCAGCTTGCACGAAAGCTCAAACGCCTCCAGCGCCTCGGCATCGGTGATGCTGACATATTGCGCGCGTCCCATATCATGCAGCCAGGAATGCTCGGGGCCAATGCCCGGATAGTCCAGACCGGCGCTGATCGAAAACCCTTCCAGAATTTGTCCATCCGGGTCTTGCAACAAATACGTCCGGTTGCCGTGCAGCACGCCCGGCCGACCGCCGGTCAGGCTGGCGCAATGCTGCATGCGGTCATCAACGCCTTTGCCGCCAGCCTCAACGCCGATGATGTTCACCGATGGATCATCCAGAAACGGATAAAACAACCCCATCGCGTTTGACCCACCGCCAATGGCCGCAATAATGGTATCAGGCAGGCGTCCTTCGCCCTCTTGTTCAGCCAGTTGCCAGCGCACTTCTTTGCCGATGATGCTTTGGAAATCGCGCACCATCGCGGGGTACGGGTGCGGGCCGGCCACGGTACCAATGCAATAAAACGTATCGCGCACATTGGTCACCCAATCGCGCAACGCATCGTTCATCGCGTCTTTCAACGTGCCACGGCCACTGGTGACAGGAATAACCTCGGCCCCCAACAGCTTCATCCGGAACACGTTCGGCGCTTGGCGTTCAACGTCATGCGCGCCCATGTAGACCACGCATTGCAACCCAAACTTGGCACATACCGTGGCCGTCGCCACCCCGTGCTGCCCCGCCCCGGTTTCCGCAATGATCCGGGTCTTGCCCATGCGCCGCGCCAGAATGATCTGGCCCAACACATTGTTGATCTTATGCGCGCCGGTATGGTTCAACTCGTCGCGCTTCATATAGATCTTGGCACCACCCAGATGTTTGGTCAGCCGTTCGGCGTAATACAGCGGGCTTGGGCGGCCCACATAGTGTTTCCACAGCCAATCCATTTCGGCCCAAAACGCCGGATCAGTCTTGGCGAACTCATACCGCGCCTCAAGATCAAGGATCAAGGGCATCAAGGTTTCTGACACAAACCGCCCGCCGAATTGACCAAAGCGGCCCTGTTCATCCGGGCCAGTCATAAAGCTGTTTATTCCATCTTCGGCCATGATGTGTTCCTTAAGATTTT
>JAYUHO010000109.1:0-15617 GCA_043766915.1 Cypionkella sp.
CTCGCCCCATGACCCTGATCCCCGATCCCGACCAACCTCTGCCCAACATGCCCGGCCAACGCCTCGCGCGTGGTGTGGCCCGTGCGATGCGGCAGTTTGATTTTGTGACGGTGGAGGAGTTGGTGCCCACGCCCGGCTTGCGGGTGGATGTGATGGCGCTGGGGCCGAAGGGCGAGATTTGGGTGATTGAATGCAAATCCAGCCGGGCGGATTATCTGTCTGATCAGAAATGGCAGGGCTATCTGCCGTGGTGTGATCGGTTTTTCTGGGCGGTAGATGGCGATTTTCCGACCGAATTATTGCCTGCCGAAACCGGCCTGATCATTGCCGATGCCTATAGCGCCGAGATCATCCGTATGGGGCCGGACACGCCGCTGGCCCCGGCGCGGCGAAAGGTGATGGTGCAGAAATTCGCGCGCCATGCGGCCATCCGGTTGCAATGGCACCGCGATCCGGGCGTCAGCGCGTTGTCGGTCTAACGGCCCTTCGGCTTGGTTTTGCCGCCTTGCCCCATCATCCGCGCCGCCTCTGCCGCTGCACGCAGTTCTTCGGCAATCTCGTCGGCTTCTTCGGGATCAAAATCCAAGGGCAGTTCCACGCCGCCATCGGCCTCGATATAGATCCTCACCATGCCCGCGTCGGTTGGCCCGATCTGAATATTCGCCGCGATGTCGCTTTGTTTGTCGATGCCCATGGTCCACCCATCCGAACGCTTTGACCTTTGCCCTAACAAGACCACCTTTCGTTGGCAATCCTGCTCTTGCAATTCGGGTGGGCTGGGGGTAAATCGCCCATCAGTGCCGCGTTAGCTCAGCTGGTTAGAGCGCTAGATTGTGGATCTAGAGGTCCCCCGTTCGAGCCGGGGACGTGGTACCATCTTTCCCATCAGAAAAGCTGATCAGCGCCCCTTGGCCCTGCCCGGTGCGCGCGGTAGGGTTGGCGTCCAATATCAGGACAATGCCCCCATGACCGCCATCGACCCCGCCGCCATCCGCCGCATTACCCTTGCGATTGCAACGGAGATTGCCGCCAGCCCTGCGCAAGTGATCTCTGCGGTGGCGCTGCTGGATGAAGGTGCGACGGTGCCGTTCATCGCGCGCTATCGCAAAGAGGTGACGGGGGGGCTGGATGACACGCAGCTGCGCAATCTGGCGGAACGGCTGGTTTACTTGCGTGAATTTGAGGCGCGGCGGGCGGCGATTGTTGGGTCGATCACCGATCAGGGCAAAATGACCGATGCTTTGGCGCAAGGCCTCGCCCGCGCCACGACGAAATCGGAAATTGAAGACATCTATCTGCCCTTCAAACCCAAACGCAGAACCCGCGCGATGATTGCGCGGGAAAATGGGTTGGGTCCGTTGGCGGAACGGATATTGGCGGATCGCAGGCTTGATCCGGCTGTTTTAGCCGTGGGGTATATTTGCGATGCCGTGCCGGATGTGAAAGCCGCGTTGGACGGCGCGCGCGATATTGTCACTGAGTCGCTGGCCGAGGATGCCGCGCTGTTGGGCCGTCTGCGCACTCATATGAAATCGGTGGCGCGGTTGGTATCAAAAGGCGTTGCGGGCAAGGAAACCGAAGGGGCCAAGTTTTCCGATTACTTAACCCATTCCGAGCCGTGGCATTCCGCGCCAAGTCATCGGGTTCTGGCGATGTTGCGCGGACAGAATGAAGGGTTTCTGGCGGTTGATCTGGAAATTGATCCCGATGCGCCCAAAGGCGACAGCCCGTCAGAACGCAGTTGCGGGGTGGCTTTGATGGCGTCGGGGCGGGGGGCTGGCGATGTCTGGCTGCGCGAGGCCGCAGCCTGGGCGTGGCGGGTCAAATTGAAAACCACGCTGACGCTGGATCTTATGGGCGATTTGCGGGAACGCGCCGAGGCCGGGGCAATTCATGTATTTGCGCGTAATCTGAAAGACTTGCTGCTGGCGGCCCCTGCGGGTGGGCGGGCCACGATGGGGCTTGATCCGGGCATTCGCACCGGGGTGAAAGTGGCGGTGATTGATGCGACAGGCAAGGTTTTGGACACCGAAACGGTCTATCCGTTTCAGCCGAGGAACGAGGTGCGCGCGGCTCAGGTGGCAATCGCCAAACTGATCGGGAAACATGGCGTCAAGCTGATCTCTATCGGAAATGGCACCGCCAGCCGTGAGACGGAAAAGATGGTGGCCGATCTGTTGGCGGTGCTGCCGGGGGAAAAGCCGCGACAGGTGATCGTGTCTGAAGCGGGGGCGTCGGTGTATTCGGCGTCTGAACTGGCGGCGCGGGAATTTCCGGGGATGGATGTGTCGCTGCGGGGGGCTGTTTCCATTGCCCGGCGGCTGCAAGACCCGTTGGCGGAACTGGTGAAAATTGAGCCCAAGGCAATTGGGGTAGGGCAGTATCAGCATGATGTTGATCAGTACCGGTTGGCGCGCAGTCTTGAGGCGGTTGTTGAAGATGCGGTGAACGCGGTGGGGGTTGATCTGAACACCGCATCGGCCCCGCTGTTGGCGCGGGTGTCTGGCGTGGGTGCCGGGTTGGCCGAGGCGATTGTGGCGCACCGCGATGTGAACGGGCCGTTTTCGACCCGGCGCGATTTGCTGAAGGTCGCGCGGTTGGGGCCGAAGGCATTTGAACAGGCGGCAGGATTTCTGCGCATCACGGGCGGGAAAGAGCCGCTGGATGCCTCATCCGTGCATCCCGAAGCCTACGATCTGGCACGCAAAATCGTTGCCGCCTGTGGGCGCGATATCCGGGCGTTGATGGCGGATGGATCGGCGTTGCGGGGATTGGATGCCGCGCGGTTTGTGGACGCAAAGTTTGGTCTGCCAACGGTGCGAGACATTCTGGCCGAATTGGAAAAACCCGGCCGCGATCCGCGCCCCAGTTTCAAAACCGCCACATTCGCCGATGGTATCAATGATATCAAAGACCTGAAGCCCGGCATGCTGCTGGAAGGCACGGTCACCAATGTGGCGGCGTTTGGCGCGTTTGTCGATATCGGCGTGCATCAGGACGGGTTGGTGCATGTCAGCCAGCTGTCCGATACATTTGTCAAAGACCCGCATGCGGTGGTCAAGGCCGGGGACGTGGTGCAGGTGCGGGTGGTCGAGGTGGACGTACCGCGCAAACGCATCGGCCTGACGATGAAGCGCGACAGCAGCGAGGCCCGCGATCAGGCCCGCGACCGTGCGCCCGCGCCTCCAAAGGGCAAAGCGGGACCAAGTTCGGCAGCGCCCGCTGCGGGTCAAGCCGGAAATGCCTTTGCCGATGCGTTGAAGGCCAGGTTTAACCGCGACTAGGGCGGTTCGGGGGGGGGGCGGGTGGCGGGGGTTAGGCCCGTGCAGGGTCAAACGCCACCGGGCGGATCCGGCCAAGGATGGCCCGCAACGCCGCAATTTGCGCGGCCCCGAACGTTATCGCGATTGTGTTTTGCATCAGATAAGCGATCAACGCGCCGCAGAGCAGGCCAAGGGCCAGCGCAGGGATCCAGCCAAACCAGCCCCGATCCATCAGTACAGCCACAAAAGGTGCTGCCAGCAACAGGCCAAGCCAGCTAAGCGCAGGGGACATCAGCAGCAGCACCGACAGGGCCCAGGCCATCAGGCCCGGATCACCCAAAGCGGCGGTGTTTGCAAGTTTTTGCACTGCCAGCGCGATGGTCGCTATCACCGAAGGCAAAAGCCAGGCCATGATCAGCGCCAGCAGCAGACGGCGAAACCCCAGCGCGTCATATCCGTTTGGGCTGGAGTAGAGCAGGCTCATTTTATGGATCCGGTTGTTGCAGTTGCGGCGACGGTGGCGCATCTGCAGGTAGCAGAAAAAACCACGGATTGGGCAAGAGCCAAAATTCTTATCTAAGAATTTTGAAGAGGGGGCTGTCTGCCCCCCGTCGCCATTGCCAAGGCAATGGTGACCCCCCCGAGGATATTTGAAAACAGGTAAAGGTGCAGGGCGTTATCCCGTCGGCATGGTTTCGTTGGCCCCGATCTGGCAGGCGATAAAGGCGGGCAGCGCTTCGGCTTGGGCAACCAGCGTTTCCAGCTGGGGATAGGTGCGGGGTGGGAAGGCTTCGGGCAGGCGCAGTTTCATACAGGCGATGGCGCAGGCGGTCATGATATCGGCATGGCTGAAGGCACCGCACAGCCATGGGCCATCACTGCGGGCGTTCAAGGCGGCAAGACCTGCGGCAAGTTGGGTCAGGCAGCGGGTTTCAAACGCGGCGCTGATATGGGCTGCGGGGTGGAAGTGACGCTCGTATACCAAAGCACCGGCTTTTTCAAAGCAGGCATAGGCCATCGCCGTGGCCTGCAGCACCCGGCGGCGTTCGGGGCCGTTGCGCGGGATCAACGCGCTGCTGGTGCCAGCGATTTCATCGAGATGGTCAATGATTGCACCGCTGTCGATCACCACCTCGCCATCGTCCAGTATCAGCGCGGGAATGCGGGTCATCGGGGTGATTTCTGCCAGTGCGGTGAAATCGCCAAAGACCGACCGCGTGTCGCGGCGGAACGGCAGGCCGTAATGGGTCAGCACAATGCCGACGCGGCGGGTGACGGGGCTGTCAAACTGGCCGACAAGGATCATCGCATGGCTCCTTTGGGCAGGTGAATGCCCTGTAAGCGGCAGCGACCATGATGGTTCTTAGCCTAGATCAACCGGAAATGATCGTAAATGCCTTGAGCAGCGTGGGTCAGGTCGCGACAAAGATCATTTCATCCGAGGTGAGAGGGTTAAAGGGGCTGCCATCCCAACCGCCACAAAGGGCGTCAATCGCAAAGCCCGCGTTGGTCAGCTTTGTACGGATCTGATCGCAGCGGAGAAAGCGAAGGGTGCTATAGGATGTGAATATCCCCTCGGGCAGGGCGTAGGTGGTGGCAAACCTGATCTGATCGCGGCTTTCGTTCAAGACCGATCGCGCGATATTTATCGGTTCGCCTTGGTCCATGACTGTCGTCTTTTGGCCATGCCAGCGGCCCGCCCAATCAACCGCCGGGTTGCGGCTTTCAAACACAAACCGGCCAGCGCGGGCCAGATGCGCGCGCGCCGTAGCAAAGGTGGTGGCGATGTCGGCGTCGTGCAGCAGCACCTGAAAGGCGTGGCCCGTCATGATGATCAGATCGAACCTATCGTCGCTTTCAAAGTCTTGCGCGGCCACCTCCACCCAATTGACCCGCGCGCCATGTGGCTTTTGGCGGGCGATATCCAGCATTGCTGCGGCAGGATCGACGCCCGTCACATTGTGTCCCGCTGCGGTATAGGCATCGCACATCAGCCCGGTGCCGCAGCCCAGATCGAGGATGCGTTGCGGGGCGGGGCCCGCTAGGGTCAGATAGAACTGGCGATCCGCGCTCCACCCGCTTTCGGCGTCGTAAAGGCGGACAAGGCGATCATTGGTATAGTGAAGATCGGGCATGCCGCGCTTGCCCCTTACGTCGCCGAGCCGCCAATCGTCAGCCCGCCGAGCAGCAGGGTCGGCTGGCCCACGCCGACCGGCACCCATTGGCCCGCTTTGCCGCAATTGCCGATGCCAGGGTCAAGTGCGAGATCGTTGCCAATGGCGCGGATTTGTTTCAGTGCGGTGGCCCCGTCGCCGATCAGGGTGGCGCCCTTTACGGCTTCTCCGACCACGCCATTTCGCACCCGGTAGGCTTCGGTGCAGGAAAACACGAATTTGCCGTTGGTGATATCGACCTGGCCACCGCCAAAGCCGACCGCATAGATCCCATCCTTCAGCGATGCCACGATCCCGGCCGGATCATCGGGGCCGGACAGCATATAGGTGTTGGTCATCCGCGGCATCGGGATATGCGCGAAGCTTTCGCGTCGCCCGTTGCCCGTGGGGGCCACCCCCATCAGCCGGGCGTTCTGGCGGTCTTGCATATAGCCAACAAGGCGGCCGTCTTCGATCAGTGTGTTCTTGGCCGAAGGCGTGCCTTCATCATCCACCGAAAGGCTGCCGCGCCGGTCTGGCATGGTGCCATCGTCCAGCACGGTGACACCGGGGGCCGCAATCATCTGGCCCATTAACCCTGCAAAGGCCGAGGTTTTCTTGCGGTTGAAATCGCCCTCTAACCCATGACCGATTGCTTCATGCAGTAAAATGCCGGGCCAGCCGGGGCCAAGCACCACATCGAACATACCCGCGGGGGCCGACACTGCATCCAGGTTTACCAGCGCTATGCGGAGTGCCTCACGCAACATGGGCTGCCAGTTTGACGGGTCCATCAGCCGCGCCAGGCCGAACCGCCCGCCGCCACCCGTGCCCCCTTGTTCGCGCCGACCATGGGAGTCTACGATCACCGACACATTCATCCGCGCCATCGGGCGGATATCGGCGAAACGCTGGCCTTCGGGGCGCAGGATTTCGATTTCTTGCAGGCCAGCGGCGATGGTGGCGGAGACTTGCACCACGCGGGGATCCAGCGCGCGGGCGTAGGCGTCAATTTCCTTCAGCAGGTCGATTTTCACCGCAAACGTGGCATCGGCCATCGGATCGGCGTCGCCATAGAGTTTGATATTTGTGCGGCCGGGGGCTGTTGCCATCGTCCCACCTCCCGCCCCAACCGCCAGCCGCGCGGTGGCACTGGCGCGGATCAGGGCGGATTCGGAAATTTCGGTGGAATGGGCATAGCCTGCCACCTCGCCGCGCACGGCGCGCAAGCCGAAGCCTTCGGAGGCATCATAGCTGGCGTTCTTGATGCGGCCATCATCCAGCACAATCGCCTCGGAGCGACGGCGTTCAAGGAACAATTCCCCGTCATCGGCCCCCGTGGTGGCGCTGCGCAGGGTGGCAAGAGCCGCGGCCTCATCCAGATAGGTTTCGAACGGGCGGAAGGGGGCGTCGGTCATGGAAGTGCCTTTCAGGGGGCGGAGGAGCATGGGGCAATGCGGTCCGTTCCGGGACAAACGTAAGGCGCGGGGCCGGGTATCGCAAGGCGCGGCAGTTTTACGGCGCTAGTTTTGCGGGATTTGCGCAAAGAAGGCGACTTCGCGCGCCCAGGTGTCGGGGGCAAACAGCGCCTCATGGCCTTGATCGGCAAGGGTTTCAAAGATCTTGGGGTCCTGTGCGGCGGCGAACAGCCGTTGACCAAAGACATAGGGGATCACCTGATCGGCATCGCCATGCTGGATCAGCAAAGGCGCGGCGATTTGGGCGATATGGTCAATCGAGCGGAACTGATCCTTCATCAGCCAGCGCACGGGCAGCCATGGATAAATCCCAGCAGCAACGTCTGCGGTCGAGGTATAGGGTGCCTCCAGCGCCACGCCGCCCACGGCATGTGACGCTGCAAGTTGAACCGCGATGCCCGTGCCAAGGGATTCGCCCACCACCATGATGCGGGCGGGGGCGATATCTTGGGCAATCAGCCACTCATAGGCCGTGATCGCATCACTGATCAGACCGGCTTCGGTGATGCTGCCCGAGCTGTCGCCATAGCCACGATAGGACAGAAACGCGACGCCAAACCCCTGTGATTGGTAGCTGGAAAAGCGGTCAGCGCGATCGGCGATTTCACCCGCATTGCCTTGGAAATACAGCACAGTTGGTAGATCAGCTTTGGCCCGCACATACCACAGCCGGATCGTTTCGCCGTCCCGCGTGGGCAGGGTGATTACATCGACGCCGACCAGTCCGACATCGGCGGGCTGTGGGGCTTTGTGGCCCGGGAAATACTGCAACTGGCGTTGAAACGTCACCATCGCGCCCAAAATGACCAGATAAATCCCAATCAGCCCAAGCCCCAGCTGCAACGCCAGTCGCATTCACAAAGTCCCTTCCCGCACCGATGGCCCCGGGTCGCTACAATAATCATTCAGTTTGGCTGCGAATTGATTTTGCAAGCGGTCATTTGCCGCAATGGTTTCTCTTGTCTGCCCGCCCCTTATATGGTTTTAGGGCAAGCATAAACAATGAAGCCTGCCTTGTGCTGGGTCTGGCGGAAAAGGTGGCGGAAAAGCTGCCCTTTGATACGGGAAAAGAACATGCGTCTTACGTCCATGATGAATGGTATTGCCACTGCGGGCTTGGGGTTGCTGATGCCGGGGGCACTGTTGGCGCAGGCACTGGAAACCATCGGCGTTCCGGTGCCAGGCGGCATGGATCACCAACCTGCCGCCACCGAACTTGCGCGCGAATTGCAGTGGCTGGATTACTGGGTTCTGGCGATTATGGCGGCCATCGTGGTGTTTGTGACCGCGCTGTTGGTCATCATTTTCGTGCGCTTTAACCGCAAGGCCAATCCGACGCCGGCCACCTTCACCCACAATTCGGCGCTGGAAATCGGTTGGACAATCATTCCAATCCTGATTTTGGTCGCCATCGGATCGTTTTCGCTGCCCGCGCTGTTCAAACAGCAAGAAATTCCTGTCGCAGACATCACGATCAAAGCCACGGGCAATCAGTGGTATTGGAACTATGAATACGTCGATGATGGCGTCAGCTTTGACAGCTTCCTGCTTGAAAAAGCTGATCTGGCGAAGAACGGTTACAAAGACAGCGATTACCTGTTGGCCACTGATACCGCCGTGGTTATCCCGGTGGGCAAGACCATTGTGATGCAGGTGACCGGGTCTGACGTGATCCACGCCTGGGCGATGCCCGCTTTTGGCGTAATGCAGTCTGGCGTGCCGGGCCGTTTGGGCCGGTTGTGGTTCAAGGCGGAAAAGGAAGGCATTTACTTTGGCCAATGCACAAATATCTGCGGCAAGAACCACGCCTATATGCCGATCACCGTCAAGGTTGTGTCGCAAGAGGTGTATGACAAATGGCTGGAAGGCGCGAAAGCTGGCAATCTGCAGCTGGCCGCGAACTGATCCGCCTTTGGGCTTGATCTGACGATCTGATTTGGGCCCCCAATCCGGGGCCCTTGCGAGCTGGAAAGCAGGATGACCATGGCCGATATCCGGTCTGTTGATGTGCCGCGCGAAGCGGGGTTTGGCGATTTCGTGCAGCTTTTAAAGCCGCGCGTGATGTCGCTTGTGGTGTTTACCGCCCTTGTTGGTTTGCTGGTGGCCCCCAATGGCCTGCACCCGGTTGAGGCCTTTGCGGCAATACTGTTCATTGCTTTGGGCGCGGGCGCGTCGGGTGCGCTGAACATGTGGTGGGATGCTGATATTGATGCGGTGATGCGGCGCACCCAAAGCCGCCCTGTGCCATCGGGCATGGTGCAACCCGGCGAGGCGCTGGCGGTTGGCCTGGCGCTGTCGGGTATATCCGTGGTGATGCTGTGGCTGGCGACCAATGCGGTGGCGGCGGGGCTGCTGGCGTTCACGATCTTTTTCTATGCCGTTGTGTATTCGATGTGGCTGAAACGCCTGACCCCGCAGAACATTGTAATTGGGGGCGCTGCCGGGGCGTTTCCGCCGATGATCGGCTGGGTTTGTGCGACGGGGTCGATCTCGGTTGAGGCCGTGTTGATGTTCATGCTGATCTTTATGTGGACGCCGCCGCATTTCTGGGCCTTGGCGCTGTTCATGAAGGAAGACTATCACACCGCGGGCGTGCCGATGCTGACGGTGACGCATGGCCGCAAATCGACGCGGGCGCATATCCTGGTCTACACGATTTTGTTGACGCCTTTTGCGATTGGCACCGCGTTTACCTCTATCGGTGGGCCGCTATATCTGGCGGTGGCAACGGTGCTAAGTGCGGAATTCCTGCGCGGGGCTTACCGGATCTGGCGGCGCGATGAGGCGATGGCCGAAGCGGACAAGTATAAAGTCGAAAAATCGGTGTTCCGCTTTTCCTTGCTGTATCTGTTTTTGCTGTTTGGCGCATTGCTGGCCGAGGCGGCCTTGCGCCCCTATGGTTTTGGAGGCTGGTAGATGTCGTTTCAACCTGAACATGAGATTCACCGCCGCCGCTTTTCGCGCAATCTTGGGGTGGGGCTGGTGTTGCTGGCGTTTGTCGCCTTGGTGTTTGCGCTGACCGTGGTGAAGGTGACGCGCGGCGAATCGATGCAGGGCTATGATCACGTGACGCAGCCCGAACTGGCTCCGGCAGGCACAAATCCATGACGCCACAACAAAAAACCGCTATTGGCCTGTTGGGTGTGGCGGCGACCATGCTGTCGCTCAGCTTTGCTGCCGTGCCGTTTTACGACTGGTTCTGCCGGGTGACAGGCTATGCGGGCACGACATCTGTTGCGGCCGCCGCCCCTGACGTGATCCTCGATCAAACCCATATCATCCGCTTTGATGCGTCGCTTGAGGCGGGGATGCCGTGGGAATTCAAACCGCTTCAACACAAGATGACCCTGCGCATCGGTGAAAACGGGCTGGCGTTCTTTGAAGCCTATAACCCGACCGGCCGCGTCGTTGCGGGCACCGCCAGTTACAACGTGATGCCCGATCAGGCGGGGGGCTATTTCACCAAGATCGAATGTTTCTGCTTTACCGAGCAGGTGTTGCAACCCGGTGAACGGGTGGTCATGCCGGTGTCGTTTTATGTTGATCCGTCGATCATGGATGATCCCGAAGCCAAACTGATCCGCGAAATCACGCTTTCCTATACTTTTCACGAAACAGCCCTGCCCGAAGAGCAGGCGGCCCTTGCCCCTGCTGCGGCAAAGCCGATAAACTGACACCGAACGATACGAAGGACGCCAAACATGGCCCATGCCAAGAACCACGATTACCACATTCTGCCACCGTCGATCTGGCCGTTCTTTGGCGCGGCTTCGGCGTTTACCATGCTGTTTGGCGCGGTGCTGTGGATGCACGGATCGCCCCCCTATATGGGCCTGATCGGTTTTACGGGCGTGCTTTACACCATGTACGCGTGGTGGTCAGACGTGGTGCATGAAGCGCAGACGGGCGATCACACGCCGGTCGTTCGCATCGGTCTGCGCTATGGTTTCATCATGTTCATCATGTCCGAAGTGATGTTCTTTTCGGCGTGGTTCTGGACCTTCTTCAAACATGCGCTTTATCCGATGGGCCCCCTTAGCCCGCTGGTCGACGGCGTTTGGCCGCCCGAAGGCATTGTTACCTTCAACCCCTGGCATCTGCCGTTGATCAACACGCTGATCTTGCTGCTGTCAGGCTGTGCCGCGACCTGGGCACACCACGAGCTGGTGCATGACAACAACAACCGCCAGGATATCAAGACCGGACTGATCCTCGCGATCGTGCTGGGGGCAATGTTCACCGGATTTCAGGCCTATGAATACAGCCATGCGGCTTTTGGCTTTGCCGGCAATATCTATGGCGCATCGTTCTTTATGGCGACGGGGTTTCATGGCTTTCACGTGCTGATCGGCACGATCTTTCTGACAGTCTGTCTGATCCGGGTCTACAAGGGTCACTTTACGCCCGAACGCCACATTGGTTTCGAAGCAGCGGCCTGGTATTGGCACTTTGTGGATGTGGTCTGGCTGTTCCTGTTCGCCGCCATTTATGTCTGGGGCCAGTAGGCTTTGACCAAAAGTTCAGGGCGCGGGTCACGATTGGCCCGCGTCTTTCGTTTTAAGGCATGGCAATGAACCTTCGTCTGACCTTTGCGCTGCTGCTTGGCTTGGCGGGTGTCACGTTCCTGTGCGGCCTTGGAATCTGGCAAATCCAGCGGATGTATGAAAAGCGCGGCCAGCTGGATGAAATGACCGCAGGCATCAGCAGCCCGGCCGTGCCAGTGCCCGCGACGTTTGATCCCGAAAAAGACCGTTACCGCCCCGTTACAGTAGAGGGCCGCTTTACCGGCGAAGTGCTGTATGTGCTGTCCGGCAAGTCGATCATCGGGGCGGGGGTGCAGGTGATTTCGGTGCTGCAAACCGCAGATAACCGCCGCCTGTTGATTGATCGCGGCTTTTTGCAAGATGACGACAAGCACAAGGTGTTGGCAGCCACTTCTGTAAAAATCCTTGGCAATCTGATGTGGCCGCGCGATTCCAACCAATATACACCGCCCCCCGATCTTAAGACGGGTCTGTGGTTTGGCCGCGATGCCGTGGCTATGGCGGCAAAATTAAACACCGAAGCGGTGATGATTGTCGCGCGCACGCCAACCGGTGACGGGATAGAGGCGATGCCGGTTGATACCGCCTCTATACCTAATGATCATTGGGGCTATGCCATCACATGGTTTTCACTGGCCTTTGTCTGGGCGGTGATGACAGCAATGCTGGTCTGGCGTATCAGGCGAAAAGCGGTTTAAGGGCGGAATATGCGGTACATCTCGACACGGGGACAGGCCCCGGTTCTGACATTCGGCGAGGCGATGATGACAGGCCTTGCCCGCGATGGCGGGCTTTATGTGCCCGAGGTCGTGCCAGTGTTCAGCCACGCCGATATCGCTGCGATGGCGGGGCAGTCGTATGAAGACATCGCCTTTCGCGTTATGCGGCCCTATTTGGGCGACACCTTTGGCGACGATGAATTTCGCGGGTTGATAACCGCCGCCTATGCGGGCTTTGGTCATGCTGCGCGCGCGCCACTGGTGCAACTGGCCCCCAATCATTTCTTATTGGAACTGTTTCACGGCCCGACGCTGGCGTTCAAAGATTTCGCCATGCAGTTGATCGGGCAGATGATGCAGGCGGCGTTGGCCAAAACGGGGCAACGTGTCACCATCGTGGGGGCGACCAGTGGCGACACCGGATCGGCCGCGATGGAGGCATTTCGCGGGTTGCCGTCGGTTGATCTGTTCATCCTGTATCCGCATGGCCGGGTATCAGACGTGCAGCGCCGCCAGATGACCACGCCGTCCGAAGCGAACGTGCACGCCCTTGCGATGGACGGCGATTTCGATGACGCGCAAGCGCGGGTCAAAGACATGTTCAACGATTTCTCCTTCCGCGATGGGGTGCGGCTGGCGGGGGTGAATTCTATCAACTGGGCACGGGTGTTGGCGCAGGTGGTCTATTACTTCAGTTCGGCGGTCAGCCTGGGCGCGCCGCACCGCGCCGTCAGTTTCACCGTGCCCACCGGCAATTTCGGCGATATTTTTGCAGGCTATATCGCGCGCAAAATGGGGCTGCCGATTGAAAAGCTGATCATCGCCACCAATCATAACGATATCCTGCACCGCGCCCTTAGCACCGGCGAATACATCACCGATGGGGTAAAGCCGTCGATCAGCCCGTCAATGGATATTCAGGTCAGCTCTAACTTTGAGCGCGCGCTGTTTGATGCCTATGGCCGCGACGGAGCGGCGGTGACAGCGCTGATGGCCGAGTTGAAGGCGGGTGGGTTTCATATCTCGCAAGGGGCCCTGCAAATGCTGCGGGACACGTTTGCGTCGGGGCGCTGTTCCGAAGGCGAAACCCGCGCCACCATCACGCGCCTTTATGCCCAGACCGGTGAGGTTCTGTGCCCGCATTCCGCCGTGGGCGTGAAGGTGGCCGAACACCACCTTGGCCCCACCCCGATGATCACCCTTGCCACCGCCCACCCCGCCAAGTTCCCCGATGCGGTGCAGGCGGCGATGGGCGTCAGGCCCGCGTTGCCCGCCCGCATGGCTGATCTTTTTGATCGCGATGAGCGCGTGACACGGGTGCCGAATGATCTAGGGTCGTTACAAAAGTTAATCCTTGAAAGGATCGCGCGTTGACGCTTCGCCTGACAACTCTGCCGAATGGCTTTCGTATCGTGACCGAACATATGCCGGGGCTGAAATCAGCCTCTGCGGGGGTTTGGGTGATGGCGGGCGGGCGGCACGAAAAACCAGCCCAAAACGGCATCGCGCATTTTCTGGAGCATATGGCCTTCAAAGGCACCAAGCGGCGCAGCAGCCTGCAAATTGCCGAGGAAATTGAGGATGTTGGCGGCTATATCAACGCCTATACCAGCCGCGAGATGACGGCCTATTACGCCCGTGTGTTGGAAAAGGACGTGGGCCTTGCGCTGGATGTGATCGGGGACATCGTGTTGAACCCGGCCTTTGACAAAAAAGAGATCGAGGTCGAACGCCATGTGATCTTGCAAGAGATCGGGCAGGCCCTGGACACGCCCGACGACATCATCTTTGATTGGTTGCAAGAGGTCAGCTATCCCGATCAGGCGTTTGGGCGCACCATATTGGGGCCAACGGAGCGGGTCAGCGCCTTTACCCGCCCCGATCTGAAGGCGTTCGTGGCCCAACACTACGGCCCCGGCCAGATGATTTTATCGGCGGCAGGCGGGGTTAACCACGATGAGATCGTCGCGCAAGCCACCGAAATTTTCGGCGGCATGAAGGCCAAACCCGCCACCACCTTTCAGCCCGCCGCCTTTAAGGGGGCCGAACGGCGCGAGGTGAAAGATCTGGAACAGGTGCATTTCGCCATGGCCTTTGATGCGCCCGGCTATCGCCACCCGGATGTCTACACAGCGCAGGTTTATTCGATGACGATGGGCGGCGGCATGTCTTCCCGCCTGTTCCAGAAAGTGCGCGAAGAACGCGGCCTGTGCTATTCGATCTTTGCCCAATCCGGCGCTTATGAAGACACCGGCCAGATCACCATCTATGCGGGCACCTCTGCCGAAGAAATCGGTGAACTGACCCAGATCACCATGGACGAGCTGAAACGTGCCGCCGATGATATGTCCGAGGCCGAAGTGGCCCGCGCCCGCGTGCAGATCAAGGCGGGCATGTTGATGGGGCTGGAAAGCCCATCCAGCCGCGCCGAACGCATCGCGCGATTGCTGGCGATTTACGGTCGGGTGCCTGATGTCGATGAGGCCGTGGCGCGGATTGATGCGGTTACCGTGGCCGATGTGCGCCGCTATGCCGGTGAAATGGCGGGGGCGGATACAGCACTTGCGCTTTATGGCCCTGTGTCCAAGGCGCCGGGGCTTGAGGAGATACGCAAGCGTCTGGCGGCCTGATCTATGCTGACGATGCGGCGGCGCCCCAAAATAGAAACCGAACGCATGACGCTGCGCCTGCCGGTGCATGCCGATTTTCGGGCGTGGTCGGGGCTGCGGGCAGCTTCGGCTGAACATCTTATGCCGTGGGAGCCGGTTTGGGCGCATGACCATCTGACGCGCAAGGCGTTTACCAACCGCGTCTATTGGGCCAAGCGCGCCGAAGCCTCTGGCACGGCGCTGCCGCTGTTGCTGATCCGGCGCAGCGACAATCTGTTGCTGGGGGCCGTCACACTGGACAATATCCGGCGCGGCCCGGTGCAGGCGGGCACCATGGGCTATTGGATCGGGGCAGCCTTTGCACGGCAAGGTTACATGCGCGAAGCGGTGCAATCGGTGGTGCATCACGCTTTTACCAACCTGGATATATCGCGCGTCGAATCCGCCTGTTTGCCTGAAAATGTCGCATCTCGGGGTGTTTTGGAAAAAACTGGCTTTAAATACGAAGGTGTGGCCCAATCTTATCTGCAAATCAACGGGCGGTGGCGCAACCATGTGTTATACGCCAATCTAAGGAGTGACCGACGCGGTCGCACGGACGCTGGGTAAAGGGGAACCTTTGTCTGCGACGGCGCGGCTGGCGGTGCCTGTGGAGAACCCTAGTGACCAAAGTTAAAGTCTTATTGCTGCGCGGCGTAAATGTTGCGGGTGCCAACCGCCTGCCAATGCCAGAGTTTCGCGAAATGTTGGCAGAAATGGGCCTGCGGGATGTGCAAACCCACATTCAAAGCGGCAACGCGGTGTTTCATGATCCGGGTGTGGCGGGGCTGACGGATCGGATTGCGTCAGAT
>JAYUHO010000110.1:0-5893 GCA_043766915.1 Cypionkella sp.
GCTGCGTCAGATCGCCTACTAACGCGTCGTTGATTTGCGGAAGGTGGAAAAATCCGCTAAGACGCCGCTAACGCAGATGCCAAGGAGATCGTCGATGACCATCGGCACAAGAAGTGATTTGAACCGTCGATTGTTCATGGGGGGCGTGGCAACGGCCCTGACCGTCGCAGCCCTGCCAGCGGCTGCACAACAAATGCCAACCGAACTCGACTCGTCGTTGAAGGGGCCAACCCGCAACAACATTTCCAGTTTCCACATGCTGAAATGGCAAGACTACTTTGAGAACACCAGAAATGGCGCGATTGTCGCTGATCTGACCTCGCGCGCTGTGCATTATTGGTCGGAAGATCAGTCGGTCTATAAACTTTACCCCAGTTCGGTTCCGTTAAACGAAGAGTTAACGCGGCGGGGTCGCACCGAGGTGATCCAAAAGGTCGAAAACCCCCGCTGGATCCCCACCGCCGGAGAGCTTGAACGCAATCCAGACTGGCCAAAAGTGGTTGAAGGCGGTTCGCCGGAAAATCCGTTGGGTGTTCGGGCGCTGTATCTGGGGTGGCCCGCCTATCGCATCCACGGCACGCATGACACGCGCAAGATTGGTCGCAGGTCATCAAACGGCTGTGTCGGCCTTTACAACGAACATATCCTGGAACTCTACGCCTTGGCCAAAGTTGGCACGCAGGTGCTCTTCTTTTAGCGCGGGGCCCACCCTATATCCGTCTGAATGGTCGAAGAAGGAAAAATTAAATGACCCAAAACCCGTTAAAGCTGACACGCCGCGACATCTTTGGATCAGCTGCAGTGATGCTGGCGGCCACCGTTCCGGGTTTGGCACAGCAGTCGACGACCGAACCCGATCCTGTTGCTAAACGGCCGCTGCGCAACAATATTTCCAGCTTTCGGATGTTGGATTGGCAGCAATATTTCGCCAATACCCAAAATGGGGCGATTTTGGTCGATATCACGTCGCGCGCCCTGCATTATTGGTCGGAAGACCAGACAATCTACAAACTTTATCCCACCTCGGTGCCGTTGTCTGAAGACCTGACGCGCAAGGGCAGCACCAGTGTTGTCCAAAAAGTTGTGGCACCTCCATGGCGGCCCACCCCTGCCATGCGGAATCGCAACCCCGAATGGCCCGAAATGGTCGAGGGTGGATCGCCCGATAATCCTCTGGGAACACATGCGCTGTATCTCAGCTGGACCTATTATCGCATCCACGGCACCCACGACACGCGCAAGATCGGGCGCAGGTCGTCGAACGGCTGCATTGGTCTTTACAACGAACATATCCAAGAGCTTTTCGCGATGGCGAAAGTTGGCACGCAAGTGTTGCTAATTTGACGCCACGACTTCAAAGCCAGCGAAGTTTTGCCTGGGACACATTGCATTACCGGCGGCAAGCCGCTTAGTGAAATGTACGAGGAATAGTCTTGGGTGCGTGTCGGCGCCTCTGCGAAATAAGCGGCACGCAGAAAACTGGAGATAGAATATGAAAAAGATCGCTCTTGCTGCCGCGTTGTCGGTTGCCGCTAGCACTGCTTTCGCTGGTGGCGTGGCTGAACCCGTAATGGAACCAGAAGTTGTAGCCGCTGCGACCTCGTCGTCGTCGGGTGGCATCATCATCCCATTGCTTTTGCTTCTGATCGTTGCGGCGGCTGTTTCGTCCAACTAGTTTTTCATTGACTTGTTAAGTTTGTCAGATAACTTAAAAACGGTAGTTTACGCTGCCGTTTTTTTGTTTGCGAAGCCGCGCCACAGTGTTGGCCCCCCGATTGTGGCCTGCTTTCAATTTTTGCACCAGAAATTTTTACCGATTGTGGCATCATAGCCAACATCCCGTGTTCAAATGCGATTGTCAGGCATGTAATCCTTGTTTTTTCCTTGCCGACTTGCAAAGTGGGATCAGTTGAAAATTTGTTGGAGATCAAAATGAAGAAAATCGCACTTGCCCTTGCCCTGTCGGTATCCGCGTCCACCGCATTTGCTGGCGGCATGGCTGAGCCAGTAATGGAAGAAGAAGTTGTTGCAGCGACAACATCGTCCTCCTCGGGCGGCGTCATCATCCCATTGCTGTTGCTTTTGCTGGTTGCGGCTGCTGTTTCGGGTGGCTCCTCGTCGGGCACATAATAAATCGTCACACGACACTAATCGTCGTTTGATAAAATACCAAAATGTCCAAGGCCAGCATCCGCGGCTTTGGACATTTGCATTTCGGCGGCTAAGATTTTCCTTGATCAAATAAATATCTCCGACTGTACCTATGTTAAGATAGCAACGATCAGAATGTGGTTGGCTGTCTTGACCTTACAGGAGATCAATATGAAAATGCTTGCTCTTGCTGCCGCCTTTTCGGTCGCAGCCTCCACTGCATTTGCGGGCGGCATGGCCGAACCCGTGATGGAAGGAGAAGTCGTTCAAGTCGTTGAAGGCGCGACATCCTCATCGTCAGGCGGCGTTATCATCCCGTTGCTGTTGCTTTTGCTTGTTGCGGCCGCTGTTTCTGGCGGTTCGTCGTCAGGCACGTCGGGGACCGGTGGCTGATCAGATAAAATCCACGACGGAGATATCAATGGCCCAAACCGATGGTTTTGGGCCATTGGCTTTGCGTGTGTTGCTTTCAATGGGGTTTACCCTGTTGAAAGCAACTCGCAACATTCCCCATCCCGGTTTGTCCTGGGTTGCAGCCCAGATGAATCAGATAGGCTGCAAACCCTCTAGGCGATCCACCCCACCAGATTTTCCTTAATCACCTGAACCAGTGCCGCGATATGGGCCGGATCGTCGTTCAGGCAGGGAATGTAAGTAAACGTCTCACCGCCAGCATGTTCAAATGCCTCGCGAATTTCGCCGTTGATCTCTTCCAGCGTTTCGATGCAATCGGCTGAAAATGCCGGAGCCATCACTGCAATATGCTTTTTCCCGGACCTGGCCAGTTCGGCGACATGCTTGACAGTATAGGGCTTAAGCCATTCTTCCCGGCCAAACACCGATTGAAATGTCGTTTCAATCGCGCCTTTCTCCCACCCCAACCGCTCACGCAACAGCCGCGATGTTTTGGCGCATTGGCAGTGGTAAGGATCACCTTCCATCAGATAGCGCTGAGGCATGCCGTGATAGCTGGCCACCAGAACATCGGGCCGCCGGGTCAGCCCGGCATAGGCACGCTCGACGGATTGGGCCAAAGCGTCGATATAGGCCGGATGTTCGAAATACTCGGGCACGGTGCGCACAGCGGGCTGGCGTTTTTCGGTGGTCAGCGCCGCGAAAAACGAATCGTTTGCCGTGGCCGAAGTGGCTCCCGCGTAATGCGGATACAGTGGAAAAAACAAAATCTTTTCGCACCCCGCCTGCACCATCGCCGCCACTTTGGATTTGGTGGATGGGTTGCCATAGCGCATGCAGAAATCGACCATCACATGATCGCCATGGCTGTGCGCCAATGACGCCGCGATCGCCGCCGTCTGATCCTTGGTGATCGTCAACAGCGGGCTTTCGTTCTTTTCTTCATTCCAGATCAGCTTGTAATTCGCGCCACTGGTGAAAGGCCGTTTGGTCAGGATGATCAATTGCAACAGCGGCTGCCATTTCCAATCGGGAATATCGACGACGCGCTTGTCGGATAAAAACTCATTCAGATAGCGCCGCATTGACCAGTAGTCATAGCCATCCGGCGTGCCGAGATTGGCCAGAAGAATGCCGATCCTGGCGCGCTTCACCGCAGGGTGCGAGGCGGGCGCATGGGCAAGGCGGCCGGTTCCGGGCAAAACATCAGACATAATTGGGCTTTCCTAGGGCTATGGTTGAGATAACCGTTCGGCGCGCGGGGTCAACTGTCCTTGGCAAAAAGCGGCTGTTCCGCCGCATTCAACGCATCCGCCAGCCGCGCCGCCGCAGATCCCGGACGCAGGGGTTTTTGCTGATCCTGATGCGGGGCCCAGCCGGTCAGGCAAATAATCTCAAACGTTGCCGGAATGCGGCCGTCGGGCAAGCCGTAGGTATCGCCATAGATCTGCGCTGCCCGCTGCAACACCGACCGGCGCGTGGGTTTGCGCAGTCGTGCCGCCAAAGCATTGCTTTCCCCCATCGCCCGCAAATCCCGCAACAGATGAAACGCATCGCGGTAAATCACCGTCTTGGTGAAACTGTCCGCCACGGGCAGTGCAAATCCCGCCCGTTGCAACAACCCGCCCAGATCGCGGATTTCGCCCATTGGCAAAACGCGGGGCGATATACCGCCCGATACCTCTGCCTCGGCTTGCGCCAAACAAGCCCTTAATTCATACAAAGTCTGCCCGCCAAACAGCAGCCCCAGGAACAATCCATCGGGCCGCAACGCGCGTCTACACTGCACCAACTGACCGACCAGATCATTCGCCCACTGCAGCGCCATCGAATGAATGACCAAATCCTGCGCGCCAACCGTCAGGTCCAGCACATCGTCATCTGCAATACAGGGCGTTTCCGGCCACAAATGTGGAAAAGCGGTCACCACAACGGGCGCCGTAAACACTCTGTTAACCTCACTCAGTCTTTCCTGAACCTCGGCCACGGCTTCGGCTTGGAGGAAAAATACATCGGCGCGGGCGCGGTGTTGGGCCAAGGCCCGACGGTCGGTCAGAATCTGGGTCATAGCGCCAAACCATAAAAGGACAGGACGGGAATGCAAGCTGCCCTGCACGTGATCTATCCGCCGCAATGCCTGTCGTGCGATGCCCGGGTGACGACTGATTTCGGCCTGTGTGGTGATTGTTGGCGCGACACCCCGTTTATCACCGGGCTGGTCTGCAACCAATGCGGCACTCCGCTGCCGGGGCAGGAAACTGGCCGCCCTGAAACCTGTGACGATTGCCTGACCATCGCGCGTCCCTGGACGCAGGGGCGGGCTGCGATGCTGTACAAAGACAACGCCCGCCATATGGTGCTGGCCTTGAAACATGGCGACAGGCTTGATCTGGCCCGACCTGCCGCTATGTGGCTGTTGAAATCCGCACAGCCCATTTTGCTTCCCGGTATGTTGGTGGCTCCTATCCCGTTGCACTGGCTGCGGCTGATCAAACGGCGCTATAACCAATCTGCGCTGTTGTCGCAGGCATTGGCCAAACTGGCCCATCTGGATCACTGCCCCGATTTGCTGATCCGCCACCGTCATACCCCCAGCCAAGAGGGCCGCAGCCGCGACGCCCGCTTTGCCAATCTGATCAATTCACTGGTGATCCATCCCCGCCGCGCCTCACTTGCAAGCGGTCGCCATATCCTTTTGGTCGATGATGTGATGACATCCGGGGCGACCTTTGCCGCCGCAGCCGAGGCTTGCGTTGCAGCTGGCGCAACAGGGGTTTCCGTTCTGGCCCTAGCCCGCGTTGCGAAAGATACCTAAATCCTTATAGTCGCCGCAATCACTAAGGATTGGCTATGAAAACCGTTGAGATTTACACAACCCCGACCTGCCCCTATTGCATCGCCGCCAAGGCGCTGCTGCGCAAAAAATCAGCCACCTTTACCGAAATCGACGTCTCACGCGACCCTGCGCTGCGCAGTGCGATGACAGCGCGGGCAGGTGGCAGCCGATCCGTGCCGCAAATCTTTATTGCCGGCACCCATGTGGGCGGCTGTGACGATCTGCACGCGCTGGACGCTGCCCGTAAACTTGATGCGATGTTGGCCTGACAGATGCGCGCAGGGCTGGTACAACTGACCGTCGGCGATGATCCTGTCGCCAATCTGCCCGGCACGCTGGCGCAAATTCGTGCGGCTATTGCAGGCGGGGCTGGCTTTGTGTTGACCCCCGAATGCACCAATGCCCTGTCGTCAAACCGGGATCACCAGCGCCATGTTCTGCGGCATGAAGATCAGGATGAAACCCTGGCAGCCCTGCGAAATCAGGCTGCGG
>JAYUHO010000111.1:0-5873 GCA_043766915.1 Cypionkella sp.
CGGTTGCCGATTTTCTGAACATGTCCTGTTGCGGGATCGAGAACCCTTATTCATTCAACGTGGCGGATATTGCGGTGTTTGCGGGGGCGCTGGGGCTGGTGATGTTTATGCAAACCCCCGCCGATCCGAAGGCCAAGCGGCGGCGAAAGACCCCGTGACGCGGGCAGAATGATAGGCTAAGACGATGGCAGCACAGACGGTGGAGGCGGAAGAATGGGGTCAGCACGGGTGGTTCTCGCGGTAGCGGGTGCGGCGTTGCTGACGCTGGCGGCCTGTGGCGGACAGCGCGTTCCGACGTTGATGAACGTCCGGTCTGAAACCAATGGCCCGGATGAATTTGCGATTTTGCCGCCAAAGCCGCTGGAGTTGCCGGAAAATCTGGTCGATTTGCCAGACCCCACGCCCGGCGGTGAAAATCTGACCGATCCGCGGCCGTTTGATGATGCGATCCTTGCGTTGGGCGGCAAACCCCAGGCGAGGGGCAGCGTTCCCGCAGGCGATGGTGCGCTTTATACTTATGCGACGCGCAAAGGTGTCACGGCGGGGATCAGGCAGACACTGGCCACCGAAGACCTTGAATTCCGTCGGAAAAATGATGGGCGTTTGCTGGAACGTATTTTTAACGTGAACGTCTATTTCAAGGCCTATCGCAAGCAGTCGCTTGATCAATATGCCGAATTGGACCGTTGGCGCGGGGCGGGGGCCAGGACGCCGTCTGCACCGCCAAACCCTGAAAAGTAAGTCACAATTGCGTTGGCTGGGCTTGCGGCTGCGGGCCGCTGCGATACCTTGCGTTCAAAGAAGTATTCCCAGGAGGACCGCGATGCGTCGCAACTTTGGTCGGGCCGTGCTTGTGTTTTTGGCAATTGGCCTGCCTGCCCACGCGGATACCGTCAGCACGTTCAAGTTGGACAACGGCATGGATGTGGTGGTGATCGAAGATCATCGCGCGCCAGTCGTGGTGCATATGGTGTGGTATAAAATCGGCTCTGCAGATGAGCAGCCCGGCCACTCGGGCATTGCGCATTTTCTGGAACACCTGATGTTCAAAGGCACGGATGAGGTTGGCCCCGGCGAATTTTCGGCAATCGTTGAGGCGCAGGGCGGCAATGACAACGCCTTCACCAATTACGATTACACCGGCTATTATCAACGGGTTGCGGCAGATCGGCTTGATCTGATGATGACACTGGAATCAGACCGCATGCGTGATTTGCGGTTGCTTGAAGAAGATGTGGTGACCGAGCGTCAGGTCATCCTTGAGGAACGCAGCGAACGGACAGACAGCAATCCGGGGGCGTTGCTTGGGGAACAAATGCAGGCCGCGCAGTTTATGAACCATCACTACGGCATTCCGGTAATCGGTTGGCGGCACGAGATGGAACAATTGTCGCGGCAAAATGCATTGGATTATTATCAGGCCAACTATGCCCCGAACAACGCTATTCTGATTGTGGCGGGCGATGTTGACCCGCAAGCTGTGCTAGAGATGGCAAAGCTGCATTACGGGCCGCTGAAGCCATCTGACAAGATCACGCCGCGCAATCGCCCGACAGAGCCACCCCAACTGGCAGAGCGCAGGATAACTCTGGCAGATGAACGTGTGGCCGAACCCTATGTGATCCGCACCTATTTGGCCCCCGAACGCAATTCGGAGGATCAAAAGCAGGCCGCAGCGTTGACGATACTGGCAGAATTGTTGGGCGGGTCGGGAACAACATCGGTTCTGGCGCGGGCGTTGCAGTTTGACAGCCAGGTGGCGACGTATAGCTCGGCGTTTTATTCCGGCACATCGCTGGACCCGGACACGTTCGGTTTGATTGTGATGCCCGTTCCCGGTGTTGGTCTGGCCGATGCCGAGGCTGCAATGGACAAGGTGGTTGCGCAATTTCTGAAAGATGGCGTGAAGCCCGAAGATTTCGCGCGGATCAAAACCCAAATCCGGGCGTCGACAATTTATGCGCGTGATGATGCCAATGGCCTGGCACAGGATTACGGCGAAGCCTTGGCGATAGGGCTGACGGTCGAGGATGTAAAGTCTTGGCCAGATGTGCCGCAATCGGTGACTGAAGCCGATGTAATGGCGGCGGCGGCACTGGTTTTGAACCGCAACAAGGCCGTTACCGGTTGGTTGACCCGCAAAGATGAGGCTGCACAATGATGATGCGTATTGCGCTGTTTTTGTTGGCGATGGCCACGCCCCTGCGCGCCGAGATTGCTATTCAGTCCGTCACCTCGCCCGGCGGCATCAAGGCGTGGCTGGTCGAAGACCACGGCATTCCTTTCACCGCGCTGGAAATCCGCTTTCAGGGCGGCACGTCGCTGGACGCGCCGGGCAAACGCGGAGCGGTAAATCTGATGACCGCGCTGATTGAAGAAGGCGCGGGCGATCTGGACAGCCAGGGCTTTGCCGCCAAGCGCGATGCGCTGGCTGCCGAGTTCAGGTTCAGTTCGGATCAGGACGGCGTTTCGGTGTCAACTCGGTTTCTGACCGAAAACCGCGATCAGGCGATGGCGTTGTTGCAAACGGCCTTGGTGGCCCCCCGGTTTGACCAAGGTGCCGTGGACCGGGTGCGTGGGCAGGTCCTGGCGGGATTGCGCAATGATGAAAAAGACCAAAGCGCGATAGCCGGCAGTCTGGCGCGGGCGCGCAGCTATGGCGACCATCCCTATGCGACAGTCGGCGATGGCACGATGGCAAGTGTCACTGCGCTGACCCGGGATGATATCGTGGCGGCGCATAAGGACAGTCTTGCGCGTGATCGTATCACGGTTGCAGCGGCGGGGGATATCACCGCTGCCGAGTTGGGGGTGTTGCTGGATAAGTTGTTGGCCGATCTGCCTGCCACCGGGGCATCACAGCCCGGTCGGGCGGACATGGTGATCAAATCCGGGATCAAGCTGCAAGACTTCCCCGGCCCGCAATCGGTGGTGATGTTTGGTCATGGCGGCATCCGGTTCAACGATCCTGATTACTTTGCCGCGACGTTGTTGAATGAAATCTTTGGTGGCGGCAGGTTTACCGCGCGCCTGATGACCGAAGTGCGTGAAAAACGCGGGTTGACCTATGGCATCGGCACCAGCATTGCCAGCTATGATCATTCCGAGGCTTTGGTTGGTCAATTTCAGGCCAGCAATGACAAAGTGGCCGAAGCAATTGACGTGATCCGAGCAGAATGGGCGAAAGTCGCAGCAGATGGCGTGACGCAGGACGAACTGGCCACTGCCAAGACCTTTATGACCGGCTCTTATCCGCTGCGGTTTGATGGTAATGGCACCATAGCGTCGATCCTTGTCGGCATGCAGATCATGGGCCTGCCCACCGATTACCCCAAAACCCGCAATGCGCGCGTTGAGGCGGTGACGATGGCGGATATGAAACGCGTGGCGGCCCGGTTGTTCAAACCGGACGATCTGTCGTTTATCGTGGTGGGCCAGCCGCTTGGCGTGACCGCAACGGAATAGCGAATCTGTGGCCCATTGGCGCTACACCTGCTATTAGTGGTGGCATGACCCTACATGCCACCAACATAGGCGAAGTTTTGCCCCCCATTATCCGCCAGTTGGACGAATCTGCAATCAACCGGATTGCGGCGGGCGAGGTTGTGGAGCGCCCCGCATCGGCGGTGAAAGAGCTGGTCGAAAACGCGCTGGATGCAGGTGCGCGGCGGATATCGGTAGAGTATTCAGCGGGCGGCAAAGGCCTGATCCGGGTGACGGATGATGGCTGTGGGATGACTCCCGCCGACCTGCCTTTGGCTGTGGCACGGCATGCCACATCAAAGATCGACGGGTCTGACCTGCTGAACATCCGGTCGTTTGGCTTTCGCGGCGAGGCTTTGGCCAGTTTGGGCGCGGTGGGACGGTTGACGATTACGTCGCGCAGGGATGGCCACGATGCTGCCAGCCTGACCGTTGCGGGGGGCCGGATGGGCGATCTGCGGCCTGCAGGCTTATCGCGCGGCACCGTGATTGAATTGCGCGATTTGTTTTATGCCACACCCGCGCGGTTGAAATTTCTGCGCACAGATCGCGCCGAGGCACAGGCGATTGCCGATGTTGTGCGCCGACTGGCGATGGCCGAACCACTGGTTGGCTTTACGTTGACCGAGATCATTGACGGCGAAGCCCCCCGGGTGATCTTTCGCGCCGATCCTGAGACGGGCGATTTCTTTGACGCGCTGCAGGGGCGTCTGGCGGGCGTGTTGGGCAGGGATTTTATCGACAACGCGTTGAAGATCGACATCGAACGCGATGGATTGCGCCTGAGCGGCTATGCCGCCCTGCCCACCTATTCACGCGGATCGTCGGTGCAGCAGTTTGTGTTCGTGAATGGCCGTCCGGTGCTGGACCGGATATTGCTGGGCGCATTGCGGGTGGCGTATTTCGATTTTCTCAGCCGGGATCGCCATCCTGCGGCGGTATTGAATCTGATTGTTGATCCCGAACGGGTAGATGTGAACGTGCATCCCGCCAAATCCGAAGTGCGGTTTCGCGAACCCGAAGCGGCGCGCAGTTTGATCATCACCGGGCTGCGCACTGCCTTGTCGGGGGCGGGGCATCGGGCCAGTTCCACTGTGGCCGATGCAACCTTGGCGGCGATGCGCCCCGAGGCGCGGGTGTACCAGATGGATCGCCCAAGCCAAAGCAGCCTTGCGCAAAGCTATGCGTTTCAAGCGCCGCAAACCGTCGCCCCCGGTTTTGCCGAAACCCCGTCCGCGCGGTTTGAACATGCTGGTGAGGACGGAGTTGATCTGCCATTGGGGGCCGCACGGGCGCAGGTGCATCAGAATTACATCATCGCCCAAACCGCCACGGGGATGGTGATTGTGGATCAGCACGCGGCGCATGAGCGGCTGGTCTATGAACGGCTGAAACGACAACGGGATGCGGCGGGCGTCACGGCCCAAGCGCTGTTGATCCCTGAAATCGTTGAGCTTTCGGTATCGGATGCCAGCAGATTGCTGGATATGGCCGCCGATCTGGCGCGGCTGGGCCTGACCATCGAAGCCTTTGGCGGCTCTGCGATTGCCGTGCGCGAAGTGCCTGCAATTCTGGGCAATGTCTCTGCCGCCGCCTTGCTACGCGATGTGTTGGATGAAGTGACCGATCAGGGCAGCAGCCAATCCTTACAATCCAAAATGGACGCAATTCTCAGCCGCATGGCCTGCCATGGCTCTATCCGGTCAGGTCGCCAGATGCGCGCGGATGAGATGAACGCCCTGCTGCGTGAGATGGAAGCGACACCGCATTCTGGCCAGTGCAACCATGGTCGCCCCACCTATGTCGAATTGAAACTGGCCGATATCGAAAGGCTGTTTGGACGCCGATGATCACGCTGTTTGGCCAAACCTATGCATGGAACGCGCCCGAAGTGTTGCTGATCGTGGGGGCGCTGTTGGGGCTGGCGGTGCTGTTGATTCTGATCCTGCGGGCGGCGGGGCAGTCGGCGACGATGGCCGCGCCGTTGATGCGCGAGATGGGCTGGCTGGGGCAGCGGGTGCAACTGCTGTCAGACGGGCAGGAACGGCTGGCAGGCGGGCTGCACCACGTTTCGGAAACTCAGGTGGTCAGCCAAACCGCGATGCTGCAACTGATGGAGCAGCGTTTGGCCGAGGTGTCGCGGCAAATGGGCGAGTCGTTGCACGGCACATCCACCCGCACCGCGCGCAGTTTGGGCGAGTTGCAGCAACGGCTGGAAACCATCGACAAAGCGCAGGCGAATATCGAAAAACTGTCGGGCAATGTGCTGAACCTGCAAGATATTCTGGCCAACAAACAGGCGCGTGGGGCGTTTGGAGAAATTCAGATGAATGATATTGTGGTCAAGGCGCTGCCCAGCGATGCCTATACGATGCAGGCCACGCTTTCGA
>JAYUHO010000112.1:0-15555 GCA_043766915.1 Cypionkella sp.
TCAGCACCAGATCGACCATCTGGCGGGCAAGATGTTTTTTGATCATCTGTCTGCGCTGAAACGCAAAATGCTGCTTTCGCGCGCCGATAAGCTGGGAAAACGAAAATGAAAATCGTTTTCATGGGTACGCCCGAGTTCTCTGTACCGGTGCTGGAGGCATTGACCAAAGATCATCAGGTCATCGCCGTCTATACCCAACCGCCGCGCCCCGCGGGGCGGGGTAAGGCCGATCGTCGCAGTCCCGTGCATTTGCGCGCGGTGGAAATGGGGTTGCCGGTTCGCCATCCGGTCAATCTGAAAACCGCCGAACTGCAGACTGAATTTGCCGAACTGGAGGCCGACATCGCCGTCGTCGTCGCCTATGGCCTGATCCTGCCTCAGGTGGTTTTGGACGCGCCACGCCTTGGCTGCCTGAACATCCACGCTTCACTTTTGCCGCGCTGGCGTGGCGCTGCTCCCATTCATCGCGCCATTATGGCCGGCGATACTGAAACGGGTATTTGCATCATGCAAATGGCGGCAGGGCTGGACACGGGGCCTGTTTTGCAGCGCGCCACAACGCCGATTGGGGCTGAAGACACCACAGCTGATCTGCATGATCGTCTGTCGTCCATGGGTGCCCATTTGATTTGCGCTGTGCTACCCCGCCTGCCGATGCCAGAAGAAATGCAGTCAGATCAAGGCATTACCTATGCCACCAAGATCGACAAAGCCGAAGCCCGCATCGATTGGACCCAACCCGCCGTGCAAATAGATCGCCAAATCCGCGGCCTGTCACCGTTTCCCGGGGCGTGGTGCGATGTGGCCGGAGAGCGCGTGAAATTCCTGCGCTGTCGTCTGGCAGACGGCCAGGGGCAACCCGGAAAGGTTCTGCACGGGCTGACCATTGCCTGCGGTTCCGGGGCCATTGACGTAACCTTGGCGCAGCGGCAAGGCAAACGCCCGATGCGTGCCACGGATTTTCTGAATGGAATTGCCCTGCCAGACGTATTGAGCTGATCCTGCCAGTAACTGGCAGTAGGGCTGCTGTATGGTGGCCGAACCCCGACAGAGGCGCGCTATGGAAATTGACAAATTTTGGGTGGTCACCGTATCGGCCGATCACGCTGCCCGTGGACGAGAGGCGGGTATCGTGCAGGCCTGCCACGGCAAAGCAGCACCATTGTGTCGGATGAAACCGGGCGATGGCGTGGTGATCTATTCGCCCCGCGATGCGTTCAAAGATGGTGCGCCGTTGATGGCCTTCACCGCCATTGGCCGGATCAATGCGCAAGACCCCTTTCCATTTGACATGGGCGGCGGCTTTATCCCGTGGCGGCGCGGCGTGGATTGGCAACCCAACGCGGTCGCCATGCCGATCCGGCCAGTCTTGGATCAGCTTGATCTGACCCGGGGACAAAAAAGCTGGGGCATGGTGTTTCGCCTTGGGCTGGCCCCGATGACCCGTTCCGATTTTGCCCTGATCGCCCGTCAGATGGTTTCTCCCGGTCAGGCCATTCCTTTTTGACCAGACATTCCCCATATGAGGTAAAATCATCCCGGAGGACCCATGTCTATTTTCATGCTGATCATTGTCGGAACCGCCGCCGGGTTTCTGGCAACGCGGTTCATGAAGGTGGAAACGGATGTGCCCACCACGATTGCAATCGGGGTTGCTGGCGCGCTGACGGGGGGATTTCTGCTGCGATTTCTGGTCATGTTGACCGGATGGCTGGCAGGTCTTGTCGGCGCAGTTTTAGGCGCTATAGCGTTGATATGGCTTTACAAAACCTATATCGCGCGCTGATCCGACAGCTTTCGCAACGCCTCACCCAGTCGAAATGACTTCCCGCCTGCCGCATCCCACAGCAACCTGCCCTGCCATGCAGCAAACATCAGGCCCCCGGCCTCGCGCCCCTTCGTGCCGCCCCCCAATCGGTCGCTCAGCGCCGTTTCTACCTGCGCGCGCCACCGGGTTGCACGGATATTCAGGTCTTTGTCGCGCGTACTGGCCCCCGCCAAAGCCGGAATATCAACGCTGGACGCCACCTCTTTCAGCAAGGCCTGCGCGCCTTTCGCCGACACAAACGCGTCATCCGATGCTGCAAGCGTTGCTGCGTCCAACCTGTCCCAGCCATCCGAAATCGCCAGCTTGACCATCGCATCGCGCGTGCCGTACCGCTGTACCAATGTCGGAGCTGCCAGCCCGGAAATTGCCGAGACAGAGGCAAAGGACACTGCTTTTTCCCCTTCAGCCAGCAACCGCTGCAGTACAAGGTTCAAAATATGCGTGTCAGAGATCGATTTTCTGCGTGCCATTGTTCCAATATGAATAAAAATTCAGAAACCACAACTAAATAAGTGAATTTTTATTTTGTAACTCAGTCAGCGTCGCTGGGTTCGACGGTTTGGCCCGGTCTGGCGTGGCTGATGAACTTGACGCCCGCTTGTCTCTTCAACATCTGCCGCGCCGTCGAAACTAGATCCATATCTTTCAAAATACTCCAGACGCGGTAGTGGATTGTATAAATCTCCCGATCTTGCGGCAAAGGCTCGCCGCGTGTTTTCCCGCCAAGGATATAGTGTTGCTCTTCGGGCAGAATGTTCCAGGCCAGCCCGGCCCGTTGAATGGCCAGCGGCAGGCTGATTTGATCAAGATAAGGGCGTTTGCCCGGAATATCGGGATTTGCATCCAATATCTGGGCAACATCCATCCAAACTTGCGGAAAATTCTTCCCCTCAGCGGTGCGAAACTGTTCTGGAAACGTAAACAATCCTGAACTGAAATAGGGAACGCGCCCGCGACTTCCGGTTTGTCTCATCAACCGAATGCGATCTTCCGGAACGGCCATGTTACAGGCGGCATAAATCCGGGTCCAATCATCGGTTTTCCCCCAAATCATCGATGCGGCCGGCGTCAACGACACATGATCCGGCTTGATCAAATTGTCGACAGTGTTGGGACGCAGGCACAAGATATCACTGTCAAAGAAGGCAGAAAATTCGGTGTCGCGTGGCTCCAGGGTGGCTAAGATCTTGTTTCCATGCGGATAAGCTGGATCAAACCGACCATTGACAGCAAATGACCGCAACTCGCAGTTCATCCGGCCAAGCAATTCTCTGACGTCCAGCGATACCTGATCCAGCTTTGCATCGGGGCAATAGCCGATCAGGGCAACTTGGTTGCCAAACTGTTCGCGCAGAGATGCCGCCAGAAAGCACGCCATCACCTCATACTCGGGCGGCTCTACAATGAAGAATATGGTAAGTTTTGGTGCCATGGACAGTCCGTTTTGTTGCGGTGCCATGTGTCGGCACGTGCCTGACTATGCTGTTTTCCACCACGGCTGTCACGCTGCGGCTGGTGAGCGGCTCAATATTTTGTCTTTTGTTTGGAAACAATTGTCCTTGAAGCCACAGCCTGTCGGACTTCTGCAGCCAGCCTGTCCGGCGCCATTGTGAGGCATTGGTGGCTGGGATTAAGATGCGGGCGTAAATGGAGAAGATCGGTGTACTCGGCAACGTGGATGAATTTGAAGCCTCAGAGAATGGCGGACGGCCATATGAAATGGACGAAAGTCTCGCTGTGGTAACGCCGCGTGGCGCCTCTGATCTGTGGGGCAGTGTCAATTTCAGTCTGAAACGACACCTCAGTCCGCATGGTCAGGTGACGGCAGTTTCTATGATGAAAGATGAAGGACCCTACCTGATTGAATGGGTCGCGCACCATTTGGCTGTCGGATTTACCGATCTGGTCGTCTATACGAACGATTGTTCAGATGGCACGGACGAAATGTTGATCCGGTTAGAAGAACTGGGTCTGTGCCACCATCGGCGCAACGAAATTCCAGTTGGGATACGCCCGCAACCCTCTGCGCTTAACTATGCTCAGGATGAACCTGTGGTGCAGCAATCCGACTGGGTCATGGTCTTTGACGCCGACGAGTTCCTTTCCATCAAGTACGGTGATGGCACTCTGGATGATTTGATCGGTGCAGCCAAGGGTCTTGGGGCAAACGGCATCGTCGTAACTTGGCGCATTTTTGGGTCGGGCGGTGTGGTGGATTGGAGCCGCGCGCCGGTCACCGAGCAATACCTGCTGGCCGCCCCGCAGACGTGGAATAAGGGGTGGGGCGTAAAAACACTTTTTACCTTTGATTCTGATTATTGGAAATTGGGTATTCACCGGCCCAAACTAAAGAACAAGCATATCAAAGGTGAATTTCCGGACAGTATAAAGTGGCTGAATGGATCAGGCCGGGAAATGGAAGACTATTTCAAATTTCGCGGATGGCGGTCAATTACCAGAACAGTCGGATATGACTGGGTGCAGTTAAATCATTACGCAGTAAAATCAGTTGACAGCTATGCAATTCGCAAGATGCGTGGCAATGTAAACAATAAAGCCGATAAATACAATTCTGATTATTGGAGCCTGCAAGATCGCAATGAAGTGCGGGATGAGACGATGCTTCGGTACAGCATCCGGCGCAATCAGATTGTCGCGCAACTTTTAGCTGACGCCACGTTGAATAACTTGCATTTGGCGGCCTTAAACCGGGCCGAAGGCCGCTTGGTTGAGTTGCGCCAGACCGAAGCCTACCACCAATTGGTGGCAGATCTGGCAACGGCATCGCAAGTTCCCATCACCCAAATTGTGGCAAAACCGCCGCAGCCTCGTGATAAGGAAAAGATAGCGGCGCTGATGTCGGATGTTGAAAAAAGCCGCAATGATCAGGCCAAGTCCAGCCGCAAACTGCTGCCCAAAGACCCGGCGGACTCTGTTCCCATGGGGTCTTATGTGGCAGGAGAGCCCGATCTTTCGCAAGACACTTCATCTGAATGGTTCTCCAATCACAGCATGAAACTTCCCGCAGACCCCAGGATTTTTGCTGCCCATGTCATCCCTTTGATCCAGAATGGTAAATTTGAACGCAGTCTTGCCCGCCGCCTGCCGCAGGTGATCGCTGCAGGGGCAACGGTCTTGGAAATCGGGTCTGCCGTCGGCTTTGTTGCGGGGCATTGCGCGAATATGCGACCGGATCTTAACTTTGTTTTGCAAGAAGACAATCTTGGCCTGAAGAGAACGTTGTTGGCAGTCTGTGCGATAAGTGAACTACCGTTCACTAATAAATTTACCCTTGTAAATCAATGCCTAAACGGTGACATGGCCAGTGATATCGGTGCGTTGGTTCAGGCGTATGGGGCAAGCGTGCTGATGTTGGCTGACCCCAGGCTGACACCGGACATACTCGCGGCGCTTTTGACCACCCTGTCAGGAAATCCGCCCTCGCAGATTTATCTCTTTGGCCGGTTAATCGCGCGTTGGCACGCGCGCATCGATGACATTCTGGCGCAGTTTTCCACATATGGCTATGTCGGCGACTTTGGGTTTGAGCCGTCAATCGCCCGTGGATTTCGATGGGTTGGTAAGCAAACAACCCCACAATAAAGCTGCTAAATTAAGCATTGGCTTGCTGGACAGCTGATTGCCAATGTTGCATTGTTCCAAAAAACGAAACAATCGAACAGAGGCAGTTTTTATATGGCCACCCCCGTCCGCAGACCCGTAGCTTCGCTTTGGATTGGCGAAAAACTGCATTATCTGAATCAGCTGTGTTTGTTGAGCCATGTGAAACACGGTCATCCGACTACACTTTATTGCACAGATAAGGTTAGCAATGTGCCCGCAGGCGTTACCGTGCGCCCTGCAACCGACATCATGTCGATAGATATGGATATTGTGCGGCAAACCTCTGAAAGTTTTCTATCGAATGTCTTTCGGTATAAAATGATTGAGAAGACAGATGCGGTTTGGATTGATTGCGATGCGTTTTGCCATCGCCCTTTCCCAGATGAGATGCAAAATATCTATGCGGGACATGGTTTTCGGGGTGCGTTAAACTGTGGCGTGGTCTATATTCCGCAAAAGGGTGCGCTGATAGCCCAACTGCTGGATTATTACGATAACCTGCCTGATGCGCCTGCGTGGTTTAACAAACAACAACGCAAACGCATTGAAAAGCAGGAAACAAATCTGCCACAGGCCGTTCGGATATATAATGCCGAGCGGACAGCGTTTGGGCCGCAAGCATTCACGTGGTTTGCACAACAAACCGGCGATTTTGAAAAAGCTTTATCATCAGACTACTTGTATCCCGTGCCGTTTCAATTGAATGATGTGTTCTTTGATCCTTATGGAAGGGTAGAAGGGCATTTTACTGAAAATACCCTGTCCGTGCATTTATATACCAATGGCACCAAACCATGGTGGCGTAAAAATCCTCCACTGCCCAATTCTTATGCCGCGCGGATGTGTGCTGAAATAGGCGTTTCCCCCTCTGAGGCTTTGGAAGAATGAAGAGTGCTGATGACGATGATGACGTGGATTTCAGCCCTGATTTGACTGGGAAGAAGAAGAAAGTAAGGCCTGAAAAACCACTGCCTTCGACGCCGGAAGAGATTGAAAGCCTGATCCGCCGCCAGCGGCGTAATATGCGCAAGGCGTGGGCCGAAGGATATTTGACGGCCATCGCTGCAATGTTGAAACCCGGCGATCTGGCGCTGGATTGCGGGGCGAATATGGGGGTGGTCACCGCCGTTCTGGCGGCGACGGGGGCGGATGTGATCGCGTATGAGCCTGATCCCTATGCCTTTGAAATTTTGCAACAAAATTTCGGTGAGATGGCCAATATCACGCTGGTAAATGCTGCCGTCGGCGTGGGGTCTGGTACGGTGCGGCTGATGCGGGCGGATAATTTTGGCGATAATCCCGAAGGCGCGTCGGTCAAAAGCACCATTCTGGATGGCGGCCGCCGCATTGATGCCGATAATTCGGTTGAAGTGCCGCTGATTGATTTTCCGGGACTGGTGCGCGAATTGGTCGGCGCCCGCGGTGAAATAGCGTTTGTTAAAATGGATATCGAAGGTGCGGAATTGGATATTCTTGAGGCTTTGGATCGTGACGCTTTATTCACAAATATCCGTTGCCTTGTGGCGGAAACCCATGAACGTAAATTCAAGGATCTTCGGGATCGGTATAAGGCGCTGCGGATAGCTGTGGCAGAACGCTATCCGGCGGGAAAAGTTAATCTCGATTGGATTTAAAGCGGTTTGCAGCCAATCTGTTTGAGATAGGCCGCAACCCAAGACATACTGAGACTTGGAAAGCAACACGATCTAACAGCTACTTCGCTGGCTTAAATGGGGCCATCCCTGCGCGGGCCAATTCATCGGCGCGCTCGTTTTCCGCATGACCTGCATGACCTTTGATCCAGCGCCATTCAACGCGGTGACGCTGGCGCGCGGCATCAAGGCGCTGCCACAGGTCAACATTTTTAACCGGCGGTCCCCCAGCGGTGCGCCAACCCTTGCGTTTCCAATTGTCCATCCATTCGGTGATGCCGTTTTTGACATAGGCGGAGTCGGTGACAATGATCAGATCGCTGTCGCGCGTCAGAGCCTCAAGCGCCGAAATGGCGGCCATCAACTCCATGCGGTTGTTGGTGGTCTGGCCTTCGCCGCCCGACAGGGTGCGTTCTTTGACAACCGAACCATTTTCCCGCGCAATCATCAGCACCCCCCACCCGCCAGGGCCGGGATTGCCCGAACAGGCCCCGTCGGTATAGGCAAACAGTTCCGGCATCAGGGCGCGACCACGGGTTCCCGCAGCACGCGCGGCACTTTGAATTCAACGTTTTCGATGGCGGTTTCGACCACTTCAACTGTCACCGCAAACCGGCCACGAAAAGCGTCGATCACCTCATTGACCAGCACCTCGGGGGCCGAAGCCCCTGCGGTGATACCGACCGACCGAATGCCCTGCAGCGCGCGCCAGTCAATATCGGTGGCACGTTGCACCAGCTGCGCATAGGGACAGCCTGCCGACTTGCCGACTTCGACCAACCGCAAAGAATTCGACGAATTCGGAGCGCCGATCACCAGCATTGCATCAATCTTGCCCGCCATCGCCTTGACCGCCGCCTGCCGATTGGTGGTGGCATAGCAGATATCTTCTTTATGCGGCCCGATGATGGCAGGAAACCGGGCTTGCAACGCCGCAACCACGGCGGCTGTGTCATCCACCGACAGGGTGGTTTGGGTGATATAGGCCAAGCGCGCGGCATTGCGCACCACCAGACCCGCCACATCTGCAGCGGTTTCGACCAACAAAACCTCGCCTTCGGGCAATTGCCCCATGGTGCCGACGGTTTCGGGATGGCCCGCGTGGCCGATCATGATCATCTGCAGGCCAGCTTCAGAATGCCGTTGCGCTTCGTTATGCACTTTGGTCACCAAAGGGCAGGTCGCATCCACCGCAATCATCTGCCGGGCGTTCGCAGCAAGCGGCACCGACTTTGGCACGCCATGGGCCGAGAAAATCACCGGGCGGTCTTGCGGGCAATCGTCCAGCTCTTCTACAAACACCGCCCCGTTGGCGCGCAGGGCATCGACGACGAATTTGTTATGCACAATTTCGTGGCGCACATAAACCGGGGCGCCCCATTTCTCGATCGCCAGTTCAACGATTTTGATCGCCCGGTCCACCCCCGCGCAAAACCCGCGAGGGGCAGCAAGATAAAGCGTCAGCGGGGGCAAAGCTGTCATAAGGGCCTCGGGATGGTTTGAAACAGAGGTAATGAGACAAATCAGGCAGGTCCAGTCTTAACCCATCACCTGTGACGTCAGCAACGCCAACACCACATAGCGCCCGGTTTTTGCAAGTCCCACCAGCAGCGCAAACAGCCAGAACGGGGTGCGCATAACCCCGGCCATCACTGTGATCACATCGCCAACCGGGGCCCAGGAAAACAGCAATGTCCAGACGCCCCAGCGGGCAAACCACGCTTGCGCGCGCGCCATCTTCGCGGGTGTGATGGGGAAGCGGCGGTGGGTTTCAAACCGCTTGATACCCCACCCCACGCCATAATTCACAAAACTGCCCAACGTGTTGCCGACACTGGCGACCGTGATCAATATCCATAGCGGGGCCACCGCCTTGGCCTGCATCGCAACAAAGATGATCTCAGATTGAAATGGCACCAAAGTTGCTGCGATAAAGGCGGCTGCGAACAATCCTGCCAATGCGATGATCATTGCCCGGCACCCATAACGAAAGCCGGGGCAGTTTCCCACCCCGGCGCCCGACATTCAACGTCGATCACTTTACTTCGTCAACCTGCATATCGTCGCGCTCAAGCCGCGGCTCACGCGGAGGGCGACCGATGACGTCGCGCAATTCGTCCAGCTCGATGAAATTGTCGCACTGGCGGCGCAATTCATCCGCGATCATCGGCGGTTGGCTGCGGATGGTCGAGACGACCGAAACACGGACGCCCTGACGTTGCAGGCTTTCGATCAGCGGGCGGAAGTCGCCATCGCCTGAAAACAGCACGACGTGATCGACATGCGGCGCAAGTTCCATTGCATCCACGGCCAACTCGATGTCCATGTTGCCCTTCACCTTGCGGCGACCCTGACTGTCGGTGTATTCCTTGGCCGGTTTCGTCACCATCGTGAAACCATTATAATGCAACCAATCCACCAGCGGGCGAATCGGCGAATACTCGTCATTTTCAAGCAGGGCGGTGTAGTAAAACGCGCGCAGCAACTTTCCGCGACGCATAAACTCTTGACGCAGAAGCTTGTAGTCGATGTCAAAACCCAGCGCCTTGGCGGCCGCGTACAGGTTCGATCCATCTATGAACAGCGCAAGCCGTTCGTCCTTGTAAAACATTTAGTCATCCCCTCGAAAAATATGTTCCCCAATCGAACTTTCGTGATTTACCCACATAATATACAGCCCAGATCGGCGAACGCGCCTGCCTATCAGGGGTAGTCCCCTACTAGCAAGCAGCACTAAAAGACTAGAACGTCATATCGAACGAAAGTCTAACACCGACCATGGTAACAGAAAAGCACGCTCTGATTGCATTCGGCGCAAATCTTTCTTTCGGCGATTTGTCGCCCGACCGCACAATTCTGGCCGCAATTGCAGCACTTGGCGACCTGGGGTATTTGGTGAATCAGTTAAGTAACCTATACGAATCGCCATGCTTCCCGGCCGGGGCCGGTGCGGATTACGTGAATGCAGCTGCAAGCATTCCGTTACGTCAGTGCGACACCGCCACAGAAATTTTAGCAGTTTTGCACAGGGTTGAGGCAAGTTTTGGCCGGGAAAGGCTGCAACGGTGGGGAATGCGAACGCTTGATATTGATTTGCTTGCGATAGGTGATTCGGTTTTGCCCGATCTTCCGACGTTTCGCGCCTGGCTTGACCTTGCTGCAGACAGTCAGCGTACCACGAGCCCCGATGAATTGATCTTGCCGCATCCGCGCTTGCAGGACCGGGCTTTTGTTTTGGTGCCGCTGGCCGATGTTGCGCCTGATTGGTGCCATCCGGTGCTGGGTCTGACGGTGCGTGACATGCTGGCCGCCCTTCCGCTATCTGACCGTGACTCTGTCGTTGCCCTGAAACCCCGCACATCTGATTGATTATGCTCTTGTCAAGCCAAAGCATCGCGCCTAGATAGGCGCTTCGCAAAGCCCCCAACCTTATTGGAGTGTCCTATGGCCCGCGTGACGGTTGAAGACTGCGTTGACAAGGTTCCGAACCGGTTCGAACTGGTGATGCTTGCCGCCCATCGCGCGCGAGAGATTCAGGCAGGCTCTGCCGCGACGGTGGATCGCGATAACGATAAGAACCCCGTCGTCGCCCTGCGTGAAATCGCCGACGAGGCGCAACTTGCCGATCATCTGCGCGAACGCATGATCGAAAGCCACCAGACCCAGATCGAAGTGGACGAACCCGAAGAAGATCAGATGGCATTGCTGATGTCAGGCGAAATTGACCGCCCGATGTCGGATGACATGTCTGAAGAAAAGCTGCTGCGCGCGTTGATGGAAGCGCAAGGCGAACTCTGATCACGGGGTTGGCCCCGAAAGGGCAGGGCGATATGATCGACGTCGAAGACCTGATCGCTCTTGTCCGTAACTATAACCCGCGCTGCAATGCCGATCTGATCCGCAAGGCTTACGCCTATGGCATGGAAATGCACGCAGGCCAGATGCGCAAATCGGGTGAATCTTATTTCACCCATCCCGTGGCGGTTGCAGCGATTCTGACCGAACAGCAGTTGGATGACGCCACCATCATCACAGCCCTGTTGCACGACACCATCGAAGATACCAAATCGACCTATGCCGAGGTGCAGCGCCTGTTTGGCCATGAGGTTGCCGAACTGGTCGACGGCGTCACCAAACTGACCAACTTGTCGCTGTCATCGACCGAATCGCAGCAGGCGGAAAATTTCCGCAAATTGCTCATGGCGATGTCGAAGGATTTGCGGGTGATCTTGGTGAAACTGGGCGACCGGTTGCACAACATGCGCACGATCAAGTTTCAAAAGCCCGAAAAACAGTCGCAAAAAGCCCGTGAAACCATGGAAATCTACGCGCCTTTGGCTGGCCGCATGGGCATGCAATGGATGCGCGAAGAGCTTGAGGATCTGTCGTTCAAGGTTCTTAATCCAGAGGCGCGCAATTCCATCATCCGCCGGTTCCTGACCCTGCAACGAGAGGCTGGCGACGTGGTGCATCAGATCACCGCCGATATTTTGCGGGAAATGGAGAAGGTCAACATTGAGGCCGATGTCTATGGCCGCGCCAAAAAGCCCTACTCGATCTGGCGTAAGATGCAGGAAAAAGATCTGGCGTTTTCGCGGCTGTCCGACATCTACGGATTTCGGGTGATTTGCGATTCGGTGGGCGATTGCTACCGCATTTTAGGGGTGATCCATCAACGCTGGCGCGCGGTGCCGGGGCGGTTCAAAGATTATCTAAGCCAGCCCAAAACCAACGGCTATCGCAGCATTCACACTACGGTGTCGGGGCGGGATGGCAAGCGCGTCGAAGTGCAGATCAGAACCCGTGAAATGCACGAAGTGGCCGAGGCGGGCGTGGCCGCCCATTGGTCTTACCGCGAAGGCGTGCGCGGCAAGAACCCGTTCGCCGTTGATCCGGCCAAATGGATCGCGTCGATGACCGAACGGCTGGATGAAGGCGACAACAGCGAGTTTCTGGAAAACGTCAAACTGGAAATGTATTCCGATCAGGTGTTCTGCTTTACCCCCAAGGGCGATGTGGTGCAGTTGCCGCGCGGGGCGACACCGCTGGATTACGCCTATTCAATCCACACCCGCATCGGCAATTCTTGTGTGTCGGCCAAGATCGACGGCATTCGTGTGCCGCTGTGGACGCGGTTGAAAAATGGCCAGTCTGTCGAGATTATCACCGCCGAAGGTCAAAAACCGCAGGCCAGTTGGATTGATATCGTCACCACAGGCCGCGCCAAGGCCGCGATTCGCAAATCTTTGCGCGAAGAAGACCGCGGGCGTTTTGTGCGGCTGGGACACGAGTTGGCCCGTGCGGCCTTTGAACATGTTGGCAAGAAAGCCACCGATAAGGCCCTGCGTACGGCGGCAAAAATGCTGGGTATGGTCGATGAAAACGATCTGTTGGCGCATCTGGGTTCGGCCGAGTTGACAGCGCGCAAGGTGGTAGAAACGCTCTATCCCGAACTGTCCAAAGCGGTCGGGGATGAGATCGACAGCACCCGCGCTGTCGCCGGTTTGACGGCAGATCAAAGTTTCCGCCGCGCGCCCTGCTGTCAACCACTGCCCGGCGAACGCATCGTTGGCATCACCTATCGCGGTCAAGGCGTGCTGGTGCATGCCATTGATTGCCCCGCACTGGAAGAGTTTGAGGAACAGCCCAACCGCTGGGTTGATCTGCATTGGCATTCGGGCCGTCATGCGGCTGTGAACACAGTCTGTTTAGATGTGGCAATTTCTAACGATGCAGGCGTTTTGGGCCGCATCTGCACCTTGATTGGAGAGCAGAAAGCCAACATATCAGACTTGCGTTTCACAGAACGTAAACCAGATTTTTACAGACTTATCATTGATGTGGACTTGCGGGACGTTGAACACTTGCACATGGTGATGACGGCGCTTGAAGCGGAAACAGATGTCGCGCAAGTGGCCCGGCACCGGGACATGACGCGCAAGCCTTGACGGGCGACGCCCCAAACAGGGCAGGAAGGACGCGGGCCAGAAATGGTCTTCAAACGGCGCAAACCACTGGGATGGCTCGCATGGCTGCGCGAGATGGTCTACCCGCGCGGTGGCTTCAAACGGGCTACGCGCTATGTCATTCACCGGATGAGCAGGCTTCCTGATGAGCCGCACCGCATTGCCCGCGGCATCTTTGCCGGATCGCTGATCGGATTTCTGCCCCTGCCGGGATTGCAGTTTGTCGCCGCTTGGGGGGCTGCGCGTTTGATGCGCGGCAACGTTCTGGCCGCGCTGCTGGGCACCTTTAACACCAATCCGGTGACCACGCCGTTCTTTGCGGTGTTCGCCATGACACTCGGCCATTGGCTGCTGGGTGTGCAGGCCCCGCTGTCCGCCGAACGCATCGCGCGGGCGTTTGGCCGTGCGGGCGGTGATCTGTGGCGCAATGTTGTAGCGATTTTTACGGAAGACCGCATGCAATGGGACGGGTTGATCCAATTCTGGAATGATATCTATCTGCCCTATTTCATCGGCGCATTGCTGCCCGGTATCATCATCTCGTTGGTGGCCTATTACGTCACCATTCCGATTGTGCAGGCCTATCAAAAAGCCCGCCACGCCAAGGCCGACGAACGCCGCGAACGGCGGCGCAAGCTGAAGGCGACACTGGTCGAAGCCGCCGCCCGCCTGCGCCCCAACCGCGATACGGACAAGGGCGATGGCAACGGGCCGGAACAGCCATAAGGGCGGGGGAAACGTTTATGGAAAAACTGCGTCTTGGCGTGAATATTGATCATGTCGCCACCGTGCGAAATGCACGGGGCGTGTCCTATCCCGATCCCCTGCGCGCGGCCTTGTTGGCCGAAGCTGCGGGTGCCGATGGCATTACAGCGCATTTGCGCGAAGACCGCCGGCACATCCGGGATGCCGATATCGAGGCGTTGATGGCGGGTCTGACCACGCCTTTGAATTTCGAATGTGCGGCGACCGATGAAATGCAGGCCCTTGCGCTGCGCCTGCGCCCCCATGCGGTGTGCCTTGTGCCGGAGAACCGCGCCGAACGCACCACCGAAGGTGGGCTGGATGTGGCGGGCGATGAAAACCGCCTTGCCACCTATATCGCCCCTTTGCGCGATGCTGGCATCCGGGTGTCGATGTTCATCGGCCATTCTCACGCTCAGATCGAATCCTCGGCCCGGATCGGCGCGGCTGTGGTGGAACTGCACGCGGGCCATTACTGTGACCTGCACGAAGAGGGCCGCTTTGCCGAACGTGACACCGAACTGGCGGCCTTGATCGAAGGGGCCGCCTATGCCCATTCGCTGGGGCTGGAAGTGCATGTCGGCCATGGCATCACCTATGAAACCGTTGGCCCCATCGCGGCCATTCCGCAGGTGATGGAATTGAACATCGGCCATTTCCTGATCAGCGAGGCGCTGTTTCGCGGCCTCGGGCCCGCAATCGAAGAAATGCGTCGGCTAATGGATGCGGCGAGGAGATAGAATGATCCCTACCACGCAGTATTTCACCGGCGTCATCATGGCGCTTGCGTGCCTCTGTGCGACAACAGCCACCGCCCAGTCGCTGGCCGATTGTGACGATTGGCGCAGCTCGGTGCTTGGCATCGCCGAACCATGGGAGGCGAACACCAGGACCTACGCCGATGACACGGTGCGGATGACGATCATGGATGTGGGCGAACCCGTGGTTGGCTCGTATCGGTTGCTGATCCTAACCCCCCCAACCGCCGACGACCCTGACGGGCGGCAATGCAAGGTTTTGTCGCTGGATCACGACTTGGGCTTTGCAGGCCTGTCGTTTGACGGTGTGACTGACAGCACCGATCCCACGGGCCTGACCGTGCTTATCCCCGCCAAACGCTGGATCGCCGAAACAGATACCTATGTTGACGCCAAACTGTCTGTCACGCTGAACGCCACCGACGGGGCCATCGCGGTATCGCTGGACTGACGCATGATCCTTGGCACCGGCCTTTGCAACATTGACCGGATTGCGGCCACCTATGCCAAACGCTGTGCCGATAAGGAGGCCGGTTCCAAAGCATTGGGCACCGGCCCGCGCAGGGGGATTTGATTAAAAGATATGGCAATAACCAAGCGAACCGCGCGCGAGAGGTTCTGATCCTGGGGCCCGACCAACAACCGCCGGGCCCTTCCAAAACGCTATGCTGTAACCGTCAGGATCGTCCACATTCCGCCTGCGTAATGGCCCGGAATGTTGCAATACAGCACATAGATTCCCGGCTTCAGATCAACGGTCAGCGCGCCGGACTTGCCCGGATCCAGCTCTGCCACTTCGCCCACATGCCCCGCCGCCTCTTCGTCGATCTTGTTCATGTCATCCAGATAGGGCATGTCTGCGGATGCCGAAGCCACGGGCGAAACCACCATCTCGTGAATGATGGACGTCGAGTCGTTGGTGACCGCAAAGGTCACTTTTCCGGCGGGCACTTCGACCTTGTCGATGCTGATCCCCATCATCG
>JAYUHO010000113.1:0-5814 GCA_043766915.1 Cypionkella sp.
GCAGATCATGCTGTCGGCATCCCCGCGATGCACGGCAATCGCGGCAATCGCGGTGGTGTTGGTGCGCATTACCGCGCGGGCGATATCGGGCGTCACACCGCGCCGCGCCATAACCTGATGATAACTGGCCCAATAATCCCGGTAACGGTGATCACTTTCAGGATTCACAATTTCAAAATCCCGGTCCGGACGAATGGGCAGGCCCGCGCGTTCGCAGCGGGTGGCGATCACATCGGGGCGGCCGATCAGAATGGGTTTGTCGGTCATCTCTTCCAGCATCGCGTTGGCGGCGCGCAGCACCCGTTCATCCTCGCCCTCGGCAAAGATAATCCGCCGACTGGCGGTGCGGGCGGCCTCAAACACCGGGCGCATGATCAGCGCGGATCTGAACACTGATCCATCCAGCTTTTGGCGATACGCCTCAAGATCGGCAATCGGGCGGGTGGCCACGCCGGTTTCCATAGCCGCTTTTGCCACAGCCGATGCCACGACGCCAATCAGCCTCGGGTCGAACGGTTTAGGGATCAGATAATCGGCACCAAATGTCAGCTGTTCGCCCTTATAGGCCGCCGCCGCCTCGGCACTGGTGGTGGCGCGGGCAAGGGCGGCGATACCGTCGATGCAGGCCAGCTCCATCTCGGCGTTGATCGTGGTTGCGCCCACGTCCAGCGCCCCTCGGAAAATAAAGGGAAAACACAGCACGTTGTTGACCTGATTGGGGAAATCGCTGCGCCCGGTGGCGATGATGGCATCGGGGGCCACCGCGCGTACCGCATCGGGCAGAATTTCCGGGGTGGGGTTGGCAAGCGCAAACACAATCGGGCGGCTGGCCATTTTTGACACCATCGCGGGCGTCAAAACACCGGGGCCCGACAGGCCGAGAAACAAATCCGCCCCGTCAATCACTTCGGCCAGCGTGGCGGCGGATTGGCCTTGGGCGTATTCGGCCTTTTGGTCGGTCATCTGATCAGCGCGACCATGGTACACAAGACCTGCAAGATCGCACAGCCAGACGTTTTCGCGTTTGACGCCCAGTTTCAGCAACATGTTCAAACATGCGATTCCCGCCGCCCCGCCGCCGGTGGAGACAACCTTTATCCGCTCAAACAGCTTGCCCGCCACATGCAAAGCGTTGGTCACCGCCGCCCCCACCACAATCGCCGTGCCGTGCTGGTCATCATGAAACACCGGGATATTCATCCGCTCACGGCATAATTGTTCAACGATGAAACAATCGGGCGCCTTGATGTCTTCCAGATTGATTGCACCAAAGGTCGGCTCTAACGCGCAGACGATGGCAGCCAGTTTCACCGGATCAGATTCGTTCAGCTCGATATCGAAACAGTCGATATTTGCGAATTTCTTGAACAGAACCGCCTTGCCCTCCATCACCGGCTTGCTGGCCAAAGGTCCAATGTTTCCAAGGCCTAAGACGGCGGTACCGTTGGTGACAACCGCCACCAGATTGCCCCGCGCGGTGTAACGGCTGGCGGTGGTGGGATCAGCTTTGATTTCCAGACAGGCCTCGGCCACACCCGGCGAATAGGCGCGGGAAAGATCGCGGCCATTGGCCAAAGGCTTGGTCGCTCGGATTTCCAGTTTACCGGGCTTGGGAAATTCGTGATAATCCAGCGCCTCTTGACGGGTGTTGTCTTGCCGGGTTTCATCCATTTCTTGCGTCTCCTGCTTTTGGTTTAGCGTTAAACTATCTTCGATCACGCGCCAACACCGGCTTTGGCGCCCAACCGCACACCGCTTCTTGCAAATCCGCAACCCAGCCGCCAGTCTGGCGCAAAGCCATAGGAATTGCCATGACCGAGACTCGCGCCGAAATCCGATTGCCCACGCAAGAACTGCGCGACGATCTGCCATTTTACACCAAAGTGTTAAAGATGCGTTTGGATATGATTTACCCGGCGGATAGCCCCGAAGTGGCGGTGCTGTCGGGGCACGGCTTACGCATCCGTATTCAGAAAGGTGCCGCAGAATCCCCCGGAACGCTGCGCATCTTAACCGATGATCCTGATACTTTCGCGGATGGCGCGCGCCAATTGACCGCGCCGAATGGCACGAAAATCGAAATTGATCACCTGAATCCCCCGATGATCCTGCCCGCCACTGAACACGCCTTTGTGGTGCGCCGCCTGGCCGATCAGGCGCCGTGGGTGCTGGGTCGCGCGGGCATGTCCTACCGCGATCTGATCCCGTCGCGCCTTGGTGGTGCGATGATCGCCAGCCATATTCGCGTGCCTGATGGCCCGGTGCCCGACATGGTGCATTTTCACAAAGTCGGTTTTCAGCTGATCTTCTGTGTCGCCGGGTGGGTTGATGTTTTGTATGAGGATCAAGGGGATATCTTGCGCATCGCTGCTTGGGACTGCTTTATCCAGCCCCCCGGCATTCGCCATAAAGTGCTGCAATCTGCAGGTGTGCAAGTGGTGGAAATCGGGGTGCCCGCCGAACACGTCACCGAAATTGACCACGACATGGCGCTGCCAACAGGCCATTTCCGACCCGACCGCGAGTGGGAGGGCCAGCGCTTTGTGCATAACATCGGTGCCACAGGCACCTATCACCCCTTCCGCATCCCGGGGTTTGAGGCGCGCGATACAACCATCAATACCAATACCAAAGGTGTGGCCTCGGTGATGGTGGCCCGCCCCAGTGGCGCAGCGGCCCCCTGGACCAAACACGCAGGCGATATTTTGTTCACCTTTGTGATGGCGGGCGAGATGACGCTGGAAGGGCAGGGCAAAGACCCTTATCGGCTATCGCCGGGCGACGCATTTGTTATTCCACCCGACATGGCCACCCGCTACACAGATACCACGCCCGACCTGTACCTTATCGAAGTCTCGCTTCCCGGCAACCCGCATACTACCCTGCTCTAACCCATTCATTTTGGTTCAAATACTCCGGGGGTCAGGTGACATTTGTTGTCACAAATGGCACTTGGGGGCTGGCCCCCGGCTTGGCGGGCGAAACCATCGTCGAGGATGTCATGCCGCTTCTGTCCGCCGCCACCAAAGTTCGTCTGCGCGCCTATGCGCCTTATTCCCGGTTTCAGGTGGGGGCGGCCATTCTGTCGGTTGAAGGCCGCATTCACATTGGCTGCAACGTGGAAAACGTGGCTTACCCCGAAGGCACCTGCGCCGAAGCGGGCGCGATTGCGGCGATGATAGCCTCGGGTGATACAAAAATCGCCGAGCTCTGCGTGATTGCCGACAGCGCCGATCCCGTGCCGCCCTGCGGCGGATGTCGGCAGAAAATCGCAGAATTTGCGGCCCCCGACGTGGTGGTGAGGCTTTGCACCACGGATGGAAAATCCAAATCCATGACGGTGGCCGATCTGCTGCCCGGGCTGTTTACCGCAGCGCATATGGCCAAAACCACGCAAAGCCCCGATTGATGGATGCCCGCGCAATCATTGTTAAGCTGCGCGATGGCGGTCAGCCATCTGGGGATGAGTTGCGCTGGTTTGCCCAAGGCTTGGCGTCAGGCGCAGTAAGCGATGCCCAAGCGGGCGCGTTCGCGATGGCGGTTTTGCTGAAGGGTCTGGATCAGGCGGGCTGCGTGGCCCTGACGCGGGCGATGCGCGACTCTGGTCACGTGCTGAAATGGGATATGCCCGGTCCTGTGCTGGACAAACATTCCACCGGTGGCATCGGCGATTGCGTGTCTTTGATGCTGGCCCCGGCTTTGGCGGCTTGCGGGGCCTATGTGCCGATGATTTCGGGGCGCGGATTGGGCCACACCGGCGGCACACTGGACAAACTGGAATCCATCCCCGGTTTTCGCACCGGGTTGTCCCAAGACCAATTGACCCGCCAGTTACGCGATGTCGGCTGCGCGATTGTGTCGGCATCAGCCGAGATTGCCCCTGCCGACCGCCGCCTGTACGCCATCCGCGACGTGACGGGCACGGTGGAATCGGTGGAATTGATCACCGCGTCGATCTTGTCGAAAAAGCTGGCGGCGGGGCTGGAGGCGCTGGTTCTGGATGTCAAATGCGGCTCTGGCGCATTCATGAAAACGCTTGCCGATGCCGAAACACTGGCTCGGTCATTGGTGGCGGTGTCTCAGGGGGCTGGCTGCATGACCACCGCCCTGATCACCGATATGAGCCAACCTTTGGCCACCGCGGCAGGCAACGCGCTTGAGGTGATCGAAGTGATGGAAACCCTGACGGGCACTTCGGTGAACACCGCCCTGTGGGATATCACAGCGGCTTTGGGAGGTGAGGCTTTGGCGCTGGGGGGCCTTGCGGCCGACCCTGCCGATGGGGCGCAACGCATTGAAAATGCGCTGTCGTCCGGCGATGCCGCCGAATGGTTTGGCCGCATGGTCAAGGCCCAGGGCGGCCCCGCTGATTTCGTCGAACGCTGGCCAGATCGTTTGCCCGCTGCCACCGTGATCCGTGAGGTGCCAAATCTGACCACAGGCTATGTCCGCGCGATTGACGGGCAAACCCTTGGGCTGGCGGTGGTGGCGCTGGGGGGCGGGCGGCAGCGCGAGGGGGATAAGCTGAACCTGTCAGTCGGGCTGTCTGATCTGGCCGGGATTGGCGAAGATATTGGGGCGGGCGATCCTTTGTGCATGGTGCACGCGGCAACCGAGGTGCAGGCGGATGCCGCAATTGCCGCCGTGCAAGCGGCCTATCATCTGGGGGCCGATGCGCCGCCTGATCCGGCCCTGATCATCAAAAGGATTGCATGAATGGCGCGCGCATTTTTGATTGTGATGGATTCGGTGGGCTGTGGTGGCGCGCCTGACGCGGCGGCGTTTGGCGATGCGGGGGCGAATACCTTGGCCCATATCGCCCAAGCCTGCGCCTGGGGGCGCGCGGATGTCAGGCGGTTTGGCCTGCTGAAGCTGCCGCATCTGGACGCGCTGGGTCTGGGGGCCGCGATCCGCTTGGCATCGGGTGACGCGACACCGGGTTTGGACGCGGTGCCTTCGGGGCGGTGGGGGGCGGCAACCGAGGTATCGAACGGCAAAGACACGCCTTCCGGCCATTGGGAGTTGGCGGGCGTTCCTGTGCCATGGGATTGGACGTATTTTCCAGATACCGTGCCAGCCTTTCCGCCAGACCTTGTGGCGCAGGTCTGCCAACTGGCGGAGACAAGCGCGATTTTGGGCAATTGCCACGCCTCGGGCATCCCGATTATCGCCGCGCATATCGACGCGCATCTGCGCACCGGTTGGCCGATTTGCTATACCTCTGCCGACAGCGTTTTCCAGATTGCCGCGCATGAAGAGGCGTTCGGGTTGGACCGGCTGCTGAAACTTTGCGCCGATCTTGCCCCCACTCTGCATGCGATGCGCGTGGGCCGGGTGATCGCGCGGCCCTTCACAGGAACCGCGACGGATTTTAGACGCACTTCCAACCGGCACGACTATGCGATGGACCCGCCTGCGCCTACCTTGCTGGAATGGGTGGCAGATGCGGGCCGGGCGACCCATGCGATTGGCAAGATCGGGGACATCTTTTCGATGAAGGGCATAGGTGCGCTGCATAAGGGGAAATCCGATGTTGATCTTTTCGATCATCTGGATCGGCTGGTGGCCACCGCCGAGGATGGTTCTTTGACCTTTGCCAACTTTGTTGAATTCGATACCCTCTATGGCCATCCCCGTGACGTGGCCGGATATGCCCGCGCGCTGGAGTGGTTTGATGGCCGGGTTGGGGCGCTGTTGCCCCGTCTGCGCCCGGATGATCTGGTGATTTTCACCGCAGATCACGGCAATGACCCGACTTGGCAGGGCTCCGAACACACCCGTGAACGGGTGCCGGTTCTGTGTGCAGGCGCGGGC
>JAYUHO010000114.1:0-5801 GCA_043766915.1 Cypionkella sp.
CGCGCGCCAAACGGCGCGTCCCCGTGGAATATTTTGGCCAAAATGAATCGCAATTTTAGGCGATTTTATTCAAATTTTTTTCAAAATGTCATAACCGGACCTATTGCAGCGGCAATACAGCCAATGCGGCATCTTCTTTCGCCCAGAGGGTCAACGCATCGCGCACCGCATCGGCCATTTTGGCCCGCCATTTTGCATCAACCAGCCGCGCCAGATCAGTATCCGATGACATAAACCCCAGTTCCAGCAGCACAGACGGAATGTCAGGCGATTTCAGCACGGAAAAGCTGGCCTTTTGCTGGGAGTTGCGGTGCATTTTAAGGCCCTGCGCCGTGATCGCCTCTTGCAGCGCCTGCGACAGCCGCTCGGTGCGCGGCAGGGTTTTGGTGCGCGCCATATCCATCAAAACTTCGGCCACCAGATCGTCTTGCTGGGTCAGATCAACGCCCGCCAACAAATCATCGCGGTCATGGCGTTCGGCCAGTGTGGCCGAAGCCGCCGAATTGGCTTCGGCTGATAGTGTGTACACCGTTGCCCCCACCGCATCGCCTTCGGACAAAGCATCGGCGTGGATAGAGATAAACACATGCGCGCCCGCCGACCGCGCAACGGAAATACGCGTCTCCAGCGGCACAAACACATCCGTCTCGCGCGTCAGCACCACGGCAAAATTGCCGTCCCGCAGCAGCACCTCTTTCAGTTCGCGCACGAAGGTCAGCACGAGGCCCGCTTCAATCTGCCCACCACGTTCGGCCCCCGGATCAATGCCGCCATGGCCGGGATCAAGCACCACCACCAAAGGCCCCGCACCGCGCGGTTCTGGTTTGGGCAGATTGGCGGATTTTGGCAGGGTCCACTCCGGTGGTTCGGGCAGGTTTGCTTTGGCGCTGAAGTCGGTCTGGGGTGCGGGGGCAAGCTGTACGCTTACACGGGCCTGACCTTCGGTCTGCATTGCCGCCCGCAAGATCAGCATCGGTTGCGACAATTCCAGCACCAGCCGGGACCAGCCGGGGCGAAAGGCCCCCGCCCGCATTGCCTGCACGCTGTCTGAGGTGACGGGCATGTTTGACAGACCGGTCCAATCCACCTCGCGGAAATCGAACACCACGCGGGGGGGATTGTCCATCAGCCGCACCCGCCACGGCACGGGTTGCGACAATGACAGGGTCACATCAAGCCCCTGCCCGGTATCCGCAATCATTGATTGATCGGGTTGCAGTTTTGCCAGCGCCGACAAATTCTGCGCCAACGCGGGGGTCTGGCCAAGGGGGATCAGCAGCAACAGCGTTGCGATGAGGCGGCGAAGCGGGCGTAAAGGCTGGGTCATCAGGGGTGAACTCTTCCAGTGCGGCTGTACAGGGTCAGCCCGGGGTTAACGGTGACGCTTTGCCATGAATGCGGTCAGGCGGTGCAAGCCTTCGGCGATATCTGCGCTTGCCCCGGCATAGGAAAACCGCAGGGTGTGGTTGCCGCGAACGGGGTCAAAATCCAAGCCGGGGCTGACGGCTACGCCTGCTTGATGAAGGATGTCGCCTGCCAAGGCAAAGCTGTCATCCGTCAGGTCAGACACATCGGCGTAAATATAGAACGCGCCATCCGGGGGGGCGATTTTGGAAAACCCGGCCGCTGCCAGCCCTGTCAGCATCAGCGCGCGGTTGGTGGCATAAACTGCGCGGTTGGCTTGCAACTCATCCTCGCAGTCCAGGGCTGCAAGCGCTGCGATCTGGGCGATATGCGGCGGACAGATGAACAGGTTTTGCGCAAGCCGCTCCACGGTGCGGATGTGATTTTCGGGCACCACCATCCAGCCGACGCGCCAGCCCGTCATGCTGAAGTATTTCGAGAACGAATTGATCACGTAGGCATTGTCAGTGATTTCCAGCGCCGAAGTGGCGCGGCTGTCATAGTGCAATCCATGATAAATCTCATCCGAGATAAAGCTGATATTGTGCTGATCGCAATGTGCAGTCAGCGCCGCCAATGCATCGCGCGACAACATGGTGCCGGATGGATTTCCGGGCGAGGCCACGATCAGGCCTTGAAGATCAAGGCTTTGCAGATCGGCGGGGGTGGGTTGCAGGCGGTTTTCGACCGATGTGGGAATGCCGATGGCCACCAGTGACAGCGCCTTTAATATCTGGCGATACGACGGATAACCCGGCTCGCCCATCCCCACCTTTGCGCCCGCGTCAAACAGCGCCGAAAAGGCCAGCACAAAAGCGCCGGATGATCCTGAGGTAACAATTACCCGATCAGGGTTCAGATCAATGCCATACCAACGCCGGTAAAGTGCGGCGATCCCCTGCCGCAAGTCGGGCAGGCCCAATGACACGGTGTATCCCATGGTATCGCGCGACAAAGCGGCAGCCACTGCCGCGCGCGCCCGCGCCGGGGCTGGTGTTCCGGGTTGGCCCACTTCCATGTGAATGATCGACCTGCCTTGCCCCTCTAATGCGCGGGCCTGTGCCACCATATCCATCACGATAAAGGCATCGACCTGACCGCGGCTTGATCTCTCCATCGCATTCCCTTTACACTTGCCGCTACTTGTTCTGCGCGATGGGGCCACGTCAACCCGATCTGTGCGTTTTACCCAAAACCCTGAGGTATCTGATGCGTCTTTCCTTCGCCGCCCTTCTGACCACCGCCTGCCTGCTGGCCACCCCGGTCTTGCCGGGGGGAGTGGGCGAGATGACTGCTGCCGAGCGGACGATATTCCGACAAGAGGTGCGGGACTATCTAGTCGAAAACCCCGAAGTGATCGCCGAGGCGCTGGAGGTGCTGCAACAGCGGCAAGATAAAGCGGAAGTGACCCGTGACACCCAGTTGCTGGTCGATAACGCCGGGGCCCTGTTCAACGACGGCGCCAGTTGGGTTGGCGGCAATCCAAATGGCGATATCACCATCGTCGAATTCATGGACTATCGCTGTGGCTATTGCCGCAAAGCCAAGGCGGATGTCGAGGAACTGGTGAAATCGGACGGCAACATCCGCTTTGTGTTGAAGGAATTTCCGATTTTGGGCGAAGATTCGATCTTGTCATCGCGGTTTGCAATTGCGGTGCTGCAATTGCATGGGCCCGATGCCTATAAAGCGGCACATGACGGGTTATACACTTTGCGCGGACCGGCTGACGGCGCAACGCTGACGCGACTGGCCGCCGATCTGGGGCTGGATCCGGCCCCAATTCTGGCCCGAATGAACGCCGATGATGTCACAAAGGTAATCGCCACCAATCGCGCGCTGGCGGATGCGATGGCATTGTCGGGAACACCCGCCTTTGCCATCAACAAGACACTGCTGCGCGGCTATGTCCCGCTGGAGGGGATGCGGGCCATCGTGGCGGATGAACGGGCGGGGTGAGGGGCTTGGGGCAAGCGGTTTGCTGCCCGACTGTTGGCGGGGGTTTCACACCCCCGTCTCAATCGTCAAGACGATTGAGCCCCCCCGTGGGATATTTTTGAACAGAAAAAGCACAAATTTTAGATAAATTTTAAGGGCTTAGGGCTTGGCGATTGCCTTGCGGCGCGCATCGGTCAGACCGTCATGCGGGCCAAGGGTGCGGTCGGGGATATTATCCCACCAATCTGTTCTGTAGGCACGCCGTTCCGGGTTTACCGCATAATAGATTTTGTTTTCGGGCCGCGACGTATCACCAACCACCAGCAGGCGCACATCGGTGTCGGTATTGTTCAGAAAGCTGTGCGACAAGCCGGTGCCAGCCGGAAAGCCCACGCCATCGCCCGGGGCAAGCCGGTGCAAAACGCCGTCCAGCCAGACATCAGGCGTGCCGTCGATGACATAGACGAATTCCTCTTCAGCACTTTCGGCATGCGGGAACGAGCTGCGCCGCCCCGGAGCCAGACGTTCATAGTGAATGCCCAAACGTGTCAGGCCAAAGTGACGACCAAAGGCTGCCCCGGTAGAGTGCAACTCATCACTGCCGGGATAGCTCCACGGCGTATCTTCTTCGATATCGCGCGCATTGACAATAGCAGGATGCCGGTCTGTCATGGCCCTACTCCGCTGCTGTGGCTTGGTCGGCGGCTTCTATCGCGTCAAGTTCTGCGGCTTTTTTGGTAACAAGATCAACGATATGGTCGACCATTCCCGCATTGCCCATGGTGTGGCTTTGCTTGCCCGCAAGATAAACCATCCCCTTGCCCGCGCCGCCACCGGTAAAGCCGATATCGGTCATCAGCGCCTCTCCGGGGCCGTTGACCACACAGCCGATGATCGACAGCGACATCGATGTGGTGATATGGGCCAGACGTTCTTCCAGTGCCTGCACGGTCTTGATCACGTCAAAGCCCTGGCGCGCGCAGCTGGGGCAGGAAATGATCGTCACACCCCGGTGCCGCAAGCCCAGACTTTTCAGAATTTCAAAGCCAACTTTCACCTCTTCAACCGGATCGGCAGACAGCGACACCCGGATCGTATCGCCGATGCCCATCCAGAGCAGATTGCCCAGCCCGATCGCCGATTTTACCGTGCCCGACACCAGACCGCCCGCCTCGGTAATCCCCAGATGGATCGGGGCATCAGTGGCATCGGCCAATTGCTGATAGGCGGCGGCGGCCATGAACACGTCGGATGCTTTGACCGATATCTTGAATTCGTGAAAATCATTGTCTTGCAGCAGCCGGATGTGATCCAGACCGGATTCCACCATCGCATCGGGGCACGGCTCACCATATTTATCCAGCAGATGCTTTTCCAGGGATCCGGCGTTCACCCCGATGCGGATCGAACAGCCGTGGTCTTTTGCAGCCTGCACCACATCGCGCACCCGTTTGGCATCGCCAATATTGCCGGGATTGATGCGCAAGCAGGCAGCGCCCGCCTCAGCCGCCTCTATCGCGCGTTTGTAGTGGAAATGGATATCGGCAACGATCGGCACCGGGGATTCTTTGACGATTTCGCGCAGCGCATGGGTGCTGGCCTGATCCGGCGTAGACACCCGTACGATATCGGCCCCCGCCACCGCACAGCGTTGAATTTGCTCAATTGTGGCGGCGATGTCGGTGGTTAAGGTGTTGGTCATGGTCTGCACGGAAATCGGCGCGTCGCCGCCAACCAGCACTTTGCCCACAGAAATCTGGCGCGACACCCGGCGCTGAATATTGCGCCAAGGGCGAATGGGATTGTGGGTCATGGCGATATCCTTCCGGCTGTTGCCTGCAAGATAGACAGAGCAAAGCCCCGGAGCAACCGCTTCGGGGCCATTTGCCACATCTTCCTTATAGTGCGATTATTCGACGGGCGGCGGGGCGACAACGGGCACAGACGCATCCGCAACGGTGACATATTGCGCAAGATCGGTATCGCCGGTCAGATCGGCCAATTTGTAAGAGGTTGTCAATGCGTCAGACGCCAGCGACACACCTTTAACCACCTGCGCGCCCGGCGCTGCGGGGCCAAAGGTCTGGCCGTTGACCACGAAGTAAATCGACCCCGAATTGCCCGACCGCAATTGCGCTGCTTCTTGCAAAGGCGGAACGGCATACCGTTCACCGGCATCGAGAATTTTTTCAAACAACACGGTGCCATCGGCCGCCGAGATACGCACCCAGGACGGGCGAACGGCCAAAACCTCGACCCCCGGTTTCGCCGCCGCAACGACCTGCACGCTGCCACCCGTGTCGGGAACGACGACGTCAGCGGTTATCAAAGGTGTCGCTTCGGAAACCAAACCTGACACACGCGGGTTGATCGCGGCAATCGGGCCATCGCGGGCGGTCAGGACCGGCACGTCTAGTGCCTGCGGTTCATAAAGACGGTCCAGCGGATCGGCGGTTACA
>JAYUHO010000115.1:0-15365 GCA_043766915.1 Cypionkella sp.
GAAATCCGGCACCACAGATGAGGTGGTGCGCGATGAAATGGTGCGCCGCGTCTATCTTGTTGAGAATTTTCGCATCATCTAGCGCAACTTTAACGGTTCTGCGACAGGGCAGTTGACAATGGCCCTATCGCATCCCCAAATGGAAGAGATGCGAGCACAGCGCGCCTTGCCAAATAAGACCATAGCGGCCAATCGACGGCCCCGCGATACACCGCGCTTGAGCTGCGTAACACATTATAAACCAACGACTGTCTATCCTTTTGCCATTGGCAAAGGGACCTAAACCTACAAGCAAATGGAGGTATCATGCGCTATCAAATCAGCGGAAAACAGATCGACATCGGCGAGGCTTTGCAAACCCACGTGAAGGCCGAACTTGGCGAGGTGGTGGAAAAATACGCCCAGCGCCCTACCGAGGCCGTCATCGTCTTTTCCAAAGTTGCGCACGAGCATGTTTGCGAAGCGGTTATTCACCTTTCGACGGGGTTGAACGCGGCGGCCAAAGGCCATGCTACCGAAATTTACGCGGCGTTTGAATCCTGCCGCGAAAAAATGGACAAGCAGCTGCGGCGCTACAAACGCCGGATTCGCAACCATCACCGTGACCGCACGGCACCTGTTGAATTTGGCGGCGGGTCGGCCTATATCCTCGCGCCAACCGAAGAGCCGGATGACGACGACAACGCAAGCCTGCAGCCGATTATCATTGCCGAGATGGAAACCAAAATTCCGTCAATCACCGTGGGTGAAGCCGTGATGCAGCTGGAGCTGGGGGGTCAGCATTTTCTGGTGTTTCGCAATGAAGGACACAGTGGCGTCAATGTCGTATATCGCCGGGATGACGGAAATGTCGGCTGGATTGACCCGCGCAACAGCAAATGACGGGGCCCTGATTGGGCTGCGCAGAATCGGACAGTTTTGATGGATCTTTCTAAGCTGCTAATCCCGTCAGCCGTTCGGGTGCTGGGACAGTTGACCAGTAAAAAACGCCTCTTCCAGGAATTGGGAGAGGTGGCTGCTTCGGCTTATGGCCTGACAGCTGCGATTGCCGTGGATGGCTTGCAAGAGCGCGAAAGTCTGGGGCCGACGGGCGTTGGCAACGGCATTGCTTTGCCGCATGCCCGGCTGGAGTATCTGGAAAAAATCACCGGAATTTTCATTCGCCTGGAAAAACCGCTGGACTATGAAAGCGTTGACCGCCAGCCGGTTGATTTGATCTTCGGGTTGTTTGCACCGAAAGATTCAGGCGTGGATCATCTTAAGGCGCTGGCCTTGGTGTCCCGCACCATGCGCGATGCGGGGATTTGTGCAAAACTGCGCGCCAATTCCGATCCAGCCAAGCTTTATGCGATCTTGACCGAGGCGCGGGCACCGCAAGTCGCAGCCTAAAGTGTTTTGCAGTCGATCTGACTCAGATTGACTGCAAACCGCTGTCTGCGCGCCAATTGCTAAAGCCAAAGCCTGCATAGTCACGCTCATAAGCCTCGCGCGCGGCGGCTTCAAGATCTGGGCCGTAAATGGCATCAAGCGGAACCGAAACATCGTTAGTCTGCGCGATGTAAACCGGCGCAGGCAAACCTGCTTCTGCAGCCAGAAATTCCAGCCCGGTTTCGATACGATCTTCGCGCAAAACCAAATCGGCAGGATAAAGCTGCGCAAATCCCTGCAGGATCGCGGTTTGGCTGGCGAATTGCGGGATAACTTTTAGCCCGGTCTGGCCGGACAGATTGCGCTTCAGAAAACTCAGGAAAACCAGAAACGCCGCGCGGAACTCCTCGGGGTTAGGAAAGTCTTTGCCCGGTGCTGGCAATGGCAGCCTGTGGAATTTCGCCAGATAGGGCCGCAATTCCGGCTGCTGATTGCGCGCCAGAAACTCGCAAAACGCGGCGTGCGCCCGGGCGAGTGGATGCCGCAGCACCGCAAAACTGCGGTGGCCGACCTGCGTCTCTTTCCAACGTTTCAGACTTTTGCGATCAAAATCTGTCGTCAGTTTTCCGAACCCTTCCAGCCACGCCTTCACCGCCGTATTTGGACCGCCACTGATGGGCAAATACAGCAGTGGAGCGCCGGTTGAGGCCACATATTGCGGCACGCCTGCATTGCGACGGGGTTCAAAATTGGGCGTGCGGCCAAGGTTGAACCGATCCATCCGCGCCAGGGACGCGGCCATTTCTTTGGGATTGGAAACCTTATCTTCAATCGCCTCGGGGTTTTGCTTTTTCAACGTTGTGTCGATGGCCTTTAGCCGGTCTTGCACGCCCAGAAACGCGGCAAGGCCGTTCAGAACCTCAACGCTCTGGATGTCTTCGTAATCAAGATAGAACGCCGTTTGCCCCGAGGTTTGCAGGCGGTTCAGCAGATGGATTTGGAACTGCTGCAATTTTTCAAGATGGGCTTCGAATTCTGCCGCATCAAACTTGGGCCGGGCCGTGGTATGCCGACGCGTGTTCATCAACCGCCACTGATCGGTTTCCAGCGCGATTTTCCAACTGACATAGCTTTCCACCGGATTGCGCGTCAGGATAATTTTTGCGCAGGCGTCATCCGCCAAAACAGTATCTAACACACGCGGATCGTGATCGTGGAAGTATCGAAACCCGCCCAGACCCGGCGTCTGCAGCCGCATTTCGCGCAGCATTGCCAAAGGGTCAGCGTCACGCTGTTCCAGTGTAAAGCCAAACAACTGCTTATTTGTGTGATTGCCCAGCAGATACGGATTGAACACCTCACCGTGGCAGGTGAACCCCTGCAGACCGTTCAGGTTCATTTCCAGAAAATTCGACCCTGTCCGCATTTCGGCGAGCATGACAAAGCTGTGAAACCGGGGATTGGGCACGGATCACTTCACCAGATACGGGCGGCCGCGCCGCGTGGTGGCTGTGCGGTTGTCGTCGCCGGCCGGAAAATCGCCCATCAGAATCGGCTGCATCCCCTGATTGCGCAGATTCTGCAAAAACTGGCCAAAACCCGTCAGATCGGCCAAGCGGGGGGCTTCGGTCAGACGACGCATAGCGCGGGGGCTGATTTCGTCGACGATATTTTGCAGCGGTTCCATCGGATTTTCGACAAATTCAGCCAGTGTCCACGTGCGCACCCGGGCCTTGACCCAAGGTTTGCGCAATTCATCTAAAAACACCGCCTCTACCTTTTGCAGTCGTGCTGCTTCTTTACGGATATCTGAAAAATTGCGGTTGGAATGGAACAAAGGAATCGCCCAAGCCCCTGAAATAACGGATATTTGTGCGTTCGGGTCGCCCGCCATGTAATAGATCATGGTTTGCACATCTGCCGGGCCGAATTGAAAACACTGGCGTTCGCCGCGGGTGTTCCAGATCAGGTTCGCCAGAAAGCTGGTTGGATTATAATCGCGCATCTCAGCAGAATCCGACATGGCGCCGTTGTAAACCTTTTCACCCCCCGCAAACTGCACTTTTTCAAGATCGAACAAATGCCCATGCACGCGGGTGCCTGTGGCCTTCCCCAACCAGATTTCGAAATTTTCAAACAGATCGGCAAAACCTTCGAACACGGAATAACCCGCAGCCGTGCGGCCATTTTCCCAGTTTTCATTCGGATAGCGGCTTTGCATGTAAAGACCCGCGCGGCCCTTGGTGCGGCGTTCAACCGCCTTGGCAAACAGCCGATCAATTTTGCCGGGATTGGGTTCAGCGGCAGCTTGGCCAGAGGCATCGTCCGTCAGGAAGGTTTTATACAACTTGGTGGCATGCGGCCAGATTTTGCGGGCAACAAAGCAGTCAGACCGCCGCAAAAGCTGCAGATGATCGTCATAAAAGATATGCGGTTTGCCCTGAAAGTCGAATTTCGACAGCGTCAAAGACCGGCTTTCAACATGGGATGACACTTGTCGCACCATGGTTTGAAAATAGGATTCGTCGGGAATCCATACGCGGCGGAAGTAGCGATCAATTTCGGCCCGTTCGGGATTTTCCAGAATAGCCGACAAGGTTTGCCGCGTCAGGCACCACCACTGGCTGCCCAGATGCGGCACGATTCCCAGAGGGATGCGACGACGAAAGTGAAAGCGGCGCTGCAGCCGCACATAGCCATCAAAAAGCCTGCGCTGTTTGCGCCAACTGAACGGAAACCGCAGGGTAAAGCGTTCGACATCCAAGCCGCCAATCGTCCAGCCGACATCTTCGGTTGTCACGGATTCGATGAAATCGGTGCGGGGACGGTCGTTCAGATAGGCTTTCATCTCTTCCACCGGGCGCAGCGGCAGACACGACCCGGACGCCAGATAAACATGCCGCACCTGCGGAAAGTCGCGCAGCATGATGGTCGACGCCTCTTGCGTCGCGGCCACGATGCCCCAGGTGCCCCAATCGCACGCATGCCTTCCCGAAAAGCGCACATTTGTCAGATCGGAAAGCGCCTTTTTCAAATCGTCAAACAGGCGGCGTTTGACGCGTTTATCGACATGAATAACCACGGGACAATCGCGCGTCGCCCAATGGCGCGCCACTTCGGCGGCCCGGTTCAGCGCAGTGTGGCACAGCATGACGATGCCGACTGTCATGCCCAGTTGCCCTTTGACATCAGCCCCAGAATTTCGAGCTGTCGCCAATTGATGTACTTTTCGCTCCACTTGCACCACAGATCGGGTTGGGTGCTGACAGTGGCGCGGTAGGCGCGGTATTCATGGCTGTTGGCATAGTGTTGGCGGCGTTCCATTTCTTCTTCCGCCTTTACGGCGAAAGTATCCATGAACTTGGCGTGCAACAGACAGCCCGAGGCTTTTTCGCCCCCCCATTCATCGTAAACCTGATTAAGCCCACGGGGCAGCAGCATATGGGTTGAACTGGCATAGGCATAATCGCGATGCCATTTCACCAACGGAATCTTGTTCAGCGCAGGGGCACGTTCCGGCAGATCCTGGAAAAACATCCGGGCGCGCGGGCCACCTTGTATCCACAGATTACCATATTTCTTGTTTCGGTTGATCACGTAATTGCCGCTGTCAAAATACGGCGCCACTTCGAACGGGTCTTGGCCTTCGCGGTAGGGTGTGACGTCAAACGGCCCTTTTGGATACATATCCAGCAACATCGCCGAAAAGGATCTGATCGAGCTGGCATCCAGCCAATCAGTAAGCGCGCGCAACGGCCGCGTATCGCAGAACGGATAGACGAAGAATTCATCAGGATCGACCACCAGGCACCAATGATCATGGCCGTACTTCATTTGCAGCCAGTTCAGCCAATCGACCCCAAAGCGTGAGCGTTTATAGCTGTGCGGCGTGGTCCAGACCGACACGTCGGACTGCGTTTGCAGGTATTCGCATGACCCGTCATCACTGTCATTGTCGACAATCAGGAAATGGCTGACCCCCAGATCGCGGTAATAGCGCAGGAAATACGGAAGCCGCACACGTTCATTTCGCAGGGTGGAAAACAGCAGAATGCCATCGGGGGTGATCTGCGGGGTGCGGTCAATAGCCGAACGCAGCTCCCCCCGCTTGCGGAAGGCACGGATACGCCAGCGTTTGCGCGCCAGACGCAGAATATATCGTGAGAAGATGCTCACCCTTAGACTTCCAACTGATGCGCTGTGCCAACGCCCGATGCGCTATCACAATTCCCTTAAGACGATCTTGAAATGATCCGCCCAGCTGGGCGGTTCTTTCCGATGTCGTGGCCCTGTCTGGCCATTTTTCCCCAACGTTGCCGCTTTTGTATGCGACTTGATTGTTTCCATCCAAGAATAAACGTCGGTGACGTCAAGGTAAACCGCGTAGTCACCGACAAGTTCTTTGATAACGGGCAGGTTTGAGGTGATTACGGGCACACCTAATGCCGCCGCTTCAACCACAGGCAGACCAAACCCTTCGGCATGACTGGGAAATAGCAGGGCCGCGGCGTTTTGCAAAAGCGACGCTACGGCCAAATCTGGCAAGCCAGACACGAATTTTACCGGATGATCAGGCGGCAGGTCATCCAAAAGGGCAAACAGGTCTGCACTGGCCCAACCGCGCGCGCCAACAATAACCAGTTGTGGCGGATCGGGAGTAAACTCAAAACAATCCCAGACATCCAACAGCAGTTCATAGTTCTTGCGCGGCTCGACAGTGCCGATGGCGATGAAATAGGGGGGCATGAGGGTCAGGCCCGGCGGCAGGGCTGTGGCGTCTGTCAACGGCTGTGGCACGCCAAGATTTGCAACAACGGCCTTCGGCACACGCCCCATCCGCGCGAAATGGCCATCCGTCTTGGCGCGGGCATCGTGGGTTGTGTGGATCACCAGATCAGCGTGGCGCGCTATGGTGACCATCTTTTGACGAAACGGCGTAACGGTTCCGGGTCGCGCAAATTCGGGGTGATCCAGCGGGATCGTATCATGCACCATCACCGCGATGCGCAGCCCCGCCCGGCGCAATTGTTCCATGCACCCCATTGTCAGATTGGCATGGCCCACGTTCAGATAGGTTGATCCTGCAGGCAGCCGGCGCAACAGCCGCGCCAGAAATAGCCGTGCTGCACGGGCGATTGACAGGCGCCGCGCGGCGGCTTCGGCGCGGGCGCGCAGTGGATTGCGACGATGCAATACCCGCCCCATCACGTCGGGCGGCCCCAAGGGGCTGTCACCAGAAACCAGCGCGGCCACCCCCTGGCAGCCGCTGCGATCCAGCAACATAAACCCCAATCTGCTGCGCACCAGGCCAAACAAGGGCCGATCCGCCTGCAGCAAATGCTTCAGATAGGCAAACTCAACCCGATCAATGCCCGTCATCGGCCCCCGCCCCAGACGTGACACCAACCGTGTCAAATCCAAAAGCCAGCCGGCGGTGGCGGGCGCTGACACTGCCTATTGTGCTGCTTTTTGAAGGGCCAGCATATCATTCAAATATGCGCCAAATTCTTCCCGCAAATCCGGGCGAGCCAAACCAAACGCCACGGTGGCCTGCAAAAACCCTGCCTTTGAACCGCAATCATAGCGCTGCCCACGAAAGCGGAAGCCAAAAACATTGCCAGCCTTGGTTTCTTCGGCAATGGCGTCGGTCAGTTGAATCTCTCCGCCAGCGCCTTGTTTCATCCGGTTCAGGTTGGTCAGAATTTTCGGCGTTAGAATGTAGCGACCAATGACGGCCAAGTTTGACGGCGCATCCTCGGCGCGGGGTTTTTCAACCATACCTTTGGCGCGCACGATTGATCCCATGTCTTCGTCGATATCCAGCACGCCATAACTTGACGCTTTGGCTGGCGGCACTTCCATTGCGGCCACCATATTGCCACCGGTTTGCTCATAGGCCTCAATCATCTGTTGAAGGCAGGGTTTTTCGGCGGCAATCACATCGTCCGGCAGCAACACGGCAAAGGGTTCGTTGCCGATCAGACGGCGCGCGCACCACACGGCATGGCCCAGACCCATCGGACGATTCTGGCGGACATAGGCAATCGCGCCCGAATCCATATTGGTGTCTTTCAGGATTTCCAGCAGATCGTCTTTTCCCGCTTTGCGCAGGGTATTTTCCAATTCTGGCGAATGATCAAAGTAATCCTCAAGCGCGGATTTCCCGCGCGAGGTGACGAAGATAAACTCTTTAATCCCGGCGGCGCGCGCCTCATCAATCGCGTATTGGATCAACGGGCGATCGACCAGCGTCATGATCTCTTTCGGGATCGACTTGGTGGCGGGCAGGAATCGCGTGCCCATACCTGCCACGGGGAACACCGCCTTGGTAACTTTCTTGACTTTCATCTACGCGACCTCTGCACTGCCGTTTCTTTTTCGCCCACGCTATACGGTACTGACCGAAAGTTAATAGAACAATCTGGCCGGATTTTACGGGTTGGGGCCGAATTGATGCCATTTAGCATTAAATCATCGGCAGTTTGCGGGGAAAAATCGCTGTCTGTGGTCAGCCTACGGGACGCTGATCAGCGATCCGCGCGATTTCCTGGTCGATGCGCCGTCGAAATCCGATCAGCCGGAATCGATTGCCGTGTCGCAGACTGCGCCCGAACAGCCCCCCTGTTTGCAACCAATAGCCAGAGCTTTGAAATTGCATCTGATGCGCACGGATGTTGGGGGCAAGGCAAATGACCGTTACAATTTGTCCGGCGGCAACGGCTGCGGCGGCTTGCGCCAGCAGGCGTTTGCGTTGCCAAATGCGCCCTGCGATGATTTTGCCGCTGCGTGGCCCCGTGGCAGGCAGGGGTGCGAAGGGCGTCGTTTCAACTTGCAACGCGGCCGATATGCGCAACGGATGCAGCCTGCCCGTGGCCCACCCTGCATCAAGACTGTTCATCAGCGTCGCCACTTCGTCCGTCCCGATGCGGCCTGCAACAAGATGGTGTTTTGCGCGGGCGGCCTCGCGTTGTTTCAGAGCAGAAAACGCATCGGTCAGGTTTGTATCCGGCGCATGACGGCGCAGAAAGACGGCGGTGCTGGCCGCGATATCATACAACGACAGCGGAACCCGATCAGCGCGCCGGCGGGCACTGGCTGCATATCCGTGATGCACCTGAGCCGTCGGAACGATCACTGTGGGGCCAAGAGCGGCCATGCGCAGATTGACATCTGCCTCGTCGAGATAGAACCGATAAGCGGGGTCAAAGCCGCCGATGCCCAACAAGGTATCCCGACGAAACGCACAGTTGGTGCCTTGGGTTTTTACCGCAAGGTTCGGCGTGCCCTGATGCAGTGTGGTTTCCAAGACGTCCAGCGGATGATCCTGACCCTGCGCATCAACCTGACAGGCCTGCCATTGAAAAGAAATCCCGTTACGACCCCGCACAAACCCGGTGGCGGCGATAACTCTCTGATCAACAAACGGCGCTGTCAGCCGCGACAACCACGTTGGTTCTGCCACCGCATCGTCGTCGATAAACGCCACCACCGGGGCTGCGGCCACTGCCAGCCCTGCATTTCGGGCAGCACTGATATTGGCTTGATCAAAGTTCACTGTCTTGATCGTCAGGCCCCTGGTCTGCGCCGCAACCACCCCAACCGGATCGGCCACGACGATGATTTCAAACCGGGGATGGTCTTGTTGTGTCAGCCCGACCAGACAGCGCACCAAGGCTGCCGCGCGATGGCGGCTGACCACGATGACGCTGGCGGGGATGTGCTGCGTCACCCCATGGCCGCCATCATCGCCTCTATCACCGGCACGTCTGATGGATTGTTCAGTTCCCAAAACTGCCGCCCCCTGGCATCGACCTGAACGCACAGCACCACGCGGCCATTCTCCAGGAACCGCAATTGTTCCAGCCCCTCAAGCGTTTCCAACGGACCGACAGGCCAGAGTGGATAAGCCGCAAGGGCTGCGGGCCGATAGGCATAAGCGCCAACATGGTGAAACACCGGCGTGTCTTCATGGTTGGCATAGGATTTGGCGGTAAACGGGATCACTTCTTTCGAAAAGTATAATCCCCGCATGCCCGCCCCGAACACTGCTGTTGTGCCCCCCACGCGCCCCGCACGCCGATCAGCGAGAAAGCCGTTCAACGCCCGTCCATCGCAGCGCAACACCGGCGTGGCCATGTCGGCATCAGGATCAGCACGCAGGCCCGCAATCAGATCTTCGATAAACCACCCGGGTGTCAGCGGCGCATCGCCCTGCAGATTTACCACGACGTCGAAACCGGGCATCAATGCTGCTACCTCAGCGCAGCGTTCAGTGCCATTTTGCGCCGATGCAGATGTCATCACCACCTCGGCACCAAACTCCAGCGCATGGTCACGAATGCGGGTATCATCGGTGGCCACGATGACGCGATCAATACCCCGCACAGCCCTTGCAACCTCCCAACTGCGACGGATCAGGGTTTTGTTGCCATCCGGGCCGTTCAGCGAAACCAATGGCTTGCCGGGATAGCGGGCGCTGGCATAGCGGGCCGGGATTGCGATCAGAACGCTCATTTGTTTAGCGCAACTCCGGGCGAGAACGCGATGAAAAATGGATTGTCCCAGCCCGGCTTGCCATAGACCAAAGGCCTGTGATCATCAAACCGCACAACATGCCCGCCCGCCCCGCGCAGCACTGCATCCCCTGCGGCGGTGTCCCATTCCATGGTGCGGCCAAGCCGGGGGTAAAGATCGGCTTCCCCCGTTGCAATCAGGCAGAATTTCAAACTGCTGCCCGCCGATTTCATGTCTTTGACAGCGTATCGGCTGATGTAATCATCCGTTGCCGCGTCGCGGTGTGATTTAGAGGCAACAACCATAAGCGCGGCATTGTCCGGTGTTGAAACTGACACGGGCGTCAACGGACCAACAGCCGTTTTCGAAAACGCACCGGTTTCTTCAACCGACTGCCCATCAGCCAAGGTATAGAACAACCTGCCCTGTGCCGGAGCATAGACGATGCCACGCACGGGCACGCCATTTTCAACGTAGGCGATGTTGACGGTGAAATCGCCGCGGCGCTGCACAAATTCTTTTGTGCCGTCGAGGGGATCGACAATCAGGAACGTGCTGGCGGTCAAGGCATGGCTGTCGGCCTGTTCTTCGGTGATCAGCACCACATCAGGGAATGCCGCGCGCAACCCTGCCGAGATTATTGCATCCGCCGCCTCATCCGCTTCTGTCACCGGGCTGGCATCAGATTTCGACTTCACTTCGAAATCCGGGCCATTGTAGACCTGCATGATCTTGTCGCCCGCCTGCAGCGCAAGCAGCCGCATAACGGGGATCAACTGTTCAAAGTCCATGCGTTCTCCTGCGCGCCGCGCCATAGTTCAGCCGCGTTGTTGATTAATACATATAGTGCCCTTATCATCGCAAGGTAAGGGAACGGCAAGATTTTCTGACCGGGGTGGCCCTATCTTCGCCTCGGTTTTGGTTGAGCGATCAGTAAGGCAGCACGACATGTTCCAACCCAATGTGAGAACCAGTTCGGTAACCAGCGGCCTGGCCCTGCTGGAACTGATCTTTCACGCATCGGTTCGGCATATCAGAAAAACCCACGGCAATGCCATTCTTGGGCTGGTGATGAGCATTGTTCAATCCCTGATCATGGTGGTGATCATGGTCTTTATGTTTGATATTCTGGGGATGCGGGGCACCGCCGTGCGGGGCGACTTCATTTTATATATCATGACGGGGGTGTTTAACTTTGCCACCCATTCCAAAACCCTTGCGGCGGTTGCCCGATCAGACGGGCCAACATCCGCAATGATGAAACACTCACCGATGAACACCATTGTTGCAATCGGGTCGGCGGCATTGGGGGCCTTGTATCTGCAAACCTTGTCGGCCGGTGTTATCCTGTTCGTTTACCATACGCTTTGGACTCCAATCACAATATTTGAACCGGTCTACGTCGGCGGCACATTCTTGTTGTCTTGGGCGTCGGGCATTGGGGTGGGCATGGTCTTTAAGGCCGCAACGCCTTGGCAACCGGAATTTTTCACCATTCTGACCACGATTTACGCGCGCGCAAACATGATATTTTCCTGCAAGATGTTTCTGGCCAACGCGACACCGACCTATATTTTGTCGATGTATACGTGGAATCCTTTATTCCATAGCATCGACCAGACCCGCGGGTTCATGTTCGAAAACTATCATCCGCATTACAGCTCTATCCTCTATCCCATCTGCGTCACGGCGGTCTTGGTTGTGTTGGGGTTGATGGGCGAAAACTTTACCCGAAAACATGCCTCGGCCAGTTGGAACGCAACGCGCTAACCGCCTGCGTGGGGCAAATTTGGGATCGAACAGAGGGATTGACGGGGTTGAATCGGGTTTTCATCAGATTCGATTGAACTTCGATGACCGCCCCCGCTTGCAGGGCCATTTTTACCTCCCTATATACGCCAGCAAGCCACAAACGGGCAGCCGCCCATTTGCGGGCCTTACATGGGATCTGGTCGGGATGCCTTATGGGGTTCCGACCTTCAACATCGCCGAAAGAAAAGGACCAATCATGGCCAAAATCATTGGTATTGACCTGGGAACGACAAACTCTTGCGTTGCCATTATGGATGGATCGCAGCCGCGGATCATCGAAAACTCGGAAGGCGCACGCACGACGCCGTCTATCGTGGCCTACACCGAAACCGAACGTCTGGTCGGACAGGCCGCCAAGCGGCAGGCCGTGACCAATGCGCAAAACACCGTTTTTGCGGTAAAGCGTCTGATTGGCCGTCGCCACGATGATCCGGTGATCATCAAAGACCAAAAGAATATGCCTTATAAGATCGTCAACGGCGGCAACGGTGATGCCTGGGTCGAAGTGCGCGGTGAAAAGTATTCGCCAAGTCAGGTTTCGGCAGTGATCTTGCAAAAGATGAAAGAAACCGCCGAATCCTATCTGGGCGAAACCGTCACCCAAGCCGTGATCACCGTTCCCGCCTATTTCAACGATGCCCAGCGCCAGGCGACCAAAGACGCAGGCCGTATCGCCGGTCTGGAAGTGTTGCGGATTATCAACGAACCGACTGCGGCAGCACTGGCTTATGGCCTTGACCGCAAAGAGGCGAAAACCATCGCGGTCTATGACCTTGGCGGCGGCACGTTTGACATCACCATTCTGGAGATTGATGACGGCCTGTTCGAAGTGAAATCCACCAATGGCGACACCTTCCTTGGCGGCGAAGACTTTGACATGCGCATCGTCAACTATCTGTCGGATGAGTTCAAAAAAGAACATGGCGTTGATCTTAGCCTTGATAAAATGGCGCTTCAGCGTCTGAAAGAGGCAGCGGAAAAGGCCAAGATCGAACTGTCGTCCAGCCAGCAGACCGAGATCAACCAACCGTTCATCTCGATGGACAAAAACACCGGTCAGCCGCTGCACCTGGTGGTCAAGCTGACCCGGTCAAAGCTGGAATCGCTGGTCGATGACCTGATCAAAAAGTCGATCAAGCCCTGCCAGGCTGCGTTGAAAGACGCAGGCCTGACAATGGCCGATATTGACGAAGTGGTTCTGGTCGGCGGTATGACCCGCATGCCCCGCGTTGTCGAAGAGGTCACCAAATTCTTTGGCAAAGAGCCGAATAAAGGCGTCAACCCGGATGAGGTTGTGGCCGCTGGTGCCGCCATTCAGGCAGGTGTGCTACAGGGCGACGTGAAGGACGTGGTTCTGCTGGACGTAACGCCGCTGTCTTTGGGTATCGAAACCCTTGGTGGTGTGTTTACCCGCCTGATCGACCGCAACACCACGATCCCAACCAAAAAGTCGCAAATCTTCTCGACTGCCGAAGACAACCAGAACGCCGTGACCATCCGGTGTTTCCAGGGTGAGCGGGAAATGGCGGCGGATAACAAGATTCTTGGCCAATTCAACCTTGAATCGATTCCGCCAGCCCCACGCGGATTGCCGCAGATCGAAGTCACCTTTGACATCGACGCCAACGGGATCGTGTCCGTCAAGGCCAAGGACAAAGGCACCAACAAAGAACAGGCGATCACCATTCAAGCCTCGGGCGGGCTGTCAGACGACGATATCGAAAAGATGGTCAAAGACGCCGAAGCCAATGCCGAAGCCGACAAAGAGCGCCGCGAAATGGTCGAAACCCGCAATCAGGCCGAAAGCCTGCTGCATTCGACCAAAAAATCATTAGCCGAACATTCCGACAAGGTTGATCCGTCAACGGTCGAAGTGATCGAGCTGGCGATGGCCGCTTTGGAAGACGTGTTGAAAACCGAAGAGGTTGGCAAGATCAAAGGAGGCATCCAGAATCTGACCGAAGCCGCGATGAAGCTGGGTGAGGCGATCTATAAGGCCTCGGCAGACGCGTCTGAAGGGTCTGACCCGGATGAGGCGCGCGGCGTGGATGAGGACATCATCGACGCAGACTTCGAAGATCTCGGGAACAACAAGCGGAAGTAAGCCGCCAGGAACCAACGCAGGGCGGCCCAAACCAAGGGCCGCCCTGCGGCGTTCCCGTGAAGAGGTTTTGCGATGGCAAAGCGCGACTATTACGATCTTTTGGGGGCATCTAAAGGGGCCTCTGCCGAAGAATTGAAAAAGGCCTATCGGGCCAAGGCCAAAGAATTGCACCCCGACCGCAATTCCGACAACCCCAACGCCGAAGCGCAATTCAAAGAGATCAATGAGGCCTATGAGGTGTTGAAAGACGCCGATAAAAAGGCGGCCTATGATCGCTATGGCCACGCAGCATTCGACGGCGGCATGGGCGGAGGTGCACAACGCGGCGCCTATGCGGGCGGCAACGGCGATTTCGCCAGCGCGTTCTCGGACGTGTTTGAAGATCTGTTCGGCGATTTCATGGGGGGGCGCGGCGGGGGCGGCGCCCGTGCGCGGGCGCAGCGCGGATCAGACCTGCGTTACAACCTGCGGGTTTCTCTGGAAGAAGCCTTTGCAGGCGTTCAAAAAACCATCTCTGTGCCCACATCGGTGGCCTGTGATACCTGTCGCGGTTCCGGGGCCGAAGGCGGCGCAGACCCTGTCACCTGCCCCACCTGCTCGGGCATGGGAAAAGTACGCGCCCAGCAAGGGTTCTTTACAGTTGAACGCACCTGCCCCACCTGCAGTGGCGCGGGCCAGATCGTCAAAAATCCCTGCAAATCCTGCGGCGGTGCTGGGCGGTTGGAAAAAGAACGCTCGCTTTCAGTCAACATTCCTCCAGGCGTTGAAACCGGAACGCGCATTCGGCTGGCCAGCGAAGGCGAAGCCGGCATGCGCGGCGGGCCGTCGGGCGATCTGTATATCTTTATCGAGGTCAAAGATCACCCGATTTTTCAGCGCGATTCCGTGCATCTGTTCTGCCGCGTGCCGATCACCTTGGCCACCGCAGCGCTGGGGGGTGAAGTCGAAGTGCCCACCATTGACGGTGGCAAAAGCCGGGTCAAAGTGCCAGCGGGCAGCCAGACCGGAAAGCAGATGCGCCTGCGCGCCAAGGGCATGCCTGCCCTGCGCGGCGGCGGGGCTGGCGATATGCTGATCGAACTTGCAGTGGAGACGCCGGTTAACCTGACATCGCGGCAAAAAGAAATCCTCCGCGAATTTGATACGCTGTCCGAGGATAACAACCCCGAAGGATCGTCGTTCTTTTCCAAGGTTAAAGGCTTCTGGGACAGTATGAAGGGGTCGTGATTCCATCAAATTTGGCTAAAATTTTCGCTTTTTCTGTTCAAAAATATCCCACGGGGGGCTGCGGGGGTGTGAAACCCCCGCACTTTCATGAAGCGCACTAACGTCGGTCAATTCGTCGCATCACGTTTCCGGCATAGCGTGCCCATATGGTCATCAGGATGTCACGCGTCTGAAAGGACCGAAACGATGCCACACACCCATCCCGACGAAACCGCGCTGACCGTCACCCATTACAAACCCATCGGCCTTGGCGTGTTAATTGTCACTGAGAACTGACCCGGCAGCGGCCAAAATTGTCACTGAGAATTGACCCATGTGCAACCTTGCTCCTAGCGGAACT
>JAYUHO010000116.1:0-35775 GCA_043766915.1 Cypionkella sp.
CGCAGAATGGTGAAATGCACCAGATCAACCGATGGGTCGGATTTCAGCAGGTTTCGCCAAACGCGTTCGCCGGTATGTGGCTCTCCTGATACCAACAACACGCGCAACCGGTCGCGCACGCCGTTCATCGACACCACGGCGGCATTGTTGCGGTCGGTCAGCTCTCCCTCCACCGCAGCCACTGAAAACTGCAACACGTTCATCCCGCCATGCGGCAGCGTGACCGGCAGTTCGAGGTCTTCGTTCAAAGGCACAGTATAGGTGACGGGGGCATCGGCATCAACGGTGATGGTCAGATCAACCTCGGGGCCCATATCGGCAGGCACCGCGCCCTGATCTTCGATTTTCAACTTCAGCATGGTTTCTTCGCCCAATATCGCAAAAGCGGGGGCGTCGGTGATGACCAGGCGGCGGTCCCAATCGGTGGCGCGTCCTGCCAGCAGCACGTGCAGCGGCGCAGGCAACGCGGGGGCCAGACCCAGATCATGCACTTGGCCGTCAGTCACCAAAATCGTTGCTGCGATCCGCGCGCGGGGCTCTTCGGCCATTGCCTGCGCAAGGGCAGTCATCGCCAGCGTGCCCGCATCTTCCGGGCCGTCGCCAAAGCGCACCACACGCAGTTCGGTATTCTCTAACGCCGCCACTTTGGCGGTGATTTCGGCCACCGCTTTATCAGACTGTGATTTGCGGTCTGATAAGGCCATGCTGCTGCTTTCATCGACAACCAGAATAACGATATCCGTCAGTGGTTTGCGGTCTTCTTCTTGCAGGGATGGGTTCGCCAGGGCCAATCCAAGTGCCGCGAACGCCAGCCCGCGCAACGGCCAGCCCCGCAAGCCGCGCCATAGGGCTATGGCCACCATCAAGGTTGCCACCACCCCCAACGCCCAAAGAACAGGCATTGGCACCAATGGATCGAAGACGACGGTGCGGTTCATTGCCCCAGTCTTTCCAGCAAGGCGGGCACATGCACCTGATCAGATTTGTAGTTGCCGGTCAGCACATGCATCATGACGTTGATGCCGAACCGGTAGGCGATCTCGCGTTGTTCTTCGCCCGCATAGCCCCGCCCTACCGGAAACATTGGCACCCCGTTGTCGTCAACCGCCCAAGCCGCCGCCCAATCCGCGCCGCCGATAATCACCGGGGTGACGCCGTCGTTCAGATTGCGAAACGGCATGCCGTCGGCCTGTTCGGCGTCCGGCACAGACGCCTCAAGCCAGAGGTCGCCGCCAGCATAGCGGCCCGGAAAATCTTGCAGCAGATAAAAGCTGCGGGTCAAAACGTGGTCTTGCGGGATCGGTTCAATCGCCGGAATGTCCAATCCTGCTGCAAGCAGCTGCAGCATCTGGCCTTCGGGCGTGGCGCTGTCTCCAAGGCCCGCGACATCGCCATCGCGGGTGTCAAACAAGATCATCCCGCCACCGCGCATAAACGCGTTCAGCTTGGCATAGGCCGCAGAGGATGGCAGCGCCTGATCGGTGGTGATCGGCCAGTAGAGAAACGGATAAAACGCCAGCTCATCGGTTTCAATATCGACGCCCATCGGAGCCTCGGGTTCGATCGACGTGCGTTCCCACAACCGTTGGCCCAACCCCAGCAGACCGGCTTCGGCGATCCGGTCGACTTCAGCATTGCCAGTGATCACATGCGCCATCACCACGCCACGGGTGGCTTCAAAGGCGCGGGCATCGCCGGGCATCGCCTCGGCCCGGGCGTTGTGTGGGGTCAGCATCAGGGCCAAAGTCCCCACCATGGCGGTTCTCGCAGCACGACGCGCCAGTCCACCCAACCGGCCCGACAGCCACAAAGCCGCCACTACGTCCAACGCCAGCAACCCCATCGCTGCCGCCAACAATCCGCCCTTCAGCGCCTGTTCGCGCTGCGCCTCTATGCCTTCGATCACCGTGCCCGCAGGCCAAACCGCCGCTGTTATCACTGTATCTGTCCCAATCACGTTCAACGCCACACTGCGTTCGGTTCCGGCATATAGTCCGGGAGGCAGATCGGCACTTGGCCCCGCCTCCATCGCTGCCGCCAGATCAACCCCTTGCACACCCGCCACTTCGCCCGGATCAATCTCGGCCCCGTACCCATCCAGCACCCGCTGCGGCACCCAAACCTGGCCACCCAGATCGTCTTTGCCCGGCGTGGCGGGGCGGGTGGAAACCGCCAGACGTTCCAGCATTTGCACAAACAACCCCGACAGCGGCAAGGTTGACCATTCGGCGTTGGCGGTGACATGCACCAGCACCACCTGACCATCGCCCACCGGCTTGCGCGTGACCAAGGGCGTGCCATCGACCAGTGCTGCAATGGTGCGTTTGGACAGATCGGCATCGGGCTGCGCCAGCACTTGTTGGCTGACCGTCACATCGGCGGGCACGTCCAGCCCGTGAAACGGGCTGCTTTCGGGGAAGGGGGCCAGCGCCTTAGGCTCGCCCCAACTCATCGCCCCCCCCACAGCCCGGCCGCCTTCCCGCAGGCGAACGGGCATCAGCGGGTCTTCGCCTGAACGGCTGATATCGCTGGCCGCCAAACGCGGACCGGCAAAGCGCAGCAGCAGCCCGCCTTTCTCCAGCCAATCGAGCAATCCATCGGTTTCAGTTTGGGTCAGCTTGGCCACATCGGCCAGCACGATCACATCGGGATTGGCAGGCAAAACATCGGTCAGACCGCCATCGATCAGATCGGCGACGGGCGCCAAGGCTTGGCGCAGATAATGCGTCGCCGACAGCAATTGCAGGCCTTCACGATCAGACCCCGCACCAATCAGCGCGATTTTGCGGCGCTTCAGGCTGTCATCCGTCAGCGAGACTGCCCCGGCGGTGCGTTGGCCCAGAATTTCCAACCGATTGATCCGGTTGCGCAATTCGGGCGGCAATTCCAGTTTGGTTTCCGCTTCGGCGGCACCGGGGGCAAAGATAAACTTGCCGCGCGCCAATTCGCGATCAACCCCTGACGGATCGGGACCGCGCGCGATAACTTCGATCTCGGCGCGTTCCGTTGTGGTCAGTCGCGCTGCTTTCAGGGCAATTGCGCCATCGGCAAAGCCAGCGGGACGCAGGGCATAGATTGGGCGAGGGGATTGAAAGACTGTCAGCGCGCCTTTGGTTGACAACGCGGCCTGCAGCGCATCGCGGCCAGGATGATCCAAACCATCGGTCAGCCAATAGCTGTCAAATTTTTCTGCGGGCAATACTTTGGCCCAATCGGCGATTGCCCCCGGCGCCCAGGCCAGCGGCTCGAGCGCCGCCAAACGCCCGGCCCAGGCTTCGGCATTTTGAAACACAATATCACCCGGTGCGTCGGTCAGGCGCACCACGGCGACGGGGCGGCCCGCGCGGCCTGCTTTGTCGATCAGCGCGCCCGCGCGTTCCATCTGGCCCGGCCAATCGCGGGCATCGGCCCAACCGCCATCAACGATGATCAGCAGCGGCCCCGTGCCATCAATCCGGGCATCGGGGTTCAAAACCGGGCCCGCAAACCCGATAATCGCCGCCGCCACCGCTAATGCGCGCAACAGCAGCAGCCACCACGGGGTTTTGTCGGCCTCACGGGCCTCATCTGTCAGCCCCAGCAGCAGGGCCACGCCGGGAAACCGCCGTTTGACCGGCGCAGGCGGGATGGCGCGCAACAGCAACCACAGGATCGGCAGAGCGATAAGCCCCAGCAGCAACCACGGGGTGGCAAAGGCGATGGGGCCAAACATCATCGCCCACCCTCTAAGGCGGCATAAGCCCAGAGCAGCGCCGATTGCGCGGGCAGGCCGGTGTGGTGGCAGTGAAAATGCCAGCCCATCGCGCCCGCGAGGGCTGCGAGACGGTCTTTGCGCTCGGCCAACCTGTCCAGATACCGGCTGCGCAAATCACCCGCGCTTTGCGTCTCATGCCGCAGCGTGCCGGACATCGATTCGAAAATTGTGCGGCCATCGAAGGGGAATTCCTCTTCGGCGGGGTCCAGAACTTGCAGCAATATCCCCTTCACACCGCGATCTGACGCGGCGGCGAGTGCTGCCTCCAGCGGCTCCAACCGCCCCAGGAAATCAGAGATAAACACCGCCCGCCCATGCGGTATTATGCCATCCACCCCCGGCGCGCCGTAATCTTGCTCGGGTTGAGCGGCGTCAAGGCCTGCCAGTATTTCCAAGACCTGCGCGCGCCCCGGGCGCGCCGCAGCGCCGCCTGCCAGCCCCACGCGCTCGCCGCCGCGTAACAGCAGCACGGCCAAGGCCAGCGTCAACAGCCGTGCGCGATCAAGTTTTGGGGCGCGGGATTTGTCGCCCGAAAATCCCATCGACCGCGCCTGATCCACCCAAAGTGTCACCGATTGCGCCGCCTGCCATTCACGTTCGCGCACAAAATGCCCGTCCGATTTGGCGGACCTGCGCCAATCAATGCTGCGCGTCGCATCGCCCGCATGGGCGGGCCGGTATTGCCAAAACTCATCCCCCTGACCCGCCCGCCTGCGGCCATGTTCGCCCAGCATCAGCGTGGCCGACAAGTGTTCGGCTTCTGCCAGCAGGGCCGGCAGAGATTGGCCCAGGATTTCGGCGCGCGCACGCAGGTCTTGCACGGCTTGGGGGGCAGAATTAATCACGCGGCGGCCTCAAGCCCCAAGGTGCGGGAGGTGACTTTCTCGATCAGGCCCGACAGGGTTTCGCCCCGCGCCCGTGCCGCAAACGACAGCGCCATGCGGTGGATCAAAACCGGGCGCGCCATTGCCGCCACGTCGGCCACCGATGGCACAAGTCGTCCGTCGATCAACGCCCGCGCCCGCACCGTCAGCATCAATGCTTGGGCCGCACGCGGTCCCGGCCCCCAAGACAGACTGCCCGCCAGATCGCGGCCCTCAGGCTCACCCGGACGGCAGGCGCGCACCAGATCAAGGATGGCTTCCACCACCTGATCACCCACGGGCATCCGCCGGATCACAGCTTGGGCCGCCAACAATTCATCTGCCGTGAACACCTGATGCGAGGTCTGGGTTTCCGCCCCCGTCGTGGCAATCAGAATGTCACGTTCAATCGCGCGGGTGGGGTATTCGACATCGACTTGCAGCAAGAACCGGTCCAGCTGCGCTTCGGGCAGCGGATAGGTGCCTTCTTGTTCAATCGGGTTTTGCGTGGCCAACACGTGGAACGGGCGGCCCAGCGGGCGGTGTTGGCCTGCGATGGTCACTTCACGTTCCTGCATAGCCTGCAGCAACGCCGATTGGGTGCGGGGGCTGGCCCGGTTAATTTCATCCGCCATCAGCAGCTGGCAAAACACCGGGCCTTCGAGAAACCGAAACGCGCGGCTGCCATCGGCGGCGGTTTCCAACACTTCTGATCCCAGAATATCGGCGGGCATCAGATCGGGGGTGAACTGAATGCGGTTGCCCTTCAGGCCCATCACGGTGGACAGGGTATCCACCAGCATGGTCTTGCCAAGCCCCGGCAGACCCACCAACAACGCGTGCCCGCCGCACAGCATTGCGGCCAGAACTTGATCAACGACTTTGTCTTGTCCGATGAAGCGTTGATTGATTGAAGCCTTCGCGTCCACCAGACGCGCGCCCAGCGCCTCGATCTCGGCAACAAGTTTGGTGGGATCAGCCATGACATTCCTCGCAAAGCGTTTATATGGTGACATATGATGCAACTATGGCGTCGGGCACAAATGGCAAAAAGCATGAGCGGACAAATCATCGTGAAACCCGCCACCGAATCCCTTGTAGCCTCGGTTCAGGCGGCGACAAAACGCGGACCGCCCCCGGTGCATCTGTGGAATCCCCCATTCTGCGGCGATATTGACATGCGCATTGCCCGAGACGGCACCTGGTTTCACGACGGCACCCCGATTGGCCGTGCGCCGATGGTCAAATTGTTCGCGTCGATTCTGCGGCTTGAGGATGGAAAATATTTTCTGGTCACTCCGGTAGAGAAAGTTGGCATCCGGGTCGATGATGTGCCGCTGTTGGCGGTGGATTTTGACGTGACCGGAACAGGGGTTGATCAAAACTTGCATTTCGTGACCAAAACCGACGATGAAGTCACGGCAGGCCCCGGTCATGCGATACGGGTTCACCGGGATATTGCCACGGGCGAGCCTTCGCCTTACGTTCACATCCGCGCCGGGTTAGAAGCGCTGATCGACCGCAAATCGTTTTACCGCCTGATCGAGTTAGGAAGCCACGCGATGCATGACGGACAAAGCTGGTTTGGGGTCTGGTCGGGGGGCCAGTTCTTTGCGATCATTCCATCGGCCGATCTGCCCTGATGCCGCAATTCGCCGCGAACCTGACGATGCTGTTCACCGAGGTCGCCGCCTTGGACCGCCCCAGCCTGGCTGCGCAGGCGGGTTTTGATGGGGCCGAGATTTTGTTTCCCTACGACCATCCCGCCAAGGATTGGGAAGCAGCCCTTGCCGGGTTGCCATTGGCGATGATCAACACGCCACCCGGTGATTGGGCCGCCGGAGATCGCGGGTTTGCCGCCGTGCCGGGCGATGAGCAGCGGTTCCGCGACAGTTTCCTGCGGGCGGCTGATGTGGCCGCACGGTTGGGTGCGGCCCGGGTCCATGTGATGGCGGGCGTGGCGCGTGGACCTCAGGCAGAGCAGACCTTTGTCGACAATCTGGCTTGGGCCGCGGCGCAGGCCCCGGATCAGCTTTTGTGCATTGAACCGCTGAACGCCGATGACATGCCGGGGTATTTTCTGAATGATTTCGATCAGGCCGGGCGGATTTTAGACGACCTTGGCTTGCTCAACATCGGGATACAGTTTGATCTGTGGCACGCCGCCCGCATTCATGGTGATCCGGCGGTGGTCTGGGCAAAGCACAAACACAACGTCAATCACATTCAGATCGCAGGCTTTCCCACCCGGAATGAACCGGGCGGCGGCGGGTTTGATCTGACGGGCCTGTGTGCGGATCTGGATCAGTCCGGCTATACCGGCTGGGTCGGTGCGGAATATCGCCCGTCGCGGGCAACAGTGCACGGGTTGGCCTGGCTGACCGCATTAAAGGCGCGCAGTCGGTTGATCGGGGATTGAGGATGGGTGGTGCGCGTGAACGCACACCCTCCGTCCAACCTTCCTGACCCCCCGATTGGGTGCAAAGCTGACAAGATTAAGACGAAACACATTTGTTAAACGCGATGTCGGAGGTTGGACTTGCTGAAAAACCGGACGCTCCGCGGGGAGGTATTTAAGCCAAAGTGAAACCGCCTCTTGCCGCCCCGGGTGCAACGGTTAGAATAGCCCCAACCGCAAGCAGGACATCTAAAACATGACGATCAACGCACCCGAAACCGAAATCGTCACCCGTTGGAAAGTGGCCTGTGATGGCGGTGGTGGCAGCGGTGGGCACCCGCGCGTCTGGATGGTGATCCCTGAAGATACCGGGTTTGTCGAATGCGGCTATTGCGACAAGCGCTACCTCATCGACCGCATCCATGCGCATGATGATCATTAGGCGGCAGGCGCAGCGCTTGACTGGTCACGATCACCCGCGATGACGCGGCTTATCTTACGCCTGCTGACGGGCATCATCTCGCTGCCGCTGATTTACTTTGCTGCGTCCCTGATCGGAGCGATTTTGCCCGGCGCGCAGGCGTCTTTCCCACATCGTGCAGACATTCAGATCGGTTTGATCCGGGGGCCGATCCACTATGATTTTCTGCTGCCCTTGACGCCAGATCTTCGCGCGCACTATGGGTTTGCGCAAAATCAGGGCGTTCCGGTGTTCAACCCCAATGCGCAGTGGCTGGTCGTGGGTTGGGGGGCTGAGACATTTTATTCGACGACCGGCAGTTATACGGACATGACCCTTGGGTCCGTGACGCAGGCGCTGTCGGGCGACGATTCCGCAATGCATCTTGATGTGGTGGGTAATCTGCAAGGCATTGACGGGATAGACTATCTGACAGTGTCTACTGATCAATACACGGCTTTAATTGCCGCCATCGACGCCAGTTTTCAGCATGATCAAACCGGGGCGGCGCTTGCCCTCGATGTCCCCGGTCTGGGGGCCCATGATGCGTTTTATGCGGCGAACGGGCGGTTTCATGGCTTTCGCACCTGCAATGTGTGGATCGGAGAAACCCTGCGTGCGGCGGGCGTGCCCTTTGGTGCCTGGACGCCGACGCCGCAATCTGTTGCGTTGGCCCTGTATTGGCATCAGTCCAAGACAAACTGAGACTTGAAGTGTTGCGAGTTGCTTTCAATGGGGTGAACCGCATTGAAAGCGACTCGCCCTAGCGCCGGAAGGGATGGCACAGGGCGCGCCCGTGTGGCAATACTTGGGCCAGGCAGACCATCACGCGGGGCGGGCAGATCATGGCTTTCGGCAAGGGCAATCACCTTCACCTGATCGACGGCTCGGCGTTTATTTTCCGCGCCTATCACGCGTTGCCGCCGTTGACCCGCAAATCGGATGGCATGCCGGTGGGGGCGGTGGCGGGGTTTTGCAATTTGCTGTGGTCGGAATTGACCAGCACGCGTTCGGGCCATTCGCCCACCCATCTGGCGGTGATTTTTGATGCGGGATCAAAGACATTCCGCAACGATATCTATCCCGCCTACAAAGCCAACCGCCCCGAGCTGCCCGAAGATCTGCGCCCGCAATTTGCCTTTACCCGTGAAGCCACCCGCGCCTTTAACGTCGCCTGCATCGAGGTTGATGGCTATGAGGCCGACGATATCATCGCCACCTTTGCCCACCGCGCGCGGGATGCGGGGGGGACGGTCACGATCATTTCTTCGGATAAAGACCTGATGCAATTGGTGGGCGACGGCGTCGATATGCTGGACCCGATGAAGAACAAACGCATCGGCCCGGATGAGGTGTTTGAGAAATTTGGCGTGGCCCCCAACCGGGTGGTGGATGTGCAGTCGCTGGCGGGGGATTCGGTTGATAACGTGCCGGGCGCGCCGGGGATCGGCATCAAGACGGCGGCACTGTTGATCCAGGAATACGGCGATCTGGAAACCTTGCTGGCGCGGGCGGGCGAAATTTCCCAACCCAAACGGCGTGAGGCGCTGGTGGATAATGCCGATTTGATCCGCATTTCGAAACGCCTGGTATCGCTTGATTGCGATATGCCGCTGGAAATCGGGTTGGAAACGCTGGAGTTGAAAGAGCCGGATGGTCTGACGGCAATGGCGTTCCTGAACGCGATGGAATTTCGCACCCTGACCCGCCGCGTGGCCGAACGCCTGAAGGTGGATGCCCCCGCGCTGGATGACGCGCGCGGTATGCATGTGGACGGCGCGCATGATGCGGCCCCAACGCCAGATCGCCTGCCGTTTGATCATGCGGGCTATGAAAACATCAACACGATGGAGCGGCTGGCGGCCTGGATTGCCGATATCCGCGATATTGGCCATGTCGCGGTGGATACCGAAACCACCTCGCTGGACGAGATGCGCGCGGAACTGGTGGGCATATCCTTGTGCGTTCATGCCGGGCGCGCGGGTTATATTCCGCTGGGGCACAAACAGGGTGGCGGCGATTTGTTTGGATCGTCCGAACTGGTGGCGGGGCAGTTGCCGCTGCAGGCGGTTTTGGATGCGCTGAAACCGGTGTTGCAAGACGCCAGCGTTCTGAAAATCGGCCAGAACATGAAATATGATTGGAAGATTTTCGCCCGCCACGGCATTCGGATAGCACCCTTTGACGATACCATGCTGTTAAGTTACGCCATGCATGCGGGTTTGCACGGGCACGGGATGAACACGCTGTCGGAACAGTATCTGGGCCACGCGCCCATTCCGATCAAACAGCTGATCGGGTCTGGCAAATCCGCCGTCACCTTTGACCGCGTGTCGATTGACGATGCGGTGAAATATGCCGCCGAAGATGCCGATGTTACCCTACGCCTGTGGCAGCTGTTCAAACCGCAACTGCACCGGGCTCGCGTGACGACGGTGTATGAAACATTGGAACGCCCCTTGGTGCCCGTGTTGGCCGAAATGGAAATGGCCGGGGTTCAGGTGGACCGCGACACGTTAAGCCGGATGTCCAACGCATTCGCGCAAAAAATGGCGGCGCTGGAAGATGAGATTCAAACCCTCGCAGGTGAAAAGTTCAATGTCGGCTCCCCCAAGCAGCTGGGCGAAATTCTGTTTGATAAGATGGGCTTGCCAGGCGGGGAAAAGGGCAAGACCGGGGCCTATGCGACGGGTGCCGATATTCTTGAGGATTTGGCCACTGAACATGCGCTGCCGGGCCGTGTGTTGGATTGGCGGCAGTTGGCCAAGCTGAAATCAACCTATACCGACGCGCTGCAAGATCATATCAACCCTGAAACCGGCCGGGTGCATACGTCTTATTCGCTGTCGGGCGCGGTGACGGGGCGGCTTTCGTCAACCGATCCGAACTTGCAGAACATTCCGATCCGGTCCGAAGAAGGCCGCCGTATTCGTGAGGCGTTTGTTGCCCCCAAGGGCCGGGTGTTGGTATCATTGGACTACAGCCAGATTGAATTGCGCATTCTGGCCCATATTGCCGATATTCCCGCCTTGCAGCAGGCGTTCCGCGACGGCCATGACATTCATGCCATGACGGCGTCCGAGATGTTCAATGTGCCGCTGGACCAGATGACATCAGATATCAGACGGCAAGCCAAGGCGATCAACTTTGGCGTCATCTACGGGATTTCCGGCTTTGGTCTGGCGCGGAATTTACGCATTCCGCGAGCGCAGGCGCAGGGGTTCATTGACCGCTACTTTGAACGGTTTCCGGGGATCAAAGAGTATATGGCGCAAACGATTGCCTTTGCCCAAGCCAACGGCTTTGTGCAAACCCTGTTTGGCCGCAAGATCAACACGCCCGAGATCAATGCCAAAGGCCCTGCGGCTGGCTTTGCCAAGCGCGCCGCGATCAACGCGCCGATCCAAGGCACCGCCGCCGATGTGATCCGCCGCGCGATGATCAGGATGCCGGCGGCGATTGCGGGCTTAGATGCCAAGATGCTGCTGCAAGTGCACGATGAACTGCTGTTTGAAGTGGCGGAGGATGCGGTTGATACATTAATCCCCATTGCCAAGGCGGTGATGGAAGGGGCGGCCGATCCGGCGGTGAAATTGTCGGTGAAGCTGACGGTGGAATCAGGCCAAGGCCTGAACTGGGCCTTGGCGCATTGAGGGATTCCTGACGCCGCGGTGCTGTCGGGCTAAAATTTTTCGGCGAAAAATTTTGGCTTTACGCGCGGTCAATGCGCAAATGATAGCAATTGTTGCGCGATGATCGCACATGCACATAGGCCACGCGCGGATCACCAAGCCGCGCGGCGGCCTCGTCAGGAATACTGCCAGTCACCACTACGGCCCCTGTGCCGTAAACGATCCTGTCATCCGGGCCATAGCCGCGAAGGATATATTCCGCAGAATTCAGAATCTCGGGCAGATCGCTGCCCCCGCCCGGTGCGCAGGCGTCCGCGCATAGAAAAATCGGGCCCATTTCGGCAAAGGGTTGCAACGTGGGAAACGGGCGGTGCGCCAGGATCAGCATGCCTGCGCCCGCAGGGATCATCTTCAGGCAATGGCGGCAGGGGTTGCCGTCGCCGTCCGAGATGTGTCTCTCTGGAGTTTGGCCGTTGGCATCGGCACCGCCCGCCTGATAGGCGCGCACGATTTCTGTCGGGATTGGCGAAAATTGCATGGGGTGTCCTTTGTCGGTTGGCGTGATGTTTTTTACCAACCTTCCACCACGCAAACGACCCGGTCTATGCGCATTTACCGCGAAACCAACGGCCCCATCACGCGCCCGCCAAGGATATGCAGATGGTAATGCGGCACTTCTTGCATGCCGTTTATCCCGGCATTTGTGATGGCCCGGTATCCATCGCCGGGGGCCACGCCCACCATAACGCAAACGGCGGCAGCGGTGCGGTGAAAATCAACCAGTTCATCCGCACTGGCATTGGCGGCAAAATCGTCGAAGGTCACATAGGCCCCTTTTGGCACCACCAGCACATGCACCGGGGCGACCGGGTTGATATCATGAAATGCCAGCGTATGCGCGGTTTCCAGCACCGTTTTGTTGGGAATTTCGCCGCGCAGGATACGGGCAAAGATATTGGTCGGATCGTAAGCATCGGCCATGTGTCAGTCCAAAAACAAATAGGTGGTGGCGGCAATCTCGCGCGCCTTTTCAACCGGAATATCAAGAAACTCGGCCAAGGGCATGGTATTTTCGTCGACGCTGGCACTTTGCCTGATCCGCAAAAGGTTCGGAAAGCCTGCATCCCGAATGCGATCCGACTCAAAGCGCACGTCATAACGGATGGTCGGCAACAGCCGGTCGATGGTTTCTTGCGGCGTGCGTTCCCCCGCCAGACCGACGCGGGTGGCGTGGCCAATCAGATAGTCATCGGTGAAATCGCATTCGATTTCCAGCAAGCGAACCTTTGCTTTGTCATTGTAGAAATCCTGCATCAGATCGACATTGGCCGGATCAATGCAGAACACCATCCGATCAGTTTGCCAATAATCATACAGCATCCGCACCAGCGCGCGGCGGTGCCGTGTGCGCTTTTCCAGCGTTGATTGAATCCCCCCCAGATCGGGCAGCGGCGTTGACGCCTCGTTGAACAGATAATCCAGCGCGGGCAGGTTGGTGACCTGCCGCACCCGTTCAACCAGCCGCTTGGCCACATGCCATTTCTTGCAGGTCACCATCATCAAGGTGCGTTCACGCCCCAGGGTGCTTTCGGTTTCCCAGAAGCGTGGCGCGAACCGCCGCCCGATCCTTCCCCGCCCGGTGATAAAAGTAAACAGCGTGCGGCCTTCGTTCGATATGCCAAAGCTGACGCCTTTTGCGGCGTAAAGCTTGCCCAGCCGGTCTTTCAGGTCTTTCGCGTCAGGGCTGATCTTGCGGGCAAAAAGATAGTCTTGCGACAACAACAGGTCATAGTTGTCGTTGTAAAACGTCACCGGCATGCCGTAATCAGTGAACATCAAAAATGTCAGGGTGCGGGTCTTAATCTCATGGTCGGGCACCAGATGTTTGACGATGGTTTGGAAAAACGTCTCATCCGGGATCCAGGTGGTGCGGAAAAACCGCATGACATCGCGGCGTTTCTTCACGAAATCCAGCAACCATTCCACAGTGCGGCGGCGCAGGCACCACCACTGGCTGCCGATTTGCATGGCAATGTCGCCCGGCACGCGGCGCTGCAAGCCCAGCCGTTTTTGCACCTTCATAGAGGCATAGAACATGGATTTGGTGGTGCGTTCATTGAACCAATGCCGGTAGATCAGGCGTTCTTCCTTAATGCCGGTCTTGATCCAGTCTGAGTTATAAAAATCAAAACTTTCAATGTAATCCACGTCATCCTGATCAAGAAAATCATGCACGAATTCTGCGGATTTGATCGGCATGCAGTCGCCCGACAGCATGTAGAAATGCGTGGCACGCGGAAAGGTTGCTTCGGCGGCAGCGACGGCCAGCAGGGTCGCCTCGACCAAAGACCATTCGCCCCAACCACATTTGATGCGTTTTTTGGTGAAGGTCACAGACGGATTGGGGGTAAGGGCGATTTCTATCTTTTCGAAATCGGCTGGTTTTGCGCGGCCATCAAAATGGATGGCGACAAAATCACCTGCCGCGGTCAGGCGTTGGGCCTGCGCGATAATCCCTTCGGGATCTTTGTGACATAAAAGGATGTAAGCGATTCTTGCCATTTCAGGGACATTACGCACATAGAGTGATCAATGTTTCCATAAATGTGCCAATAGACATTGAAAAGACAGAGTTTGTTTGTTTTTTTCTGGCCGGTTGATCCATCGTCACGTATTGGCGCTGGATAAAGCGCAATGAGGGTTAAGAATGGGTTTCCCGGGAACTTGGATGACGGAAAGCGAAAGCGTGGTTTACCGCGTGGTGCCGAAATGCGCGTGTTCCAGCATCGGGCAGATCATGTTCTATTCCGACCATGGCGTTTTCTTTGACGGCGATATCCATGATGCCCAATCCGGCATGCATAAATGGGCGATCGAGGCCAGCCAGCCGTTGATTGAGAAAAACGTCAAAACCCATAAATCCTATGCGTTCACTTGCGTTCGCAACCCCTATACCCGAATTCTCTCGTCGTTTTTCGACAAAATCTGCGGCATTCAGCGCAATGGAAAACGCTATCGCGGCAACCTTGTGCCGCTGCTGGTGCAGAAATACGGCGTTGAAGTGGGCGGCGACGATGGCAAGGCGGAATTCGATCAGATTGCCAGTTTCCGGCGGTTCTTGCTGTTCACCCGTGACACCATCCGTTTTAAAAAACCGATGGAGCCGGATATTCACTGGTCGGCCATGGCAGGGCATGTGTCCACGTTCATCGTGAATGGCGGGCGCTATGACAACATCTTTTTCACCGAGAAATTTGATGAAGGCATGGGGTCGGTTCTGAAAAACATCAAAACCAAACATAAAATTGATCTCAAAACGATTCCGAGGTTCAATGAAAGCGAAGGCCACGGGCCAAAGCGGTTGCACCCGGTTGAGGATTACTTTGACGATCTGTCGATGCATCTAATGTGGGAAATCTACAAACGCGATTTTCAGTTGTTCAAGTATGATTTCGAGAACCCGGCCAACAAATTGCCGCTTGCGCCGGTTGATCTGGCTGAAGTGCATGCCAAACTGGGGGATTGAGCGTACGTAAATGTCGAGGGATAGGTGCGACCCCAAATGCCGGGGGTTTCACACCCCCGAGGGACAATCGCCATGCCATTGCCCCTTCCCCCGTGGGATATTTTTGAACAGAAAAAGCAAATTTTAGATAAATTTGACCGGTTAGCCTTCGACCTTCATCACCACTTTGCCGATATGGCCGGGACTTTCCAATTGTCGGTGGGCATCTGCCGCATCCTTCAGCGCAAATTCGCTGTCGATCACCACGCGGAACCTGCCGGCAGCTATCATTGGCCAAATATGCTGTTCAACCTGTGCAGCGATCCGCGCTTTGGCCAGATCGGATTGCGGCCGCAGGGTTGATCCGGTGATCGTCAGGCGGCGCATCATCACTTCGGCAAAGTTCAATTCCACCTTGGGGCCTTGCAAGAACGCGATCTGCACCAACCGCCCATCATCACAAAGCGCCTTGATATTGCGCGGCAAATAAGGGCCGCCGACCATATCGAGGATCAAATCAGCGCCACCTGCGGCCTGCAAAATCTGCACGAAGTCTTCAGTGGCATAGTTGATCCCGCGCTCTGCCCCCAAATCCTGGCAAACACCTGCCTTGTCCGCATTGCCGGCCGTGGCAAACACCCGGGCTCCCAAGTTTCGGGCAATTTGAATCGCGGTCACGCCAATGCCTGACGTGCCGCCATGCACCAGGAACCGCTCTCCGGCCTGCAACCCACCGCGCATCACCATGTTGGACCAGACGGTGAAACAGGTTTCGGGCAGGCAGGCGGCCTCGCGCATCGAAAGGCCGGCGGGGATTGGCAGGGCATGCGCCTCATTGCAGGCCGCATATTCGGCATACCCACCCCCCGGCAACAGCGCGCAAACCCTGTCACCGATGGCCCAGCGCGCCACCCCCGGCCCCATCGCCACCACCGTCCCCGAACACTCTAACCCCGGCAGGGGTGATGCGGACGCGGGGGGCGCATAGGCCCCGGCGCGTTGCAGCGCATCGGGGCGGTTCACGCCCGCATAGGCCAGCCGGATGATGATCTGGCCATGGCCCGGCACCGGCACGGGCACGGTTGTGGGTTGCAACACATCCGGCCCACCGGGGGCGGTGATTTCCATCGCCAGCATTGTATGGCTAAGCCCCGTATCGGTAAGTGCCATGATCCGTCCCTATCTGTTACTCTGGCCGGGCAGATCGCCCAACCCTTTTGGGGCGTGAATGCGCGACAACAGCTTCATCGGACCAGCCAGGACCGCTTGGGCAAAGCGATTACCTCGCACGCTTGCCTTGGCCTTTTCGATCTGCATCACATTTTCGATCCGCCGGTCCAGAAACGCCCATGTCGCCTGATCGCCGTCCGAGGTGTCGCCCAGCCAGAACAGCACCGTCGCGCCGTAAACCGCCGACAGGGTGGCGCGTTTGGTATACCAGTTCACATCGCGCGATGTATCGCCAAGGGTTTCCCAAACAGCGTCTGCAGTGGCCCAGATCAGGCCTGCGCCTTCCACCGCGTGATTGGGCAAGCTGAACAGCGCCGCGCCGCGCCGGACAAGCTCTTTATCGGCCGCTTGCAGCCGCAGGCGCACGGCCAAGGTGATCCGGTCGCGTATGCGCAGCGCCGCCAGATCAGTGGCCGCATAGGCCGCGCGCAACGCTGTATCGCCGCGCTGATGATAGGCAATTGCCAGATCAACGCCGCCACGCGGGAACAGGGCGCGCGCCAGAGCAGGGGCAACACCCGAATCAATGATCGCCGCGCGCAAAGTCGGTTCTGACCACCCGTCGAACGGCGCGTGCCCCACTGCGGCGTCCAAAATCCGGTCTTTTGCGCGTTCCATGTTGTTTTCTTGATCCATCATCCGCTCCTATCACCGTTGACGTAGACAAGCACAGCGCCCTTTGCTATGGCCCGCACGCCTGCACAATTCGTGCAACTCTAACCTAGGAAGGTGGTGACAACCACATGCAGGTCAGCGTCCGCGACAATAACGTCGAACAGGCCCTTCGGGCCCTTAAGAAAAAGCTCCAGCGCGAAGGCGTGTTCCGCGAAATGAAGCTAAAGCAACATTTCGAGAAGCCCTCCGTCAAAAAAGCGCGCGAGCAAGCCGAAGCCGTACGCCGAGCGCGCAAACTAGCGCGTAAGAAAATACAGCGGGAAGGCGGTCTTTAAGATTTGCGGCGCAAGCCGTGGGTTTTAAGAGGTTCGTGAATTCTGGGGGAGCGATCCCCACCCGATCAACCCCCGTCCTGTGAAGGGTGGGGGTTTTTCATTTGGGGAATGGTCGCTATGAGCCAATAGTGACCGATGCCGCAATTGTCACAAATGTCCGCTAACTGTCACTCGCACAATCCATGAGGTCACCCAATGCCGGACCGCCATTTTAACTCCTACGTCATCTGCACATCACCGCGCAGCGGAAGTACAATGCTTTGCAAACTGCTCACGGCCACGAAAGTCGCAGGCAATCCAGAGTCGCTCTTTCACAAGCCGTCAATTGAGGCATGGCTCGAGTATTACGGTTTGGAACCAACGGCCTACGCTTCGCGAAAGCAGACTCTTGAAGCGGTCTTCACGGCGGCCAAGGCATGCGGAAAAGGTGAAACCAAAGTTTTCGGTCTGAGACTTCAACGCGACAGTTTCGAGTTCTTTATGGAGCAGCTTGATTTCCTACATCCAGGACAGGCTACCGATCTGGAGCGTATCGAAGCTGCCTTCGGACCAACGCTCTTTATTTACCTTTCGCGCGTTGACCGGCTTGATCAGGCCATATCATGTGTTCGCGCAGAACAGACTGGCCTGTGGCATCGTAATGCCGACGGAACTGAGCTTGAGCGGCAAGAACCAAAGCGCAGAGACGGATATGACGCCGAAGCCATCAGGTGCTACATAGAAACGTTCTCGAATTCCAACGCGGCTTGGAGCAGGTGGTTTGATGAGCAATCAATCGTGCCTATCGAAGTCTCCTACGAGACACTATCTCAAGAACCGCAAGCGGTATTGACGGAAATACTAGCCGCACTTGGATCGGAAGGGTCAATCGCTCGCAGCGTTCCCCTGCAGACGGCCAAACTTGCGGACAAAATCAACCGCGACTGGCGTGCACGTTTCGAGGCGGAGTATGCATCGTCTACTTAGCGGCACATCGCGAAACGGACATTCTGCTTTGCTCGGTGAACGCCTACCATGTCCGCACAGAAGACATTTGATTACCCCATCCTTTCAGGCCCGGTCTTCTCCATCAACCGTCCGAAACAACCACCCACAAATCCCCATCGCCAACAGCGCCCCTGCCACTTCGGCCGCCCAAAACCCCAGCAAATCAACCGGCCTGATCCCCGCGAAGGTGTCGGTCAATGCCCGTGCCAAGGCCACCGCCGGATTGGCAAAGCTGGTGGATGCGGTGAACCAATAGGCGGCGGTGATGTAGGCGGCCACGATGATGGCCACGTTGGCGCGGGCATGGATCGCACCCAGGATGGCAAGGATCAGCCCGAAGCTGGCGAAGGCTTCGGCGATCCATTGGCCAGTGCCGGCGCGGATGGTGGTCGAAACTTGCCAGATTGGCAGATCAAACATCGCATGTGCTGCCCATGTGCCGATGATGCCGCCCGTACATTGTGCCACGACATAGGCCAAGGCCAACCCCACGCCAATTTCGCGCCGCAGTGCAAAGACCAGTGTCACCACCGGGTTGAACTGCGCGCCGGATACCGGGGCGAAAACCGTGATAAGCATCACCAAAGCCGCGCCGGTTGCGATTGTGTTGGCCAGCAAGGACACAGCCACATCATCGGTCAACCGGTCCGCCATGATGCCAGAGCCAACCACAGCCGCGACCAACAGCGCTGTGCCCAACGCCTCGGCCACCAGTTTGCGGGCCGTCATGCCTGATCCTTGCCGATTTCTGTCAGTTTTGTTTTCATCGCAAGCCCGTCCAATGATCCGATCGGCAGCGCCGCAAAGGCCTGCACCCGGCGGACCAACGCGCGATAGGTATCAGAAAAGGCCAGCGCCTTTTCGGCGTCGGTCCCCATTACCGCAGCGGGATCCGGCAGACCCCAATGCGCGGTCATCGGTGCGCCGGGCCAATAGGGGCAGGCTTCAGCCGCTGCAGAATCGCAGACGGTGAACACGAAATCCATCTTTGGCGCGTCTGGCCCGGCAAATTCATCCCAGCTTTTGGAGCGCGCAAAATCGGTGTCAAAGCCTTCGCGTTGCAGCAGGCTGATCGCAAAGGGGTTTGGCGCGCCCGATGGGTGTGACCCGGCAGAATAGGCGTGAAACAAACCGTTGCCTTCCCGGTTCATAACGGCCTCTCCCAGGATAGACCGCGCCGAATTACCGGTGCACAGGATAAGAACGTTGTAAGGGGCGGGCATTTTGCGATTCCTTCAGGCGTATATTCTGGGCAACCGATACGTCAGTTTTGTAACACCTGCATGAAGCGGGCGTCGCGGGACCGCGATTTTTCAGATGCCCTGCGCGCAAGATGCAGGCGCCGTTAAACCGCCAGTGCCGTTGTCTTGACCACGGTGCGCAGGGCAAATGACGATTGCATCTGCCGCACACCGGGCAGCCGCGACAGGAACTGGCGATGGATGCGGGCGAAATCTTCGGTGTCTTCGGCCATGATCTTGATCAGATAATCCGCCGTGCCCGCCATCAGGTGGCATTCCAGAATATCGGGCACCCGCGCCACCTCACGTTCAAAGGCGTCCAGCACGTCATCGGCCTGACCTTGCAGGGTGATTTCCACAAACACAGTCGTCGCGCGCCCCATTTTGCGGGCATCAAGCAAGGCCACATAGGCGGCGATGAAACCTTCGTCTTCCAACCGCTGCACCCGCCGATGACAGGCCGAGGGTGACAGGTTGACCCGGTCTGACAATTCGGCATTTGTCACGCGGCATTCCTTCTGCAACACCCCCAGAATACGGCGGTCTGTCGCGTCTAGATCGGTAATATTGGTCAAATCTTCACCTGAATTTGCATTCCATCGAATATTCTACCAGATAACCCGTCAAAAATCACGCAGAATTCAAAGCATCTGCATCGATTCTGCGCGATCCTGTCGCAAAGGGAAGGCCCCCTTCACACCCGAAAACTCTGGCGTCGGACCGGGTTTTCATCAGGAGCGCGCATATGAAAATCGGTTGCCCAAAAGAGATAAAGCCACAGGAATTCCGCGTTGGCATGACACCAAATGCCGCGCGCGAGGCTGTGAACCACGGTCACACGGTGCTGATCGAAACCAATGCGGGTGTGGGGTCTGGCTTTTCTGATGCCGATTACATCGCTGCCGGGGCGCAGATCATTGAAACCGCCGAGGCGCTGTTTGCTGCCGCCGATATGATCGTCAAGGTCAAAGAGCCGCAGGCCGCCGAGCGCAGGCGTCTGCGGGCAAGCCAAATTTTGTTCACCTATCTGCACCTTGCCCCCGATGCGGCGCAAACCGCAGATTTGCTGGCAAGTGGTGTCACCGCGATTGCCTATGAAACCGTCACCGATGATCGGGGTGGTTTGCCATTGTTGGCGCCGATGTCCGAAGTGGCGGGCCGTTTGGCCCCGCAAGTGGGCGCGTGGACGCTGCAAAAGGCCAATGGCGGACGTGGCGTTTTGATGGGTGGCGTTCCCGGTGTGCTGCCTGCCCGCGTGTTGGTGATCGGTGGCGGCGTTGTTGGCACCCATGCGGCAAAAATCAGCGCCGGAATGGGCGCGGATGTGACGGTGCTCGATCGCTCGGTCAACCGTCTGCGCTATCTGGATGATGTGTTCGGTGGCACCTTCAAATGCGGCTATGCCGATGCTGCGACGACGATAGAGCTGGCCCGTCAGGCCGACATGATCATTGGCGCGGTGCTGATCCCCGGTGCGGCTGCGCCAAAACTGATCAGCCGGGCGCAATTGGCTGAACTGAAGCCGGGTGCAGCCCTTGTGGATGTGGCGATTGATCAAGGCGGGTGTTTTGAAACCAGCCGTGCCACCACACATCAGGATCCGATTTATGAGGTTGATGGCATCATGCATTACTGCGTGGCCAACATGCCGGGGGCTGTGGCGCGCACCTCAACGCTGGCACTGGGCAATGCGACTATGCCTTTCATGCTGGCACTGGCCGATAAGGGTTGGAAGAAAGCCTGCGCGGATGACAAGCATTTGTTGGCCGGGCTGAACACCCACGCCGGACATCTGACCTATGCCGCAGTGGGCGTCGCGCTGGGCTTGCCAACGATTTCGGCAGCGGATGCGCTGAAGATCTGACGACCAAAGATTGCAAAAGGCCCCCAGATTGCTCTGGGGGCCCTTTTTCTGGTGGCGCGAAGATTACTTCTTCAATGCGACCAGGATGTCCTTCAACAGGTCAACTTCGGTTGGGCCAGCAGGTGCCGCCACAACAACAGGCGCTGGGCCTTTCAGCTTGTTCACGGCCTTCACCAGCATGAACACCACAAAGGCGATGATCAGGAAGTTGATCACGGCAGTGATGAAAGAGCCGTATGCAAACACCGAAGCACCCGCATCCCGTGCCGCAGCAAGTGAAACAGGGTTGGTCCCTGACAAGTCGATAAACAGATCGGCAAAGCTGATATTTCCCAAGATCAGGCCGATGATCGGGTTGATCAGATCGGTTACCAGGCTGCCGACGATCGCTGTGAATGCCACCCCGATGATGATACCAACGGCCAAGTCCATTACGTTGCCCTTGGCGATGAAGTCTTTGAATTCCTTAATCATTCCACGTCCCTTTATTTTTATCCGCCTATTGTTGGCGGGTTTCTACCTGCACTGGCGCACATGCGCTGGGCGGACTATGCACAATCATTGGGGTATTTCCACGGGGAATTTCACGCTATCCTTGCCATAGCGGTTCAAGCTTTGACCGAAACAGCCACATCGGAAATCGCATTCGCGTGCCGCAAGCGGCGGAGAATTCTGATTGCAAACAAACCTGAACCGCTTTTACGCACCAACTTGGAGTTGAGTATGTCTGATCTTTCCGCGTTTCCGATCACCCAACGGTGGGCACCGCGCACACCCGGTGCAATCCAGCTTTATTCCTATGCAACACCTAATGGCGTGAAAGTGCCCATCGCATTGGAAGAATTGGCGCTGCCCTATGACGCGCATCTGGTTGATTTCGCAACCAATGATCAGACCAGCCCTGCGTTTTTATCGCTTAACCCGAATAACAAAATTCCGGCGATTATTGATCCGGACGGGCCGGATGGCAAACCGCTGGCGCTGTTTGAATCCGGGGCGATCCTGATCTATCTGGCCGAGAAAACCGGCCACCTGTTGCCCGCGGCCAACCGCTTTGAGGTTTTGCAATGGCTGATGTTCCAGATGGGTGGCGTGGGGCCGATGTTCGGGCAGCTGGGATATTTCCACACCTTCGCTGGCAAAGACATAGAGGATCCCCGCCCGAAAGAGCGCTACCGCGCCGAAGCCGCGCGATTGGTCAAAGTGCTGGACGGCGCTTTGGCGGGGCGGAATTGGATCGCCGGGGAGTATTCCATCGCCGATATTGCTCTTGGCCCGTGGCTGAACGCAGCGCGGAATTTTTACAAGGTGGCCGATATCATTGGTCTGGATAAGGCAAACAACGTCTCGGCGTATCTTGACCGATTTTTGGCACGTCCGGCGGTGCAAAAAGGCATGACAATTCCGGCAAGCGGCTAACGCCTGCCGATACCTTTCATTCTGGTTCAAATATCCCCGCCGGAGGCACTTTGCCGATACAAAAACTGCCCCCGGCTGCAGTATCCTGTCCAAGATAAAACCAACAAACGGGCCTATTCGCCGTAAGGCACCCAGATGGTTTTCACTTCAGTGGCGGCCCGCAGAAATGCACGACCTTCGCCATCTGCGCCGAACCAATCACGGGCATGGGCGTTGTTGACCCACGTGCGTTTAACGTTGTTGGCCGAACCGCGTTCGATCTGGGCGGATATGGGACTGGAGGAAAAGCTCCACACCGCATCGACGTCCATATGATCGGCCAGCGTCTTGGCCAATTCTGCATGGTCGCCGGTGACGATGTTCACCACGCCACCCGGCAGATCGGATGTTTCCAGCACCTGATAGAAATCGGTAGCCGCCAGCGGGTAGGCGGCGGAAGGCACCAGCACGCAGGTGTTGCCCATGGCAATCGCCGGGGCCATCAGGCTGATCAGTCCAAGTAAGGGGGCCTCATCAGGGCAAATGCCGCCAATCACGCCGCAGGCTTCGTTCATCGCCAGCGCCACACCCCGAATGGGCACCGATTTCACCGAGCCGTCGAATTTATCAGCCCAGGCGGCATAGGTGAACAGCCGCTGAATGCTGGCGTCGACCTCGTTCATTCCCGGTTTTCCGATCAAATCGGTCAGGCGTTTGGCAAATTCATCGGCGCGGGCCGACAGATTTTCGGCGATATAGAACAGGATTTGCGCGCGGGCATGGGCGGTGGTTTTGGCCCAACCTTTGGCAGCATGCGCGGCTTCAACCGCGTTGCGGATGTCTTTGCGATTGCCAAGGCCTATATGACCCAGCAGTGCGCCTTTGGCCGACCAGACTGCGCGGGAATAGGCGGCGTCGGGGCGGGCCTGTTTGCCACCGATGAACAGTTTCGCGGTGCGGTCTAACCCAGCCACCACAGCTGTGCCGGGTTCTGCAATAGCGCTGATTTGCGCCAATGCGCGGGGCTTTGCGGCGGGCTTCAGATAGGCCAGCAGCCCCTCCCAGCCGCCTTCACGGCCAAAACCGCTTTCGCGCACGCCGCCAAACCCAGCCGCGGCATCAAAGAGGTTGGTCGCGTTCACCCAGACAATGCCCGACCGCAGTTTCGGGGCGATATCCAGCGCCAGATTGATGTTTTCCGTCCAGACTGTCGCGGCAAGCCCGTAACGGGTGTTGTTGGCCAAAGCCACCGCCTCTTCAGGGGTGCGAAAGGTCATCGACACCAATACTGGTCCGAAAATTTCTTCCTGCATCAGGTTTGAGGCGGCAGACAACCCGGTGATCAGGGTCGGCGGATAGTAACAGCCAACCGGTACGTCGGTGGCCGCGTGATAGACTTCGCCATCCTTGCAGCCATCGACCAGCGCCGAAACTGCGGCCAGTTGCGACGGATCAATGATCGCGCCAACGTCGATGCATTTGTCCATCGGATCGCCGATGCGCAGGCCGTCCATGCGGCGTTTCAGTTTTGTGTGGAACGCATCCGAAATGCCTTCTTGCACCAAAAGCCGCGATCCGGCGCAGCAAACCTGCCCCTGATTGAACCAGATTGCGTCAACAAGCCCTTCGATGGCGCTGTCGATATCGGCGTCGTCGAACACGATGTACGGGGATTTGCCGCCCAATTCCAACGTCAGCGCCTTGCCTGTGCCAGCGGTGGCCTGACGGATGATGCGGCCCACGGCAGTGGACCCGGTGAAGGCGATTTTGTTGACATCGGGGTGCGCGACCAAGGCGGCCCCGGTATCGCCATCGCCTGCCACGATGTTCAACACCCCCGGCGGCAGGCCAGCCTCACGGCTGATTTCGGCGAACAGCAGGGCAGACAGCGGGGTAAACTCGGCAGGCTTTAGGACAATCGTGTTGCCAGCCGCCAGTGCGGGCGCAACTTTCCACGCCAGCATCAGCAGCGGAAAGTTCCACGGGATCACCGCCCCACAAACGCCCAACGGAACTTGATCGGGCAACTCGGACGGCAGCAGTTGCGCCAGACCCGCATGGTAATAAAAATGCCGCGCCACCAAGGGGATATCAACATCGCGCGACTCGCGGATCGGTTTGCCGTTGTCCAGAGTTTCGATGACGGCAAAAAGGCGCGAGTGCTTTTGCACCAATCGCGCAAGGGCATAGAGGTATTTCGCCCGTTGATGCCCCGACAGCCGCGCCCATTTGGGTTGCGCGCGGCGCGCAGCGGCAACGGCGGCGTCGACATCGCTTGCCGATCCATGCGCGATTTTCGCCAGCACTTTGCCCGTCGCGGGGTTTTTGGTGTCGAACGACTGTTCGGCGGGGGTGGATTTACCGCCAATCCAATGACCAAAGCCGCCCGGATGTTTGGCAATCCACGCCAATGCCTCGGCGCTGGATTCCGGGGCCGGGCCATAGGCCATGGTGTCGAAGATGTCACGAACGGTCATGGCTTATCCCATCGCATGGCGGTTGGCGGCGGAATAGGCGCCGGTCAGGTAATGTTCCAGTTGGCGTTCAATATCGCCCAACAGGCTGCTGGCCCCAAAGCGGAACAGATCAGGCTGCAGCCATGGATGCCCCAGTTCGTCCTTCATCAGCGCCAGATACACCAGCGCATCCTTGGCCTTGGCGATGCCGCCTGCAGGTTTGTAACCGACTTTGATGTTGGTGCGATCCTGATAGTCCCGGATGCAGCGGATCATCGTCAGGGTGACCGGCAGCGTGGCGTTCACGGATTCTTTGCCGGTAGATGTTTTGATGAAATCCGCCCCCGCCATCATGCAAACCAGCGATGCGCGCGCCACATTGCGCAACGTGCCCAGTTCCCCGGTGGCCAAAATCGCCTTCATATGCGCATCCCCGCAGGCCGCGCGCATTTCGCGGGTTTCGTCATAAAGTGCCTGCCAACTGCCGCTCAGCACATGGCGACGGGAAATGACGATATCAATCTCGCGCGCCCCCGCCTGCACGGAACAGCCGATTTCGGCGATGCGCAGATGGAACGGCGACAGACCCGCTGGAAAGCCGGTGGAGACAGCCGCCACCGGAATTGACGTGCCTTCCAGTGCGCGCACCGCCGTTTCGACCATATCGTGATAGACGCAGACCGCCCCGGTGGTCAGCCCGGACAGCCCCAGCTTGTCCAGCATCGGTTGGCTGACGGGTTGCCGCGCTTTTGCGCACAGGCGCTCCACGCGCCCCGGCGTATCATCGCCTGACAACGTGGTCAGGTCGATCAGCGAGATGGCTTTCAACAGCCACGCCGCCTGAAATTCCTTTTTCACCGACCGACGCCCCGGCACCGTGGCCGCACGGCGTTCGATGGCCGATGTATTGGCCTGCACCAAGGCCACCCAATCAAGATCAAGCGGCATGCCGGGATTGCGCACATGTGTCAACTGCGGCAGCTGGGGTTTGGTGGTTGGGACAAGGGTTTGCATCGGGGCAGCTCCGCCATAAGGCTGGCAATTCGGGTTAACTACAGCTTGCCCGGGTGGCTGCCCAGAGGCAAGAGCGCAGGCAGGACATGCGCGGATTGTTTTACTTTCTGGTCAAATATTAAACGCGGTTCGGCTGACCCCGGCAGCATTCCGTATCTGATATTGACGTGGCCGGGTGTTCCATGCGCTGTGCAGCCACGCAAACCATAAGGATCGCGCGAAATGCAAACTTTGGATTTGACCCTGCATTGGACTGGTATCGCAGCGCTGATTATCTTTGTGCTGGCCTATGTGTTGGTGATCTTTGAAGAAAAAACCCATATGGCCAAATCCAAGCCGGTGATGTTGGCAGCGGGGTTGATCTGGGGCTTGATTGGCATCGCCTACACATTGGCAGGTCAGCCTGATGTGGCGCACGAACATGCCGTGCAAGTCATTGAAGAATATGGTGAGTTGTTTTTGTTCCTTCTGGTGGCGATCACTTATGTGAACACTCTGGAAGAACGCCGCGCCTTTGAGGTGTTGCGCGCGCGGCTGGTCGGTTTGGGTCTGGGCTATCGCCAGTTGTTCCTGCTGACGGGGATATTGGCGTTCTTTCTGTCGGCGGTGTTGGACAATCTGACCACTGCCTTGGTGATGGGGGCCGTGGTGATGGCCCTGGGGCGCGACAATGCCCGCTTTGTGGCCATTGGCTGCGTGTCAATTGTGGTGGCGGCGAATGCCGGCGGTGCGTTTTCGCCGTTTGGCGATATCACCACGTTGATGGTCTGGCAGAAGGAAAAGCTGGAGTTTTTTGAGTTTTTTGCGCTGTTCATCCCATCGCTGATCAATTGGGCCGTGCCTGCGGGCATTATGTATTTTGCAGTGCCTGATGAAAAACCACCCCTGCGCAGTGACCGGGCGCGCGGCAAGCCGGGCATGTTTGGCGTGGTGATATTGTTTGCCGCCACCATCGCGCTGGCCGTGGGGTTCAAGAATTTCCTGAACTTGCCGCCCGCTTTGGGCATGATGTTTGGCTTGGGGTTGTTGCAGATGTATTCCTATTATCTTAGCCAGACCGGCGCGCGCAAAAATGATGAAGACATGGTGCTGGACAGTTTCGCCCAACTGCAAAAGGTGGAATGGGACACGCTGTTTTTCTTTTTCGGCATCATCTTTGCGGTGGGTGGATTGGGCGTTCTGGGATATCTGGCGATGGCGTCAGAGGCCCTTTATATGGGCTTGGGCGCAACATCAGCCAATGTGATTTTGGGGGTCCTTTCGGCAATTGTCGACAATATCCCCCTTATGTTTGCCGTGCTGACAATGGATCCGGCGATGTCGGATGGCCAATGGTTGTTGATCACGCTGACTTGCGGAACGGGCGGGTCAATCCTGTCGATAGGGTCGGCGGCGGGGGTGGCCCTGATGGGGCAGGCCAAAGGCATGTATGGTTTCATGAGCCATCTGCGCTGGAGTTGGGCGGTGGCACTGGGCTATGGTGCGGCCATATTGGCGCATCTGTGGATCAATGCGGCGCTGTTCTAACGGCTGCAGTGTTGCCCCAACCACGGCTGGGGGGTTTCACACCCCCGTCTTACTGGCTGCGCCATTAAGACTCCCGCGTGGGATACTTGGGAACAGGTAAATCAAATTTTAGATAAGTTTTAGCAGTTTAGGGCTGTTAAAGCGGTTCAGGATTTGATGGAAACAAGGACATCGGAAATCGCATTCGAGCGAAGCGAGAGGCAGCGAATTCCGAGTTCAGACAAACCTGAACCGCCCTGGGGCCATGGACGTATGGCGTCATGGATTGTCTTCTTTTGGGTCAAACCCAGCCCAGTCGGCATCGGTCCCGGTCTTGGGCAGAAGGCTGCGATCCACGGTGCGTTGCAGATGGGTTCTGGCCAGATAGAGCGCGGTCAGGGGGGCTGTCATGAACAAGAATATCGCCACCAACACCTCTTGCCATGTCACCCCCCCCGTGACCCACAGAAAATCAAACGCCGAAGCGATCAGCGCCGATCCCACCCCCATCGTGGTGGCTTTGGTCGGCGCATGCAGGCGCTGCATCGCGTCGCGGAGTTTCAGCAAGCCATAGCTGCCGATCACCCCGAATATCCCGCCCAAGACCAGCAGCGCTGCGATAGCACTTTCTGCGATCATGCTCATTCGATGATACTTCCGCGCAAGAGGTACTTGCAGAACGCAACGGTGGACACGAACCCGGTCATTGCAAACAGCATGGCGGCTTCAAAATTCACCCCGCTGGCAGATTTCACGCCGTAAAGCACGATCAGGGCGATAACGTTTACCACCATCGTGTCGGCTGCCAGAATGCGGTCGGGCACTTTGGGCGCTCTGATCAGGTGGATCAGGTTTAACACCAGCGCGACTGCAAAGCAGCCAACGGCAAAGGACAAGGCGGTGGACAGGATCATTCGAATATCCTTTTCAGGCGGGACTCATACCGCGACTTGATTTCATCGCGCAGGGCGTCGGGATCGGGTGCGTGCAGGGCATGGATCAGCAATGCGCGGCCGTCGCGCGTCATATCGGCGGTCAAAGTGCCCGGCGTCATGGTGATGGTGCCCGCAAGCAGGGTGATCGCCTCGGGCGCGGTCAGATCGACGGGAATGGTGATCCACGCCGATTTGATCTGATCTGCGGGCATGAACAGGATGATGCGTGCGACGTGAATATTGGCCAGAATCACGTCCCACAGCACAAGGGCCAGATACGGGATCAGCGCGAAGGGCCTTGTCAGGCGCGGGCGGGCCGGCCAATAGGCTGCGGTGGCCAGCGGGATCACAGTGGCCAAAAACGCCGCCATGACCAGACTGCCAAGCGCAATACGGTTGACCAGCAGCATCCATGTCACTGCCAACAGCGCAGACAGATAGGGATGGGGAAACACCTTTCGCATTATGGTGCCCCCGGCAAAGCATTGGCGGCGATGTAATTGCCGGGGGCATAAAGCGATTGGGCGGTGATCTCCAGCCAAGCGGTGATTGGGCCAGCGAAGATGGTCAGCGCGGCCAAAGCCGCCAGCAGTGTAAAGATCGGCGCGGCGGCCATAGGAATTTTGCGGCCCGTATGGGCGGGGCCAACTGCATGCGTTTTCCAGAACAACTGCGATCCGGCGCGGGCAAAGCCAAGGATAGTGATCAGGGAGGCCAGCAAAATCGCGCTCCACAGTGCTGCGGCGTCGTTGCGCAGCGCGTCCATCACCAGCAGTTTGGCGACAAAGCCCGACAGGGGCGGCATGCCTGCCATGGCGATAGCGGCGGCGAGAAACAAGGCGCCGATCAGGCCGGATTGCGCGATGGGTGCGGTCGGGTTGCGCAGATCATCGCTGCTACGCCGTGAGGTGATCAGATCGGTCAGCAGGAACAGGGTGGCGGTGGCCAATGTGGAATGCAGCATATAGTAAAGCGCCGCTGACGTGGCCTGCGCAGTGCCCGCCGCGATGGCCAGAAACACCACGCCCATGGAACCGATGCCCGCAAAAGCCACCATCCGGGTCAGGCTTTGCGACCCCAGCACGCCAAACGCCCCGACGGCCATGGTGGCAAGAGCGGCAGGCGTCAGCAGGCTGTCCCACAATCCCGCCGTTGCCTGCGCCCCAAAGATCAGCGTGCCAAAGCGGATCACCGCATAGGCACCAACTTTGGTCATCACTGCAAACAGGGCGGCCACCGGGCCCGGCGCATTAGCATAGGTGCCCGGCAGCCAGAAATGCAACGGCACCAATGCGCCCTTAACCGCAAACACCAGCAACAGCATCACCGCTGCAACCCGGATCAGCGCGGCATCGCCGCTAGGCAGCTGCGCGATTTTCACCGCCAGATCGGCCATGTTCAACGTGCCCGTCACGGAATAAATCGTGGCCAGCCCGAAGAGAAACAGCGTTGATCCCACCAGATTGAACGCCACATATTGCACGCCTGCGCGCAACCGATCCGCGCCGCCGCCGTGCACCATCAATCCATAAGACGCGATCAGCAGCACCTCGAAAAACACGAACAGATTGAACGCATCGCCCGTCAGAAACGCACCGTTCAGCCCCATCAGCTGGAACAAAAACAGCGCGTGAAAATGTTTGCCGCGCTTGTCCCATTTGGTTGCAATCACATAGAGCCAGATAACCGCCGAAAGTCCCGCCGTCAGCGCCAGCATCAGTGCAGAAAGCCGATCAAGGATCAAAACAATGCCAAACGGGGCGGGCCAATTGCCAAGGAAATAGGCTTGCGGCGGCATCGTGCCGGACTGGTGCAGCAGCATCGCGCACAGGCCCAGCAGAATGACCACTCCTGCCGCCGCGATCAGGCGTTGAGCGGCAAACGAAGTGCGGGCTGTCAGCACGATCAATGCGGCCAAAATGGCGGGCAAAACAATGGGCGCGATGATCAGATGATTCATCTGGTTTCCCCTGAACCGTCTGAGCCGGGGCCATCAATCTGATCATCACCCGATTGCAGGTGGGCCCCCAAAGCCATCACGACAATCACCGCTGTCATGCCAAAGGAAATCACAATAGCGGTCAAAACCAAGGCCTGCGGCAGAGGATCGACATAGCCCGTAGCAGCCTTGTCGATGATCGGGGCCATGCCGGGGGCCACGCGCCCTGCGGCGAAGATGAAGATATTCACCGCGTAAGAGAGCAGCGACAGGCCAATGATGACCGGATAGGTGCGCAGGCGCAGCAGCAGGTAAATCCCTGCAGCGGTCAGCAAACCTGTGGCGCTGGCGATCAAAATCTCCACCTTACCCACCTTTGCGGGCGGCAAGGCCCAGTTTTGACAGCGACGCCAGCGTCAGCATCACCGCGCCCAAGACGCAAAGGAATATCCCCAGATCAAACAGCGCGGCGGTGGCCAGTTCGAACGGCTCAAGCGGCGGCAAAGTGACATAGGTGTAGGTTGATGTCAGGAACGGCCGCCCCACCGCCCAAGACCCTATTCCGGTGGCCGAGGCAATCAGCGCGCCTGCGCCAATCATCGTGTGGTAATTCAACCGCTTGCGGCTTTGCGTCCAGTCATGGCCGGACGCCACATATTGCATGACCAAAGCGATTGCGAACACCAGACCCGCTACAAACCCGCCCCCCGGCAGGTTATGGCCGCGCAGATAAAGGTAAATGCCGATCATAAAGGCAAAGGGCAACATCACCCGCGTCGCCACCACCAGCATCATCGGATGCGCGTCACCCGCGTGCGCGGTGCGGGGCAGGCGTGCGATGATGCGGTCACGGGCCGGGCCGGGGGCCAGCAGCCCTTCGACCAGCGCAAAGATCACCAGCGCGGCGATGCCCAGCACGATGATCTCGCCATAAGTATCATAGCCGCGAAAATCGACGATGATGGTGTTAACCACGTTAGTGCCGCCCGCTCCGGGTTTGGACTGGGCAAGGTGAAAGGCCGAGATTGGGGGAAAGGCAGGTGCCCGCAGCATCAAGGTATAGGTCAGGGCGGTGATGCCGACCCCTGCGGCCCCCGCAACAATTACATCACGCAGGCGGCGCAAGGGGTGGCTTTCACGCGGGGTGGTTTTGGGCAGCATGTTCAGCGCCAACAGCAGCAAAACCACCGTCACCACCTCCACCGTGATTTGGGTCAAGGCAAGGTCAGGGGCGGAAAGATACGCAAAGCCAAGCGAAATAATCAGCCCGACCACGCCGATCAGCAAGACCGCGATCAGGCGTTGACGGTGCAATATGACACTTGCAGCAGTCGCCGTCATCAGCACCCCCCACAGCAGCGCCGGGGCGAAGGTTATCGGCGTTATGGCCAAAGTTCCGGGGCTGTGGTTTGCAGTGGTAAAGGCATAGATGCAGGCGGCGGTGATGGTTGCCACCGCGATGGCGATGGCGCGGGTAAAGGCGTTGGTGTGCAAGAGTGTGGTGACGGATTGCGACAGGGAAACCAGCGATGCCAGCCCCCTGTCAAACAGCCCTTTGGCATCGGGCAAAGGTGTGGATCGCCAGATCCGCGCCAGATTTGCATAGAGCCCCAAAATCACAAAGCCGCTGCCGAAGGCCAGGATCGAGATGTAGAGGGCAACGCTTTCCCAGCCATGCCACAGCTTGATCGTGGTCTGAACCTCGCCGCCCGTCACGGCGGAAGAGGCGGCATCCAGCAGCCATCCGGCCACGGCCATCGGGGCCAATCCCATCGCCACGACCACCCCCACCAACAGTGCCGGGGCCAGCCACAACCCAAACCCCGGATCATGTGGGCTGGCGGGATAATCGGTACGCTGCGGGCCGAAAAACAGGTGCGAGACATAGCGCAGGCAATAGCCAACGGACAACATTGCCGCGAAAGTTGCGATGGCGGGCACCAGCCACGGGTTGCCCAGCCACGCGGTGTGGGCCGCGGCTTGCAGCATCATTTCTTTTGACAAGAACCCGTTCAGAGGCGGCAGCCCCGCCATCGACAACGCGGCCAGCAGGGTTAGGGCAAAGGTGAAGGGCATCAGACGGCGCAACCCTCCCAAGGCGCGGATATCGCGGGTGTGGGTGGCGTGATCGATGATGCCGGCCGTCATGAACAGGGCGGCCTTAAAGCTGGCATGCACCAGAATATGCAGCACCGCCGCCACCGCCCCCGCCGTGGTGCCAAGGCCCAGAAGGAAGGTGATCAGTCCCAGATGACTGATGGTGGAATAGGCGAGGATGGCCTTCAGGTCTGTTTTGAAAAGCGCCACCGCCGCGCCCAGAACCATCGTCATCAGGCCCGTGGTGGCCACGATCATAAACCACGCCTCGGTCCCTGCCAGCACGGGCCATAGCCGGGCCATCAGGAAAAGCCCCGCCTTTACCATCGTGGCCGAATGCAGATAGGCCGACACCGGTGTAGGGGCCGCCATCGCGGGCGGCAGCCAGAACTGAAACGGAAACTGCGCTGACTTGGTAAAAGCCCCGGCCAGGATCAGGATCAGCGCGGGCAGATACCAGTCTGAACTTTGGATCGCGTCGCGTTGCGTCAGGATCATCGACAGATCGTAACTGCCCGCAATCTGGCCCAGAATCAACATGCCCGCGATCATCGCCAGCCCCCCCGACCCGGTGACAGCCAAAGCCATCCGTGCGCCCTGCCGCGCTTGGGGCAGGTGTTTCCAATAGCCGATCAGCAGGAAGGACGACAGCGATGTCAGCTCCCAGAATACCAGCAAAAGCAGGATATTGTCTGATAGAATAATCCCCAGCATCGCGCCCTGGAACAGCATCAAATAGCTGAAAAATTGCCCCATTGGATCAGAGGCCGACAGATAAAACCGGGCATAAAGGATGATCAGCAGACCAATGCCCAGGATCAGAATGGCAAACAACAGGCCTAACCCGTCAAGGATGAAATTGGCGTTCATCCCCAGCGTTGGCAGCCAGCTGATCCGGGTTTGAACCATCTCACCGCGCAAAATGGTCGGGGTATGAACCGCGATCATCGCCAGGGCCAAGGCGGTTATGGCAAAGGCACTGGCGGCACAGGCGGTGCGCCCGAAACGGATCGTCAACCCCGACGCAAGCGCCCCCAAAAAGGGCAGGGCCGCAATTAGGGCTAGTGACATCCGGTTGTGGCCCCTCGTCGTGGCGTGGCGGTCTGCGTCGAAATCGTCGCGGCGGGTGAGGGCAACATAAGCAATGCTGCGCGGCAATCAAGCCACGCAGCGCAACAAGACCGGCTTCTGCACCCGCTCTATGCGTCGCGGCTGGCGGCGTTCTGGTCGATCAGATAGCGCTGCGACAGCGGTATCGCAGCGGCACCAAGCGACCGGGCCGCCGCGCCAACGGTGCCTTCGCGGATTGCGGGCGGCTCAATTCCCGACAGATCAAGCCGGTGCAACGCCAGATCCGTGCGCCGGGTAATTTCGGCGCGCACCGCAGTTGGCATCCAACCGTCAATCAACACGGCCTCAATCTCGATCAGTGTAGCCGCCGACAACGCAGCCGAGGCCAACCCTTCGGCGGCGCCATCCATCCAGTCTGACAAAATCCGATCGCTGACCTGCCAATGGTCATGCTGTTCCCACAGATGATCCGAAGGTTCGCCCGCCGCCTGCATCGTCTCGGCCAGCACCGACATCGACGCCACGGTCAGCAACCGGCGCATTTGCCCATCAGGGCCGGGCACAGGCATGGGCCCCACGCCTGCCGCATTGCCCGATCTGCCAAGGAACAACTGGCCATTCAGAACCAGCCCACCGCCAATGAAGTAGCCAAAGTAAAAGTATAAGAAATCCTTTGGCCGATCCCCGGTGCCAAATACCAATTCAGCGCCGCACGCCGAAGTGGCATCGTTTTGCACATACACCGGAAGGCCTGTCACCGATGCCAGTTCGGTTTGAATGTCGCGGTCACGCCAGGCGTCCATTTCCGATTGCGGCGCGCCGATGAATTGCACCCAGTTCCACAACTGAAACGGCATTGCGACGCCCATACCGCTGATGCGGTTGCGGGTTTCAGGCGAAAGCGCTGCTGCAATTGTGGGCAAGGTTCGCGCCACAAAGGCCACCACCGTATCCGGCGTTGGATAGCGGTAAACTTGCCGCTGTGTGGCCAATACGCGGCCCAGAAAATCAACCAAAGTCAGGTCAGCAGAGCGTCGCCCGATCTTTAGTCCCAGAAAATATGCCCCGTCCGGCGCAATAGACATCGGCACCGAAGGCTGGCCAATTCGCCCGCGCAACGGCTCGCCGCGCAGCAACAGCCCGTCTTGTTCCAGCGCGCGCATGATCACCGACACCGTTTGCGCCGAAAGGCCGGTGATTCTTGCAATATCGGATTTTGCCAACGCGCCGTGCTGGCGAACCAGCGACAGCACCAGCCGTTCGTTTTGCGCGCGCATGCCCGATTGATTGGTGCCGCGCAGGCCGATGTCTTCGGCTCCGGTGCGGTCAATGGGAAGGTCTGCGCCTGAAGGCATCGGGCGCGCCTATGCCCGGTCTGGCGCGGTGATCACGCCTTTGCGTAAGATCACATTGGCAAATGGAACCAGTTCTGACGTGGCAACGATGGCAAAGGTGGATTTTATCCGCGGATAAAGATCGGGGCCTGACAGCGGCGTGGCGGCCTTGCCATGCAGGCTGGTGCGAAGCACTGTATCAATTTTCCGATGAATTTCAGATGCTTGTAGTGGGTCATTGTTAAGTGCCGCACGAAAGGCAGCCTCGACAGGTAAGACTTCTAACACAGCTGACAACAGAGTGATAAGATCGATCCCGTCTGCGCGCACCAAACGCCTTGCATGTTCGGCGGCTGGATAGTTCCCGTCAACCAAGGCAATCTCGTCGCCGTGTCCCATCGCACGCAGCGCGTGTAAAAGGTCTGGTCCTAAGACGGGCGAAATTCCAATAAGCATTGTCAGAGCGGCCTTACATTACACGTTCACCCTGAGGCGGGCATCGGGAATCTGGGGCAGACTGCGAGGGAAACGGGGCGTCTGTCAATGATAAATCACTCTGATTTATTTAACTTGACGCAGCGGAGGGAATCAGATTGGTTACGCACAGCGCCGGGCAAATTCTGTCGGACGCACGGCTTTCGAATGAAGCGAACGCTTCTTAATCCTTGGGAGGACTACCACATGAAACTTAAAGCAGCCCTGTTGGGCGCTGCCGCTGTGGCATTGTTTGCTGGCGCAGCTTCGGCTGGCGATCTGGCTTGCCTGATCACCAAAAACAACACCAACCCCTTCTTCGTAAAGATGAAAGAAGGCGCTGAAGCCGCTGCAACGGCTGCTGGCATGGATTTCCAGGCCTATGCAGGCGAAAAAGATGGCGATGCTGCACCACAGATCACCGCGATTGAAAACTGTGTGGCTGCTGGCGCCAAGGGTATCCTGATCACGCCATCGAACGACTCGGTCGGGCCTGCCCTGAAAGACGCCCGCGCTGCTGGCATTCTGGTTATCGCGCTTGATACGCCACTTGCAGATGCCGATGGCCAAGACATGACCTTTGCGACCGACAACTTTGAAGCTGGTCTGCTGATCGGTAAATGGGCGGCTGCCACGATGGGCGACGCTGCTGCGACCGCCAAAATCG
>JAYUHO010000117.1:0-5729 GCA_043766915.1 Cypionkella sp.
CGAAATCAGCCGAATCGCCCGATCCTGATCCAGCAGCCACAACAGCAGCCGCGCGGCCTTGCCCCGTGGCGAAGACAGTTCGGGATCCCCCGCCAGCAGCGCGCGCGCGTCCGATTGCGCAATGGCCATCAACCCTGCTTGCCGTTCCAGATCGGCCACGCGAAACCGGGGCAGGCCCGATTGCGCGGTGCCAATCAAATCGCCCGCGCCGCGCATCATCAGGTCTTCTTCGGAAATGCGAAAGCCGTCTTCGGTATCGCGGATCACCTTCAGCCGCCGCTCGCCACTTTCTGACAGTGGCGCTTGATACAGCAGCAAACAGGTCGATTGCACCGCCCCCCGCCCGACCCGGCCGCGCAGCTGATGCAGTTGCGCCAGCCCAAAAGTTTCGGCGCGTTCAATCACCATGATGCTGGCATTGGGCACGTTCACGCCCACCTCGATCACCGTAGTGGCCACCAACACTGCCGTCTGCCCGGCCACAAACCGCGCCATTGCCGCGTCTTTCTCGGCGGGCGGCATCTGGCCATGTACCAGCCCCACCACATCGCCCAAAACCACGCGCAACGCGGCAAACCGCGCCTCGGTTGAAGCATAATCCAGCACCTCGGAATCCTCGACCAGCGGGCACACCCAATAGGCCTGCCGCCCCTCGGCCACCGCCTGCACCAGATGGGCGGTCACCTCATCCATCCGCGCCGCCGAAATCAACGCGGTGCGAATGGCTTTGCGGCCTGCGGGTTTTTCATCCAGCACCGACACATCCATGTCGCCGTAACTGGCCAGCGCAAGGCTGCGCGGAATAGGCGTGGCCGTCATCACCAGCACATCCGCCGCCTGCCCCTTGGCCCCCAGCTCCATCCGTTGTGCCACGCCAAAGCGGTGCTGTTCATCGACAACGGCCAGCCGCAGATCAGCAAAAATCACATCCTTTTGGAACACCGCATGGGTGCCGACCAGAATCTGAATATGTCCTGCGCGCAGTGCGGCCAGTTTCGCCTCGCGGTCCGCCCCTTTATCGCGCCCGGTCAGAATTTCCAGCCGCACGCCCGCAGCCGCCGCCAGATCAATCAAGCCGTCGCGGTGCTGACGCGCCAGAATCTCGGTTGGGGCCATCATCACGCCCTGCCCGCCCGCCTCAACCACCACCAGCAGCGCCATGAAGGCCACCAGCGTTTTGCCCGACCCCACATCGCCCTGCAGCAACCGGTTCATCCGCAAAGGGGCGGCCATATCGCCCGCGATTTCGGCAATCGCACGGGTTTGCGCGGCGGTCGGCGCATAAGGCAGGCTGGCCATAACCCGCGCCTGCAACGCGCCCGTCCCAACGCTGGCCAAACCCTTGCCGCGCCGATGCTGCATGCGCGCCAGCGACAGGGTTAACTGGTGCGCAAACAGCTCATCATAAGCCAACCGCGCGCGCGCCGGGTGGGTCGGGGCAAGGTCACCCTGATCGACGGGCGCATGGGCGGCGCTGACAGCCGTGCGCCACTCTGGCCAGCCTTCGCGCGCCAGAAAATGCGGATCTATCCATTCGGGCAGCGGCGGAGTGCGGGCTTGCGCGCCTTGTACTACCCGCGCCACCAATCGCTGGGTGATGCCTGCAACCAGCGGATAAACCGGCTCAAAACTGGGCAATTCGCCAGCCTCTTCGGGACGCAGCACATGATCCGGATGCGCCATTTGTGCAATGCCATCAAAGAGTTCCACCTTACCCGAGATCAACCGCCGCTGCCCCGTCGGCAGCAATTTCTGCAGATAATCGCCGCGCGCATGAAAGAACACCAACTGAAATTCCAATGCCGAGTCGCGCACCATGATGCGGTACGGCCCCTTGCCGCGCGGTGGAAAATGGCTGCCCACCTCAACCTCAACGGTCACGGTGCAGGGTGGGATCACATCGCGGACCGACGCTTTGCGGCTGCGATCAACGCCGGAATGGGGCAGCAGATAGAGCAGGTCTTTGGGTTTAAGAATGCCCAACCCCTCAAACGCAAGGGCGGTTTTTGGGCCAATCCCGTCCAGCGTATCAAGCCCCGCAAACAGCGGAAAAAGGATTTCAGGGCGGCTCATGCGTGCCCGATCAGGGCCAGCCAGCCGTCTTCATCGATGATCTGCACCCCGTGTTTTGCAGCGTCTTTCGCCTTTGATCCCGCCCCCGGCCCTGCCACCAGCAGATCGGTTTTGGCGCTGACCGATCCGGCGACCTTCGCCCCCAATGATTCCGCCAATACCTTGGCCTCGGCGCGGGTCATTTTTTCCAAAGTGCCGGTGAAAACCACGGTTTTTCCGGCGACGGGGCTGTCGACACGCGCGCGTGCGGTGACGGGCTGCACATCCAAATGGGCCACCAGCGCATCAATCGCGGCCCGTTCGACGGGGTTCTGAAACGCCGCAACCAGACTGGTGGCCATCACCGCGCCCACCCCGTCAATCGAGGTTAATCCTGCCCAATCCACAGTTCCCGGTGCCGCATGGGTCACGCTGCGCTCTAATTCCGCAAAGCTGGAATAGTGCCGCGCCAGCAGCGCCGAGGCCTGTTCGCCAACATGCCGGATACCCAGCGAAAACAGCAGCCGGTCCAGCGGGATCGTGCGTTTGGCGTTAATCGCTGCGAACAGTTTTTTGGTGGACACCTCACCAAAGCCGTCGCGATTGTGCAGCCGCCGCAGCCCGTTGGCGGTATCCCGGGCGGCAAGGGTAAAAATATCGGCGGGCGTTTTAACAGGCAGATCGGTGTCGTTGAAAAACATCTCTATCTGTTTTGCGCCCAAACCTTCGATGTCAAACGCCCCGCGCGAGACGAAATGTTTCAGCAGTTCAACGGCTTGGGCCGGGCAGATCAGCCCACCCGAACAGCGCCGGACAGAATCGCCTGCCTCACGCAGCGCGGGCGATCCACACTCGGGGCAAGTTTGCGGGAAGGCGAATGGGACGGCGTCAACAGGCCGCTGCGACAGGTCAACATCGGCAATTTTCGGAATAACATCGCCCGCGCGGTAGACCTGCACCCAGTCGCCCACCCGAATATCACGCCCTTCGCGCACCAGATTGCCCTTGGAATCGCAGCCCGCGATGTAATCTTCATTGTGAAGTGTGGCGTTTGACACCACAACGCCGCCCACCGTAACCGGGGCCAGACGCGCCACCGGCGACAGCGCCCCGGTGCGCCCCACTTGCAGATCAATCGCCAAAAGCCGCGTCCAGGCCAGTTCGGCGGGGAATTTATGCGCCAAGGCCCAGCGGGGGGTGGTTGATCGAAAGCCAAGCCGGGCTTGCAGGGCAAGGTCGTTCACCTTGTACACCACGCCGTCGATGTCATAGCCAAGGGTAGCACGTTGCGATTCAATGGCGCGGTACTGCGCCAGCATCGCTTTGGGGCCGTCACAAAGTTTGGTTAACGGATTGGTTTTAAAACCTAATTCCTGCAGCCGGGCGATGGCCCCGAACTGCGTCGCGGCCAGAGGCGCTGACTGCGCGCCCCAGGCATAAGCGTAAAACCGCAAGGGACGTGCGGCGGTGATACTGGCATCCAACTGGCGCAAAGACCCTGCCGCCCCGTTGCGCGGATTGGCGAAAATCTTGTCGCCCTTCGCCGCTTGCCGCGCATTCAGCGCCGCAAAATCGGCGTGCGACATATAGACCTCGCCGCGCACTTCCAGCAAATCGGGCGCACCGGTCAGCGTTTGCGGTATATCGGCGATGGTGCGGGCGTTGTCGGTGACGTTTTCCCCCACCTCGCCATCCCCCCGCGTGGCCGCCTGCACCAACGCACCGTTTTCGTAGCGCAATGACAGCGAAAGCCCGTCGATCTTAGGTTCAGCCGTATAGGAAACCTGACCGACATTGCCCAGAAACTTGCGCACCCGGTCATCGAAATCGATGACATCCGTATCGTCAAAGCCATTTTCCAGTGACAGCATCGGCACTGAATGGGTGACTTTACCAAACCCGTCTGCTGGTTCCGCGCCGACCTGCTGGGTGGGGCTTTGCCCATGCCCTACTCCCACCGCCGTTGAGCGACCCCACGCTACCCCGCGTCCACTGACGATATTAAGAGTTGGTTGAGGCGCAAGCGTATTTAACACCTCGGGAAACGCCGCCTCTAACGCCACCAGCCGCCGTTTCAATGCGTCGTACTCGGCATCGCTTAGTGTTGGCGCGTCATCGCGGTGATAGTCTGAATTCGCTTGGGCCACCAAGGCCGCCAAACGCTCCCATTCTACGGCCGCCTCAGAGCCTGACAATTGCCCAATGTCTTTTTGCGCCTTCATCAATCCACCCCCTGCTGCCCCCAAAGTTTAAGGGGCGGCAAGGCATAGGTCCAGCCCGGTTTGCCGCCTAGGCGCTTGCCGCCAACCTTGGCATCGAGGCCACCATCGGTTCGCGCAACACATAGCCCCGGCCCCAGACGGTTTCGATGTAATTCGACCCCCCCGTCGCCTCGGCCAGTTTTTTGCGCAGCTTGCAGATGAATACATCGATGATTTTCAATTCCGGTTCATCCATGCCGCCATAAAGATGGTTCAGGAACATTTCCTTGGTCAGCGTAGTGCCCTTGCGCAACGACAGCAGTTCCAGCATCTGGTATTCTTTGCCCGTCAGATGCACCGTCAACCCGTCAACATCCACGGTTTTTGCGTCAAGATTTACATTCACGATCCCGGTTTTGATCACCGATTGGCTGTGGCCTTTCGACCGGCGGATAATCGCATGGATGCGGGCGACCAATTCTTCGCGGTGAAATGGTTTGGTCAAATAGTCATCCGCGCCAAATCCAAAGCCTTTGATCTTGTTTTCGGTATCATCTGACCCCGACAGAATAAGAATCGGAGTCTCAATCCGGGCCAGGCGCAGCTGACGCAGCACCTCATGCCCGGACATATCGGGCAGGTTCAGATCCAGAAGGATCAAATCGTAATCATATAATTTGGCAAGATCTATGCCATCTTCCCCCATATCGGTGCAATAAACGTTCAGATTTGCATGGGTTAACATCAACTCGATACTGCGCGAGGTGCTGGGATCGTCTTCTACCAATAGGATTCGCATTGTTAAGTCCTTGTCGTTGGCGCTTCTTCGTTAATGACTTTGGCGGCCAATGGTTAACTCAACGTTACTCTGCCTAAAGGAATTTCAAAAACAATCTAAAGTTGTCTATATTTTTGCAATGTCGTCACCCGCAGGGCTTTTTCGCCATAGGTTTCAACGGCCTGTCGCCACAGCGCAAATTCTTCTTCCGACAGCGCATACCGTTCCAACGCTTCACCTTGCGTGATCAAGCCGTAAATCACCGCCTTTACCACCACCGCCTTGCGGCTGGCGACCCAGCGGCGGGTTTGCGCAGGCGGCAAATCGGCGCGTGACAGGGTGCTGCCATCGGGCAAGGCGACCTGGCGGGGCCCATCAACTTTTTTCAGATACATCGGCTGTTCCTTATCCATTCGATGCAACAATGCACTTGCGTCCTTAATCAAGGGTGAAGCCGGGGGGTTGAGAGTAGCTAAGATTTTCCTATACTGCGCAGGACTGCAGCGTTTGCACCCGCCGCACTGGAATGCACATGCGTGACCATCCCGTGAACTCGCTTGGTTTTGCCAAAGCCCCTGCTGACACCCGCGTGGTTGTGGCCATGTCGGGCGGCGTTGATTCGTCGGTAGTGGCGGCGATGCTGGCGGAGCAGGGTTATGACGTGGTGGGCGTCACGCTGCAGCTTTATGATCATGGTG
>JAYUHO010000118.1:0-5718 GCA_043766915.1 Cypionkella sp.
TGGTATTGCCTGTGGGCCACCCTGTTGTTCGGGTTCTTGCAGGCGCTGGCCCTGCGCCCGGACGTGATCGAGAAACTGGGCGTGTCCATCCCGGTGCCAGCGCTGGATGCCTTGCCCTATATTCTGACAGTTGTCGTGCTGGCGGGATTGGTCGGCAAAGCCACCCCACCGCGCGCCGGGGGCGAGCCCTATGTCAAAGAACGTTGACGATTGCCTTGCAGTCATCCACGCCCAAGCAGGGGGGGGGCCTTGTGTGTGGTATTCCGGTCCGTCCTTTGAAACGCCTGCGGAAATTCGCGCGATCAGGACGCTTGGCGGCGATGCAGTTGGCATGTCTACCGTGCCCGAAGTGATCCTTGCGCGATTTCTGGGTTTGCGGGTGGCGGCGATTTCAACAATCACCAATATGGCCGCTGGATTATCGGATGAGCCGATCAGCCACGCCCATACCAAGGCCATGGCCCCCTTGGGTGCGACAAAGCTGGAACAGGTGTTGCGGCATTTTCTGCGTAACATGCGTTAGCGCCGCCAAGCGTTTGACATCCCCCGCAAAGACGCGCATGCGTCGATAAAATCCACCCTTTGCCTTGGGCCTGCGGCCATGCAATTATACCTCCCCATCGCCGAGGTTTCGATCAACGCCTTCCTCTTGTTAGGGCTGGGCGGAGTGGTCGGGTTTCTGTCTGGGATGTTCGGGGTTGGCGGCGGATTTCTGATCACGCCGCTGTTGCTGTTCATCGGCGTGCCGCCCGGTGTGGCCGTTGCAACAGGGGCCAATCAAGTCGTCGCCTCGTCGGTTTCGGGCGTTTTGGTGCAGCTGAAACGTAAGGCGGTTGATTTTCGCATGGGGCTGGTGCTGCTGGTGGGCGGCTTTGCGGGGTCGATTATCGGGGTGCAGGTGTTTGCCTGGATGACAGCGCGAGGGCAAATTGATCTGTTTGTGCAGCTGTCTTATGTCATCTTCCTTGGCCTGATCGGCGGGATGATGTTTTTGGAGTCGACGCGCGCCTTGCTGCGGGCGCGGCGCGCGGGCGGCGCGCTGCCGGTCCGGCGATCGCATATCCACACCTGGGTGCACCGGCTGCCGTTGAAGATTAAGTTCCGTGCGTCTGGGCTTTATATCTCGGTTCTGCCGCCTTTGATGGTGGGGGCGGTGGTTGGCTTTCTGGCCGCCATCATGGGTGTGGGCGGCGGGTTCATTCTGGTTCCTGCAATGATCTATCTTTTGGGCATGCCGACCAAAGTGGTGATCGGCACGTCGCTGTTTCAGATCATCTTTGTGACCGGGTTTACCACGATCATGCATGCCATCAACAGCCAGACGGTGGATATGCTGCTGGCGTTTTTGCTGATTGTGGGCGGTGTGATCGGGGCCCAGATCGGCGCGCGGGTTGGCGTGCGGCTGAAGGCCGAGCAGTTGCGGATATTGCTGGCGCTGCTGGTGCTGGCGGTGTGTCTGAAAATTGCATTGGACCTGCTTTTGCAACCGTCCGAATTGTTCACCGTAATGCCGGGGGTCTTGCCATGATCCAAAGCATGGTGATGGCTGCGGTGGTTTCGGTTGGGCTGGTGGCGCAGGCCAATGCCACCCCGCCCGAGAAAATCGTCGCGGGCCTTAGTCAAAATCGTGTGTCGATCACCGCCAATTTTGACGGATCGGAAATCCTGATCTATGGCGCAGTCAAACGCGATACGCCCAGCCCCAAAGATACCTCGCTTGACATGATCATCACTGTCGAAGGCCCGTCTGTGCCGCTGGTGATCCGGCGCAAGGAAAAAGTCGCCGGTATCTGGATAAATGGGGCCTCGGTCAACATCGACTCCGCTCCCAGCTTTTACACGGTGGCCAGCACCGGGCCACTGGCGACCATTCTGTCGGGCACCGATGATCTGCGCAACAAGATCACCATTCCCAACGTTATCCGCGCGATTGGCATCAGCGCCGAAGCCAGCGATGCACCCGATTTTGTGACGGCTTTGCAGCGTATCCGGTTGCAGGACGACAACTATCGGATAGCGGAGGGCACCGTGCAACTGGTTGAAGAAACGCTATTTCGCACAGATGTCGTACTGCCCGCAAACCTGACCGAAGGCAATTACCGGGTGCGGATGTTCTTACTGCGGGGCGGCAAAGTGGTTGACACGCAGGAACGGCTGATCGGGGTGCGCAAGGCGGGGCTGGAGCGGTTCTTGTTCAATCTGGCACATGAGCAACCGCTGCTGTACGGGGTTATTTCTTTGGCAATGGCCGTTGTTGCTGGTTGGGCGGCATCAGCGGCCTTTGCGTTCATGCGTCGGTAGTCCCGTCGTCAGCACCTTCCGGCATCAAAAAATGCACCGAGGCCAAGGCAAACGGCTTGGCGCGGTTGTCTTGCCACGCCTGCACCTGCACCGATGCAAACCGCCGCCCAGACCTGTTGACCACTGCCCGCGCATAGGCATCCCGCGGCAGACCGGATCGCAGATAGTCCACTGTGAAATCGATGGTTTTTGGCAGGCGTATCTGACCCTGCGCTCCGGCCTCCATATCCGCCCACTGGCTGGACCATGCCAGTTCGATGATCGCCGCCACTTCCAGAAAGGCTGCCGTCACCCCGCCATGCAATGCAGGGATCATCGGGTTGCCGATCAGTTTATCATCAAAGGGCAGCACGGCCGTCAACTCATCGCCGCGCCGATCAAAGCGGATGCCCAGAAATTGGATATAAGGCACGCCGTCCACCAAAGTCGCCAAGGCTGCATCCCGGCGCGATTTCACCACGGTCACATGTTCGGGGGCGGGGCGCTTCATGTCACAGGCCGATCCAGCGTAAACGTGCCGGTTCCCATCGCCACTGGGCGCGATTCGTCTGCATCGGTTGCAGTCACCCGAACAAAGGCCACGTTGCGGGTGACGTGATGGCACACCGCCCGCGCTGTGATCGGCTGACCCGTGGTGGCAGGGCGCATATAGTCAATCCGCAAATCCAGCGTCGCAGTTGATACCGGAGCCGCCGGATGGCACATCACCGCCGCCCCGCTTGCCGTGTCCATCAAGGCCGAAACCGCCCCGCCATGCAAAACACCCGTCGCCGGATCGCCGACCAACCGGGCATCCCACGGCATCGAGACAACTGCACATCCGTCGCCCAGTTCGGTCAGCTCCATTGCAAGTGCGCGCGCATGCGGCAGGGCTGAAATGAACAAACGCGCGTTTGCCAAAGATCGCGACTCGTTGGTATCGGTCATTTTCCCTCCCAAGACGTCTTGTGCGACCATCATCGGCTCTGCACGCCCATGTGCAAGGGGCCACGCACAATTCTTGCGCAAAGTCTGTGTTACCCGTAGGCTGGTATTACCACGGTTGTATTAAGGAGGACACCTGATGACAGATATCCGCCTTAGTTTCAAAGAGATGTGCTTGCGGTTTGATGTAACGCCGCGAACCTTGCGCTATTACGAATACATCGAATTGCTGTCGCCCGAAAAAGACGGCCGCGCGCGGTTTTATGGCCCGCGCGAAGTGGCGCGGATGACCCTGATCCTGCGCGGGCGGCGGTTTGGCTTTTCCCTTGAAGAGATTCGCCAGTGGCTGATGATCTACCGCAACAAGGGCACAACGCCGCAATTGGAAAACTGGCTGGAACTCGCCGACCGTCAACTGACCGATCTAGAGCGCCAGCGCAATGAATTGGACACCACCATCGCCGATTTGCGGACACTGCGGAACACCGCCGCCGATGAAATCGGTCGTCCGCCGAAGGCATAATATCGTATTTCAGGCTGACACCACGTCACCTGCAAAACTGACGTGACGTTACATTTACGTAAACGTAAAGCACTCTATTAATGTACCGCGAAGAGATTATCTGCCCAGCACAGTCCCCTGTGCCTTGAGAGTGTCATGACAAACCCACGACCCACCGAAATCATCGATACGCTGTCCATTCGCCAGATGTGCGATGCTTATGACGTCACGCCGCGCACCTTGCGGTTTTACGAATCCAAAGAGCTGCTTTCGCCGGTCAGGCAGGGCACGAAACGGTTGTTCACCCGCGCCGACCGCGCGCGGCTGCGGCTGATCCTGCGCGGCAAACGCTTTGGCTTTTCGCTGGAAGACATTCGTCAGCTGTTAGACATGTATGACCGCGAGGGAACGAACGAGGCGCAACTGACCCGCACCTTCGTGCTGGCCCGTCAACGCCTGTCGCAGATGGAAGCGCAGCGTGCCGAATTGGATACCGCGATTGCCGAGTTGAAAACTCAATTGTCCGAAGGCGAGGCAGCCCTTGCCACATTTCGCCGCGAAACCGCCGCCTGATCCCTTTTAAGGAGCCTTTTGATGCCCAGCTACACAGCCCCCGTGAAAGACCTGCAATTTGTGTTGCATGATGTGCTGGCGATCACAGCCTCGGATGTGCCAGGTTACAGCGATCTGGATGCAAGTTTTACCGCCGCCGTGCTGGAGGAAGCGGGCAAAGTGGCCTCTGATGTGCTGACGCCGTTGAACGTGGTGGGTGATCGGGTGGGCTGCGTGTTGGAAAATGGCGTCGTGCGGACACCGCCGGGCTTCAAAGCCGCCTTTGACGCAATGAAAGACGGGGGTTGGACGGCGCTCGACTGCGACCCCGATTACGGCGGTCAGGGCCTTCCTTATGTGATGGGCACGGCGGTGGGTGAGATTTTCGTCAGCGCAAATATGGCCTTCAACATGTATCAGGGTCTGACACATGGCGCCTATTCGGCGATCCGCGCGCATGGCACAGACGCGCAAAAGGCGATGTATCTGCCCAAGATGGTGTCGTGCGACTGGACCGGCACGATGAACCTGACAGAACCGCATTGTGGCACCGATCTGGGATTGATGCGCACCAAAGCCGAGCCGCAAAGCGATGGCAGCTATAAAATTTCGGGCACCAAGATTTTCATTTCGGCGGGCGATCACGATCTGGCCGAGAATATCATCCATCTGGTGCTGGCCAAAGCCCCCGGCGGCGGTGACGGCACCAAGGGCGTGTCGCTGTTCATCGTGCCCAAGTTTTTGGTCAGTGCCGACGGCAGTCTTGGCGCGCGCAATGGTGTGTCGGTGGGCAAGATCGAAGACAAGATGGGCATCCACGGCAACGCGACCTGCGTGATGAATTATGATGGCGCGACGGGCTGGTTGCTGGGCGATTTGCACAAGGGCATGCGCGCGATGTTCACCATGATGAACGAGGCGCGGCTTGGTGTGGGGCTGCAAGGCTATGCGGTGGCCGAGGCGGCGTATCAGAATGCGCTGGGATATGCCAAAGACCGCCTGCAAGGTCGCGACGTGACAGGCGTGAAAAACCCGACTGGCCCCGCCGATCCGCTGATTGTGCATCCCGATATTCGCCGCAGTCTGATGGATCAGAAAAGCTTTGTCGAAGGCGCGCGGGCGCTTACCCTGTGGGGGGCAAGCCTGATTGACCGTTCGGTTCGCCAGAAAGATGCCGCCGCCGAAGGGATGATTTCACTGCTGACCCCGGTGATCAAAGGGTTTCAGACCGACAAGGGCTTTGAGATGGCGGTGCAGGCCCAGCAGATCTGGGGCGGCCACGGCTATATCGAGGACAACGGCATGAGCCAGTTCGCCCGCGATGCCAGAATCGCGATGATCTATGAAGGGGCCAATGGGGTGCAGGCGCTGGCCCCGGTGGGCCGCAAGCTCGGGGCCGACGGTGGCAGGCATGTGCTGGCGTTTTTCGAGCTGGTGAA
>JAYUHO010000119.1:0-2111 GCA_043766915.1 Cypionkella sp.
GTTGATCACCGCACACAGCTTGCGCCTTGGCGGGTTTCGGTTTGATGCCGCACCAGAACCCGACTGGCAACCGCGCTTTATCGCCGCCAGCGCCATCACAGCAGATGATTTCACCGTCGATCTGCGCGCCCCTGACGAAGCCCCGCTGATCCGCGCTTTCGCCCACCGCTTGCCCGCCACTGCCTTTGGCCCCGGCGGGCCAATCCCTGCCCCCGGCCAACGTGCCGTGTTTTGCTGCCGCTCTGGCCTGCGTGCCTTTGCGGCGGCTGAACGCCTGCACGCCGTCTGGGATGGACCCATCACCCTTGTCGCAATCGGAGACCTACATTGAAACACCTGATCCTGACCGCAGCCCTGCTGGCCGCAACGCCCGCGCTGGCGAACGATAAAATGACCCTGCTGCTGGATTGGTTCGTGAACCCCGATCACGGGCCGATTATTATTGCGCAAGAAATGGGCTATTTCAAAGACGCGGGGCTTGATGTGGAAATCATTGCCCCCGCCGACCCGTCTGATCCGCCGAAAATGGTGGCCGCTGGCAATGCAGATCTGGCGGTTTCCTACCAGCCACAACAGCATATGCAGGTTGCCGAGGGCCTGCCCCTGATCCGTGTTGGCACCCTGATCGCCACGCCATTGAACTGTCTGGCGGTGCTGAAAGATGGGCCTATAAAGGCCATCGGTGATCTGAAAGGTCGCAAGGTTGGCTTTTCCGGCGGCATCGAAGAGGCAACGTTGACAACCATGCTCGGCTCTGCCGGGTTGACCACAGCTGATGTGACACTGGTGAATGTGAATTGGTCAATTTCACCCTCGCTGATGTCGGGGCAGGTTGATGCGGTGATCGGCGCTTACCGCAATTTTGAACTGACGCAGATGAAACTTGCGGGCGTGGAAGGCCATTGTTTTTACCCCGAAGAGGCGGGCATTCCAACCTATGACGAGCTGATCTACGTGGCCAATCCGCAGACGATGGATAAGGGCAAAATCCGCCGGTTTCTGGCCGCAACCGAACGTGCCGCGCAGTATATCGTCAACCATCCGACCGAAAGCTGGGAAACCTTCGCCGCCACCGCCCCGGAATTACAAGACGATCTGAACAAGCAGGCTTGGCTGGATACCCTGCCCCGCTTTTCGCAAAGCCCCGCCGCCCTTGATGCAGGCCGCTATGCCGCGTTTGAGGCGTATCTGGTGGACGCTGGTCTGGTGCAGGGCAAACGCAGCGTGGCGCAACTGGCCATTGATCTGGGAGCCGAAGAATGAACTACGGCGTAACCTTTCCCCTGCTGCGCAAGGCGGCAGGGGCACATTGGCCCGACTATACCAAACATGCCTTTGTGGTGGGCCTGGGCGACGGAACCTTGCCGCGTGTGGCGTATCTGCGCTATCTGGTTCAGGATTATCTTTATCTTATTCAATATGGCCGGGCCTGGGCATTGGCAGTGACTATGGCGGATACGCTGGAAGATATGCGTGCCTGCGCCAAAACCGTACAATCGCTTATAGGCACCGAAATCCATCTGCATGTGCAAACCTGCGGCGCCGCTGGCATCTCTGAGGCAGCCCTGTTCGCCTCAGAGGAAAAGCTGGAAACCATCGCCTACACAAGGTTCGTGCTGGACGCCGGGCATTCTGGCGATTTTCTTGATCTGCTGATGGCGCTGGCCCCCTGCGCCTTTGGCTATGCCGAGATTGGAGCACGGCTGGGCGCGGCCCCCCATGCCGCGACCTATGCAGAGTGGATAGGGAATTATTCTGGTGACAGCTTTCAAGACAGCTGTCAGCGCATCGGCGCATTGGTGGACCGTGCCATCGCCCAACGCCTGGGGCCAGACCCCGAAAGCCACCCGCGTTGGCCCGGCCTTTGCGCCAGATACACCACTGCGACCCGGCTTGAATCTGCCTTCTGGCAGATGGGACTGACAGGGTGAACGCCCCCGCGCTGTATCTATCGGGGACTGCGCGGATCGGCGCAGTGATGCTGTTTGCGCCGATAAAGCTGGATGTGCCTGCGGGGCGCTGGACCTGCCTTTTGGGCGCATCCGGGATTGGTAAAACCACTGTGCTGCGCTTGCTGGCGGGATTGGCAACCGGGGTGGCATTTGACGGCG
>JAYUHO010000120.1:0-2109 GCA_043766915.1 Cypionkella sp.
TTTTCGGCAATCGCCGTGCTGATCCCTTGCGCCCATTGCGTCGGGTCCATCTGGGTTTCCCAGGATGTCAGCTTAAACCCGACCATGTCGGCGGCCTGCACCATGCCCGCGCTGATCGCGGCATTGAACGGATTGGCATTGGTCAGCGGGATGACGAACATGGATTTGTCGGCCATGCAGGCCTTGGCGTCAAACGCCTCGCCGGGGGCAGTAAACGTGGGGGCGGCGCTGTATTGCGCGATCAGGGCGCGGGCGGCGTCCATATCGGCGAGTGCGGGGGTGGACAGCAGCATGAAAGCCGCAGCAGAAAGCAGGCGCATTTTGGGTTACTCCCGTTGGGTTGAATGAAGGTAGGCCACCGCCTCGGTTGTTGTTATGAGGTCGGCATATTTCGCAGACATATCAAAGAGGTTGGCCTGATGTGGGGCCTCGGCCCGGTCACCACAGGCGTCACCAACGACAAGGGTGACAAAGCCGTTCGACATCGCATCAACGCAAGTGGCACGCACGCAGCCGCTGGTGGTCAGGCCGGACAGCAACACGGTATCGACGTGCATGGACGTAAGGGTTGCCGCCAGAGAGGTGCCGAAAAACGCGCTGGGGTATTGCTTGGTCACCATGATTTCGGCGGGGTGGCGGGCAAGATCCGGGGTCAGATCGCCCAGCGGGTTGCCCCATTCCAGCACCTTCAGCGGCGGCGCTTTGCGGAAGAACACACCGCCATCTGCGCCGCCTTTGCTGTAGCGGACCTCGGTGAAAATGACCGGGGTTTTGCTGGCACGGGCTTGGTCCAGCAGGATTTTGGCGTTGTGAAGGGCGGTTTTGCAGCCCTCACCACCGTAGAGCGGTGAGCTTTGGTCAAAATACGCCTGCGCGAAATCCACCAGCAGCAGGGCCGGGCGTTGGCCCCAGACCTGTCGCGTGTGATAACCCGCGCGGGCGTAATTCTGATCCAGACTTTCGGTCATTCCGCAGCCAATCGGCTGGCAAAAACCGGGTCTTTCGGCGCATCAAACCCGGTTTCGCGTTTCGACCGGGCTTTCAATTCGCGCAGGTTCTCAAACCCCCGGTCGAACAATTGCGTAGCACCGCGTTTATCGGTCATCTTCAGGCGCAGCTTTTCGGTGGCGGACAGGTCCAGCCGTCCATCCTCGATGACCACGCCATACCGCCGCGCGCCATCCTCGGTGACCAGATGACGTTCGAAATCGGAAAATATGAGGGCGGGATCGCGTTTGAACGGATCGCCCCAACCACCACCGCCCCAGGTATTGAAATGCAGCATATCGCCGGGGCCAACTTTAATGCGGTCACACTTGGATGGGATATTTTCCTCGGTCCCATCTTTACGCACCAGCCGCTTGGTGGACCGCATCCCCGGCTCGCCCCCATTCACGCCCCAGGGATATGTGAGCCAGCGGTCATCATGAATGCTGATTTCCCCGGCCTCCAGCATTTCATACAGGATGGTAATGCCATTCCCACCACGATGCAAGCCAGCACCGCCACTATCGGGAATCGTGGCATAAGTCCGAATACGCAGCGGGAAATACGCCTCAAGGAATTCATTCGGCACATTGGTAAAGGCGGGCCACATCGAATGGCCATCCGGGCCGTCGCCTGCGGGGCGTCCCGGGACACCGCCGAAACCAATCTGAAACAACTGAAACCATTTCCCCGCACGGTCAAATCCAGAATACATGAAATGCGGCGAGTCAGAGAAACCGGCGGCATTCAAGGCATCCGGCGCACCTTGGCCGAGTAATCCACCCATCAGATCGAATATCCGACCCAACATATGGGTGCGGCAAGACAAAGCAGCGGGTTTCTTCGGTTTCAGAATGCAACCCGCTGGAATCCGCACATCGACCAGATCATAAAACCCGTCATTGAACAGGATCTGTGGATCAAACAGATTGATCGTAAAGGCTCCAAAGAACATCTTGAACATTTCTTCGTTCAGCAGAAAGTTGATCGACGAATTGGATTGCGGGTCAGAGCCGTTAAAATCAAATATCGCCAGATCATCCTCGCGCCACATCGTGCAGGCAATCTTGAACGGACCGTTGCCCTGGCCATCATCATCAATCCAATCCTCGAAATAACTCG
>JAYUHO010000121.1:0-5690 GCA_043766915.1 Cypionkella sp.
AGGGCCTGGCCAAGGCTTACACCCTGCATATATTCGGCAAAGCCGCGCACTTCGCCAGCAAACGCCCCAAACTTTTCGGTCAGCTCAATCGTCGAGGTCGCCGAAAGTTGGACGAAATTCGTGTAGGTGTCCAAGCTGCTGGAAAACTCGTCGACAGCGTCTTTTGCCGACAACGCCTCGGTGCGTGATCCGGAGAAGGCGTTGACCAACAGCGGCAGTGCGATCCCTGCCAACAAACCGACAGCGCCGCCAACAGCGCCGAATCCGATGCCGATATCCGGTAGCTGAATGGCCAGCGCATTAACAAACTGGCCTGTCGCCATAGTTTGTTGACCAACCTGCGAAAGCTGCTGGCTGAACAGCCTCGCCGAATTGCCTGCCAGAAACCCGCCAGCCTGAACCTTACCAAGACTGCCGATCAGACTGGTCGACGCCCGCGCCGCCAACAACTCTGCATCCGCCAATGCCTTGAGCTTTGCCGCCGCAAGCCCGCTCTGATCACCAAGGCTATCAACACCAGCCCCAGCGCCTTTGGCATCCGCGCCAAGGCTCTTGGTGACAGCCCCGGTTTTGACCACCTCGCCCTGCAATGCGCGCAGCTCGGTCTTGGCCTGTCCGGCCTCCAGCTTTGCGATCATAGACAGGGTCAGGGCCGTCACATCACACCTCGTTCATGGCAGCAACTGCGCCTGCTTCAATCATCTGCACATCGGCCCATTGGGCGGGGGTCAGGGTAATCCCGGCCAGATCAAATCCCGCGCGCACCGCCGTGTAATCCAAACCCAGAAACACCACGCCATTTTGCCCCGCAGCCACCCGCCACTGATCGCGCACCGATAAAAACGCCTCCAAAGCGGCCACGTGCTCGGGCCAGATACCGTCTTCATCAGATGCCGCGCGGTTCAGCAGCGCGGGATCAATGCCAAAGGCCAAACATTCCTCGGCCAGCGCATCCGCCACGCCTTTGTCGTCCTGGACGAGCCCGCCTTTGACCGCAGCGCGACCCGCCCAGATCAGTTTCCCGCGCGGGCACCCGTCATTGCCAGATTATAGGCCTTCCACAGACCCATCGCGATAAACGGCAGCTTCAGGCACCGCGCCGCCAACTCGTCCGTCCAGGGCAGCGCCGAACCCGCGTCATCGACAATCCCGTCCAGCCGGATCAGCGCCTTGCCAATGAAATCGCCCAGCGTCAGCTCAAGGTCTTCGGCGGGCAGCATGCGAAACTTCGCAGTCACGGTTTGATCAACCATGCCTTCGTCGGTGGGCACGGTGATCTTGGCTTCAATGGTAAAGGTCGGGTCTTTCAGAATTTTCAGGGCCATGGGGCGCTCCGGACTGGGAAGGTTACGGGGATGGGATCAGGTGCAAACCGCCGACCACTGGTCGTTGCCCATGTTCGGGATTGGCGTTCCCGCCAGCGGCCATTCGACGATGTTCTGGCTTTGCTCGATGCCTGAGACCCGCATCATCTGCATAATCGGCACGTTCAATGCCACGCGGGCACCCACGACCGTTCCATGCTGCAACGCCACGGCGACGGTGGATTGCGCGGCTGCCAGTGCAAACGGGTTCAGCGTGGCCAATGGCACCGCCTCAACCCGGCATTCGATTGATTCCGCCCGGTCGGTGATGATGATGCTGTCGCTGTTGATCAGGAACCGGCGTTCCACCTGGTTGCCCATGTCTATCATGAACGACTTGGTGACCAGCGCCACACCGCCCACGGTAAAGGTGGGCGTGTTGGTTTTCGATGCCACCAAAGGTGCTATAAATCCGGTCAGCACCACCGACGGGTTGGCCACATCTGTTGCCACCTGGAACAGACCCAAGAATTCGAACTCGATATAGGGAATGCCTTGGGCGTCGACGGTAAACTTGGCATTGCCCCGCGCGCCTTGCAGGCGGAATCGTGTGCCATCAATGTGCATGTAAATCGTGACCGATTCCTGCCCTTGGCTAATCGGATTATAGGTGACCGAGGTTACCGCCACCACCACCTGCGCCACACCACAAGCGCGCAACAGCGGTCCCCATCCGGGGACAGTGCCCAATGTTCCCGCAGCTTGCATCTCAACCTTGAACGCCAGCTTTTGATATAGCTCTGTCGGGATGGTCCGCTGTGCGCCAAAATAGGGCAGATCAATCATCCGGCTCAGGTCTTGGCCTTCCATCGGCGATAGTTTCACATCCAGCGCCAGCACCGCGTTGGCGGCACCGGTTGGAACACTATCGGTGCCATAGACAGTCTCGATCTTGGCCAGCAGAACCTTCTGTTTCCAAAACGCCATCTTAAACCTCCTTCACGGCAGCAGCAGCTGCATCCGGGTCTTCTTCCACCAAAACCCCGTCGATCAGCACATAACTGCCGCCACTTGGGGGCAGGGAATGCGCGGCGGCGGGCGTTTCAACCGTCACGGCAGTGTCCGTGATCATCGCCGGATCAGCCGCGGCGAATGTGGCATCGGTTTTCTTGGCAGACATCACAGCATCCTCACTTGATCGGGAACGGAAAATTCCAAGACATAAACCACGGCACCGGGCTTCAGCTCGGCCAGATACGCACTTGCAAGCCGCATCTCGCCACCAATGGCTGACCCGGCAGGGGCCCAACCACACAGCGCCGCGATCACCGCGTTTTGCACCGCACTGACATCATCCAGCGCCTTGGCCCCCTTGCGGTCACCGTGCGAGGCAAAGGTCAAAAACACCGCAAAGGTCCACTCGATGCCTTGCACAAACCCGCCCGCGAAATCCTGCACCGCCCCGCCGCGAATGCCGCGCGGCACCACATGCGCACGCGGCTTGGCCCAAAGCTGCGGCGCTGCGGCCATCAACGCGGCCAACTCCATCGCCCCTTCCACCGATCCCAGTTCGGGCACGGCTGATTTCAAGCGGGTGATGATGGTTGCGGCTTCGATCATCAGATGAAGCCTTTCATGTTGTCGGCGGTGAAGGGGCGTTCCCGATCGACAATCTGCACGCCCGATGCGCCCGATGATGCGGGCTCCAGTCCGGCGGCATTGGGAATGCGGATCACGCCTTGGGCGATATCGCGCAAGGATTTGATCGCCGCATCATAGTCGGCCTTGATCTTATCCTCGGGCGACGTGACGTGCAGCTTCCACAGCGTGATCGCCCCCGCGATATCGGCGATCAACCCCGATGATACCGCCAGCGGCAAGGTATACCGGCCCATGAGGTAACCGTTGATCTGCTCGTCCGCATCCGCCATCGCCCGCGCCATGACAGCGGCATCAATCACCCCCAACGGCACTTCGCCGCGATCGGTCAGGGCAATCAACATGCCCTCACCTACGCGCGCGATCATCAAAGGGGTGGAGGTATAGGCCATGGGTTCAACGGGGCTTTCAGCGGGTGTTTAAGGGGATGGTTAAAGCGGCTCTTGAACGACGCTGATCATCAGTTCAGTATCGTTGGCCAGTGCCTGAGCCTCGGCCACGGTCAGCTCAGACGCGGGGATCGACACAGGCTCGGGACCAAAATGCCGCCCGGCGCGCCAGCGGCCCTGCAAAGGGCCTTTGACAACCAAGGTGACGCCTTCGGGGCCTTTCAGGTCAAACGTCGCTGCAGCGATTTCGGCTGCTGGCACTTCGGTGCTGGTTGCCAGCATTGCGGCCACGTCCGCGTTCTGCTGATCTTTAGCGTCCTGATCAGCAGCAGCTTCGATTGCCAAAAGATCAGCCCCAGCCGTATCGGCCACAGCCATTGGCTGATCGGTTGTTGGTTTTTCAACGGTCTTGGCCATGATTTGTCCCTCGTTCAGTTTGCCAAAGGCGGCGGGGATGCCCTCAAAGTACTCCCCCGCCGCCTCAAAAAACTGACCTCAGATCAGGCAAGCCATGGCACGACCAGCAATTCTGCCGTGCCCTTCCATTCATTGGTGATACCGCCGGTGCCATATTCGGAATTCAGCAACTGACGACCAGCGCTTTCAAACGACGGCGGCACGACCAGCAGGTTCGGCACCAAGCCCAAAGGCCGCCCACCATCGCCCTTCATGTTCTGAATAGCCGCACGCGCAATCGCATAGTTCGCGCCGTTCAGGGTCTGCCGCGACCCCCACGCCATCTGTGGGAACCCGTAACCGACGTTGCAACGCAGATCGGTGCCATACATAAACATCCGCTCGTTGAACACATTGTCGTCGGTCTGCTTGTCTTTTGCGACAAATTCCGGCGCTTTGCGTTCTTGGTAGATGATCGGCTTCACCGTGCGGTTTGTGCACAAAAGGAACCATGGCGTGCCCGCGCCCCCATCCGTGTTGGCATAAAGCACTGTCGCACCACTGGCGTCGATGGCCGGATGGTTGGCATCAAAGAAGTTCTGGCTATCAAAGCACTTAGTGCTAAAGCCCGCATTCAGCAGACCCCAAACCAGTTGCTCCGGCAGGGCTGAAACCAACTCGCCCAGTTCCGCGAACATCGCAGAATATTGGCCCAGATTGTCATCTTCGATATCGTTGCGGTCCACTTTGATCGTTTTTTCAAAGTGGCGGTTAACGATCGCATAGGTGCTTTCTTGCAGGTTGTCGGCGATGCGGGGGCCAATCCATTCGCGCATGCCCGTCATTTTGTTCAGCCAGCCATACTGGTTCTGAAAGGTCGACGATTTGACAGTCATCGCCACACGGTCGCGCAGCGCCGGGGCCATCAGCAATCCGCGCTGAAACTCGGCCGAAAAGCCAACGCGCAGCGCGTCGAGGGAAACGTTTGAAACGATCATAGCAGGGGCTCCTTACGAGGCACGGGTAATGGCTTCATCAAAGCGGACCCACACACCTTGTGCGTCGACTGCTTCAATGATGCCTGCGGGGCTGCGGGTGGCAGTGCCGTTGGTTTTGGCAACCTGATCGTCGTCCAAAATCCACGCGATCTTGCCGACATCGGCCTGCACGATCAGATCGCCCGCCGTTGCGTTGCGAAACCGCGATGTGACGCCAGTTTGATACCGCGCCAGCAGTGCGCCGTTGGCCCCTGCGGTGTTGTTGGCAGGCTGCTCAGCCACGCCCACACCAAAGCAACCCACGGCAACCGCGCCGCGCACGATAAAGCCTGCGGCATTGCGCATCAACAGCGCACCCGCAAAAATGTTGGTGGCAGCCCCTGCGGGCTGTTCCCGGACTTCCCCCTGATAGCCGGGGGTGTTGCGATCAGTGACCAATGGCATGGCTTAAGCCTCCTTAAGGGCGCGGTCCGCCTTCAGCGTCGCGAGATAGGTTTCGTTGGAAATGCCCAGGTGGCGCGCAACTACGACCTGCTCGGCATTCAGCGATGTGATCTCAGCCCCGGCCACTGGCGGCTGGGCCGTGATGCCCGACGCCCCGAGGATGGGCATGCCGCCGATCTCTTTCTCAACCCGCGCCGGGTCTTCCTGATGCATGGCGATGTAGTGATCGCGCAACGGCTTGACGCTGACCCGGCCCGCCTTGATCGCGGTGTCAACAAATGCCGTGGCTGCGGCCAAAGAAGTAGCCGCCGTGATCGCGTTCAGCGACGTGGTCAGTTGGCTGACTTCGGTCTGCAGCGCCGTGATGACGGCAGTGCCGCCCTTGGCTGCGCGTGCGGCTGCAAGGATTGCGGCAGGATCGCTGCCCTCGATGCCCAAAGCCACGCCGATCTCGGCCATCGCCGTCTGCATCGCGGGGGCATCATCCGCTTTTTTCATGC
>JAYUHO010000122.1:0-15055 GCA_043766915.1 Cypionkella sp.
CGCGCCACGCTGATCGCCTATTTCCCGCTGCTCGACCTCTATTCCGCGCCGCTTTATTGGTATGCCGGTCTGATCAGTTGGGATACGCTTTGGGCATCGCTGATCGCTTTGCCGCTGACGATCCTGGGCAACTGGCTGGGGGGGCGGCATTTTCTGAACACCGATCCGCAGGAGTTCCGGCGCTTTGCGATAGGGTTGTTGGCTGGATTGGCGGCACTGGGCCTGCTGAAGGCGGTGCTTTAGATGTTGTTGGTGGTCAATACCGGATCATCCTCGATCAAACTGGCGGTGTTTGATGCGCAATTGCTGCAGGTTCTGACCGGGTCTGTCACCGAAATCGGCGGGCAGGGCCGGGTAAAGATCGCTGATGTCGATCAGCATGTATCAGCCCCCGATCATACCGCCGCCTTGCTTGTCGCACTAAAGATCATCGCCAAAGCGGGCTATCCAACTGCTGCATTCACCGCGGCCGCGCACCGCGTCGTGCATGGCGGCATCGCACTGCAAGCCGCCTGCAAACTTACCCCCGCCATCATCGCGCAGATCAAGGCCAACGTGCCGTTGGCCCCGTTGCACAACCCGGCCAACCTGATGGCGATCACCGCTCTTGCGCAACTTGTTCCGGGCTTGCCGCAATATGCCAGCTTTGACACCGCCTTTCACGCCACCAACCCCGACGTGGCCACCACCTATGCCCTGCCAGCCGATGCCCGCGCGCAGGGCCTGCGCCGATACGGCTTTCACGGGATCAGCTATGCCGGGCTGACAGAAACCCTGCGCGATCAATTGGCTGGCCGCTTGCCCGAACGGCTGCTGGCGCTGCATCTGGGCAATGGTGCGTCGCTGTGCGCAATCCTGAACGGCAAATCCGTTGCCACCACCATGGGCTATTCCCCCCTTGATGGGCTGACCATGGGCACCCGGGCTGGGGCCATCGACGGCAACGCCGTGCTGCGTTTGGCGCAATTGCACGGCATTGCCGGGGCTGGCGATATCTTGAACCGCCGCTCTGGTTTGCTGGCCTTGGGGGGCAGCAATGACATGCGGGCGCTGCATGCCGCCAATACCGATCAGGCGCGTTTCGCTATCGATCATTTTTGCTATTGGGCCGCGCGGCATGCAGGTTCGATGATTGCGGCGATGGAGGGGCTGGACGCCATCGCCTTCACCGGGGGGATCGGCGAAAATGACCTCGTTGTGCGGGCCAATATACTGGCGAGGCTGAGTTGGGCGGGGCCACAGATCCCAACCTATGTGATCGCCGCCAATGAGGAACGCTTTATCGCCGCCGATGCGGTCCGATTGCACCGTGCAGAGGCTTGATGTTCCGATATTTTCGCCAAACAGCGGATAAAGTTCTGCTTTCGCCGCATGATTTGTAACCCCGTGTCGTAATCGGGCTTGTTCGCTGAAAACCTTCCGTCCAAACTGTGGAAAAGCCCCCGTCAGCGGGGCACCAAAGGCGCGCCATGACCGTTCAACCAAAGATCAACCTGTCGCCGCCCATTTCGGACGAGGTTCGTAAAACCACCTGCTATATGTGCGCCTGTCGTTGCGGCATTGATGTGCATCTGAAATCGGGTCGCGTCAGCTATATCGAAGGCAACCGGGATCATCCGATCAACAAAGGCGTGCTGTGCGCCAAGGGTGCATCGGGGATTATGCAGGTTACAGCGCCGTCGCGGTTGCGCAGCCCCTTGCGCCGAGTTGGCCCGCGCGGATCGGGCGCGTTTGAGGAAATATCCTGGGATGAGGCGCTGCAGCTGGCCGTCGACTGGATGAAGCCGCTGCGCGAAACGGCGCCCGAGAAACTGGCCTTCTTTACCGGGCGCGATCAGTCGCAGTCTTTCACCGGATGGTGGGCGCAGGCCTTTGGCACCCCGAATTACGCAGCCCATGGCGGGTTTTGTTCGGTCAATATGGCCGCAGGTGGCATCTATACCATCGGCGGCGCGTTTTGGGAGTTTGGTCAACCCGATTGGGACCGCACCAAGCTGTTTGTGCTGTTTGGGGTGGCCGAAGATCACGATTCAAACCCGATCAAGATCGGTTTGGGTCGCCTGAAAGAACGCGGCGCGCGGGTGATCGGGGTGAACCCCATTCGCACCGGTTACAACGCAGTGGCCGATGATTGGATTGGCATCACGCCGGGCACCGATGGGCTGTTGATCCTGTCGCTGATCCATTGCCTGCTGGTGGCGGGCAAGATTGATCTGGAATATCTGGCAAAGTTCACCAATGCGCCGCTGCTGGTGGTGTCGGATGGCCCCGATAAGGGCATGATCGCCAAGAACGCCGAAAGCCAACCCTTTGTTATTGATCGCAGAACGGGTCAGCCCGCGCCTTGGGATGGCAAAGGCGTGCAGCCTGATCTTGGCGCGGTTTACCAAGGCAACCGCACGGTGTTCCAGCATATGGCGGAACGCTATCTCTCGGAGGAATATGCCCCCGAAGCGGTGGCAGACCGCTGTGGCATTGCAGCCCCGCGCATTCACGCGCTGGCGGCGGAACTGGCGCATGTGGCTTTTGATCAGGCCATCACGCTGGACCAGCCCTGGACCGATTTTCGCGGCGATACCCACGAAAACATGCCCGGTCGCCCCGTGTCTTTCCACGCCATGCGCGGGATTTCCGCCCATTCCAACGGCTTTCAAACCGCTCGCGCGCTACATCTGTTGCAGATCGTGCTGGGCACGGTTGAAGTGCCCGGCGGATACCGCCTCAAGCCACCCTACCCCAAACCGATGGAGGCGCATCCCACCCCGCATTTCGTCACCGCCCCCGGCAAACCGCTGTCCGGCCCGCATCTGGGCTATGTGCGCGGGCCGGAAAATCTGGCGCTGAACGAAGATGGCTCGGCTGCCCGGATTGATAAGGCGTTTACATGGGAGAACCCGTTTTCCGCCCATGGCATGATGCATATGGTGATCCCGAATGCGCATGCGGGCGACCCGTATCGCATCGACACCCTGTTTTTATACATGGCGAATATGGCGTGGAATTCGTCGATGAATTCCGCCGCCGTTATGGACATGCTGACCGACAAGGGGCCCGATGGCGAATATATTATTCCCCGCATCATCTATTCTGATGCCTATGCCTCTGAAATGGTGGCCTATGCTGACCTGATCCTGCCCGACACCACTTATCTGGAACGGCATGATTGCATTTCGTTGCTCGATCGCCCGATATCGGAACCGGGGGCTGCGGGGGATTCGATCCGTTGGCCGGTGGTGGACCCTGACCGGGATGTGCGCCCGTTCCAATCGGTGCTGCTGGATCTGGGCGCGCGGCTGGGTCTGGCCCCGATGATCAACGCCGATGGGAAACCCAAGTTCAAAGACTACGCCGACTACATCCAAAACCACATCCGTCGCCCCGGTGTTGGGCCACTGATGGGCTTTCGCGGCGCAGATGGCACATTGGAAGGGCGGGGCGACGCCAACCCCAACCAAATCGCCGCCTATATCGAAAATGGTGGGTTTTATCAGTCGCATGTGCCAGCGGAAGCCGCGTTTTACAAACCGTGGAACGCCGCCTATCAGGATTGGGCGGTGAAAACCTCGTTCTACGAAACACCGCAGCCCTATCTGTTTTCCATCTGGTCCGAACCGATGCGCAAATTTCAGGCCGCCGCCGAAGGCATCGGTTTTGTGCAGCCGCCAGACCACCTGCGTGATCAGTTGAAACAAGCGATGGACCCGCTGCCTATCTGGTATCCGCCGTTTGGTGATAGTGTCGGGGCCGACTACCCGCTGCATGCGATCACCCAGCGTCCGATGGATATGTACCATTCCTGGGGTAGCCAAAACGCTTGGCTGCGCCAGATACGCGGCAAGAATTACCTGTATGTGCCGACCAAAGTCTGGACTGCGCAAGGGTTTCAGCCTGGCGATTATGCCCGTGTTACCTCGCCCAGCGGGGAAATTGTGGTGCCGGTGGCCCATATGGCGGCGTTGAATGAAAACACTGTCTGGACGTGGAACGCGATTGGCAAACGCAAGGGTGCCTGGGCGTTGGACGAACGTGCAACAGAGGCAACCGAGGGGTTCTTGCTGAACCATCTGATTTCCGAACTGCTGCCGGACCGCGGCGACGGGCAGCGTCACAGCAATTCCGATCCGGTCACGGGGCAGGCGGCTTGGTTTGATCTGCGGGTGAAAATCGAACGGGTGGGCCCGCGCGACCATGCCGAACCTGCCTTCGGGGCGGTATCGCGCGTTGTGCCAAAAGGGGATAAACGATGACGGCTTTGCCCGCAACCACGGTGAAAAAACTGGGTCTGGTGGTTGATCTTGACACCTGCGTTGGCTGTCAGGCTTGCGTGACGGCCTGCAAGGGCTGGAACGATCAGGGCTATGGCGCCCCATTGTCGGATCAAGACCCGTATGGTGCCAATCCATCAGGAACCTTCTTAAACCGGGTTCACAGCTATGCCGTGCAACCATCTGATGGCGCTGCACAAATCATAAATTTTCCGCGCAGTTGTTTGCACTGCGAAGATGCTCCTTGCGTTACTGTTTGCCCAACAGGTGCCAGTTACAAACGCGCCGAGGACGGCATCGTTCTGGTGAACGAAGACGCCTGTATGGGCTGCGGGCTCTGCGCCTGGGCCTGCCCTTATGGTGCGCGCGAAATGGACGCCGATGCGGGTGTGATGAAGAAATGCACCCTGTGTGTTGACCGGATTTACAACGAAAATCTGCCCGAGGAAGATCGCGAACCGGCCTGCGTGCGCGGTTGCCCCACCGGCGCGCGGCATTTTGGTGATTTCGCTGATCCTGACAGTCACGTCAGCCGTCTAAGCGCCGAACGCGGCGGCTATGGCCTGATGCCTGATCTGGGAACCAAACCCACCAACCGCTATTTGCCGCCCCGCAAGAAGGATTTGCGCCAGCAGGCCAGCCTTTTGGCTCCACTGTTGGACATTCAGGCCACAGGCTTTGCCGGATGGCTTGACCGCGTGTTGGGAAAGATCTGATGAACCCCGCGCCGTCGGTCATCATCTTTTCCGTGCTGTCTGGTATGGGGTTCGGCCTGCTGGTCTATCTCGGCGCGGGTCTTGTACATCCGTACGGCTGGATCGCATTTTTCTGGTGGGGATTGGGGTATGCACTCGCAATCATTGGATTAATGGCCGCGACCTTTCATTTGGGCAATCCAAAGAACGCGATCAAAGCATTCAGCCAATGGCGCACAAGCTGGCTTAGCCGGGAGGCTTGGGCCGCGATTGCAACCCTTTTGGCCTTGGCCCCTGTGGCGCTGTCGGACTGGTTGAACCTTGGCTGGCCGCGCCAGATCGGCTGGCTAGGTGCGGCTTTGGCGCTGTTTACGGTGTTTAACACGTCTATGATCTACACCCAGATCAAGGCCGTGCCGCGCTGGAACCATTGGATCAATCCGGTGATGTTTGTGGGCTTTGCGCTGACGGGCGGGGCGATGTTGGCGGGCTCACTTTGGGCACTGGCGCTGTTGCCCGTGCTCGGGTGTGTTTTGGTGGCAACATGGGCAATTGGCGACAAACAATTCGCTCGCGCGGGGCTAAATTTGGGTACGGCAACGGGGCTGCAAGCCATCGGTGATGTCAGCGTTTTTGAACAGGCCCACACCGCCGGCAGTTATCTGTTGCGCGAGATGATCTTTGTGGTCGGGCGCAAACATGTGAACCGACTGCGGTTGATTGCGATCGTGCTTGCGGTTGGTCTGCCAATATTGCTGATCCTTGCGGCAAATGGCCCGCGTGTTTGGGGATATGGTTTGGCCGCCTTCTGTCATCTGATCGGCGCCTTTGCTGCGCGCTGGTTGTTTTTTGCCCAAGCAGAGCATGTGGTGGGTCTCTACTACGGACAGCGGTAAGGCTTTGACGCCGGGCGGTTTTTCTTCCACCATGCAGGGGTTGGGGGTGGTGATGGATAGGGCCGAAGCGATGATTTTGGCGCTGCCGATCTGGCAGGGGCAGGTGCGGATGCAGCCGCTGGATGGCGGCATTACCAACGTGAATATGCTGGTGCAGGATGATGTGCGCCGCGCCGTTGTGCGGATCGGCGATGACATTCCTGTGCATCACATCATGCGGTTCAACGAGGCGAACGCCAGTGCGGCCGCCCATGCGGCGGGGGTATCGCCTGCGGTGATCCATCAGGCCCCCGGTGTATTGGTCATTGATTTCATTGATGGACGCACGTTGGCGGCACCGGATTTTCAGAATGAAACTATTCTGGATGAAGCGGTTACTCTGATTGCCCGCGCGCACCGCGATATTCCGAAACACCTGCGGGGGGCGGTGCTGACGTTCTGGGTGTTCCATGTTATCCGTGATTATGCAGCCACACTGCGCGACCATCGCAGCCCTTATGCAGGCCAGCTTGCTGCACTTTTGACCGAAGCCGACAGCCTTGAAACTGCGGTCGGCCCCATTGAGTTGGTGTTTGGCCATAATGATCTGCTTGCTGCTAATTTCTTGATTGATTCCAAAAGGATGTGGCTGATCGACTGGGATTATGCCGGCTTCAATTCACCGCTGTTCGATCTGGGCGGGTTGGCTGCGAATATGGGGCTGACCGAGGCGCAAGAAGAGCGGATGTTGGCGCAATACTATGATCGTGCGCCCGATGCGGCCCTGTGGCGGCGTTACCGGGCGATGAAGGCCGCCGCGGCGCTGCGGGAGGCATTGTGGAGTATGGTATCGGAGCTGTTTTCAGAAATTGACTTCGACTATCCGGCCTATACCGCGACACAATTGAAAACCTACCGGGCGGCGTTTGACGCTTTCCGGCAATCCTGAGGGCATCATGGCAGACCTACCCAGCACGGCGCGCGCGGTTATTATTGGCGGCGGCATTATTGGCTGTTCGACCGCCTATCACATGGGCAAATTGGGCTGGACCGATACCGTTTTGCTGGAGCGTAAAAAGATGACTTCGGGCACCACCTTTCATGCTGCGGGATTGGTTGGGCAGTTGCGCACTTCGGCCAACATCACGCAATTGCTGGGTTATTCGGTAGAGTTGTACAAACGTCTTGAAGCCGAGACGGGGTTGCAAACCGGCTGGAAGATGAACGGCGGGCTGCGGTTGGCCTGTAACGCCGAGCGCTGGACTGAAGTAAAACGCCAAGCCACCACGGCCCATAGTTTCGGGCTGGAAATGCACTTGCTGACGCCACAAGAGGCGCAGGATTTGTGGCCATTGATGACGATCGACGATCTGGTCGGGGCCGCGTTTTTGCCCACCGATGGGCAGGCGAACCCGTCAGATATCACTATGTCCCTGGCAAAGGGTGCGCGGATGGCCGGGGTAAAAATATTCGAGGATATGCCCGTTGTACGGATTATCGTCGAAAATGGCCGCATCCGGGGGGTGGAAACGCCGCAAGGCACGATTGAATGTGAAAGGGTGATTTGCTGTGCGGGGCAGTGGAGCCGGGTGTTGGCGGGGTCGGTCGGGGTGAATGTGCCTTTGGTTTCGGTGGAACATCAGTATATGATTACCGAGAAAATTGAAGGGGTTACGTCCAATCTGCCAACGCTGCGCGACCCTGACCGTCTGACATACTGGAAAGAGGAAGTCGGCGGTCTGGTTTGGGGCGGGTATGAGCCGAACCCGAAAGCTTGGGCGGTGAAGGGCATTCCTGAGGGGTTCCATTTTGATCTGCTGACCTCGGATTTTGATCATTACAGCCAGTTTATGGAGGATGCGATTGCCCGCGTTCCGGCGTTGGAAACGGCGGGGGTAAAGCAGCTACTGAACGGGCCGGAAAGCTTTACACCCGATGGGAATTTCATTCTGGGTGAAGCGCATGAATTGAAGAATTTCTTTGTGGGGGCAGGGTTTAACGCCTTTGGCATTGCCTCGGGTGGCGGCGCAGGCATGGCCTTGGCGGAATGGGCGACCAAGGGGGCAGCACCCTATGATCTTTGGCCGGTGGATATTCGCCGCTTTGGCCGGGTGCATTTGTCGACCGATTGGGTGCGGGCGCGCACGATGGAGGCATATGGGAAACACTACACAATTGCCTGGCCCGGCGAAGAGATGCGCTCGGCCCGGCCAACGCGGCGGTCGCCTTTGTATGCGCATCTGGCCCGCGCGGGGGCGTGTTTTGGCGAAAAGCTGGGCTGGGAACGGCCAAATTGGTTTGCAGATCTGGATGCGGGCGAGCAGCCGATTGACCGCTATTCCTATCAACGCCCCGGTTGGTGGGACGCGGTGCGGCGCGAACATATCGCGTGTCGGGAACGGGCGGTTTTGATCGATCAGACGTCGTTTGCCAAGTTCACGCTAAAGGGGCCGGATGCGGCGGCGGCGTTGGGATGGATTGCTGCGGGCAACGTTGATCGGGCCGTTGGCAGTTTGACTTATACCCAAATGTTGAATGATCGCGGTGGGATAGAGGCCGATGTTACAGTGGCCCGCCGCGCTTGGGATGCGTTTTACATCGTCACAGGAACCGGCTTTGCCACCCATGATTTTGACTGGATCGCGCGCAATATTCCGGCGGGACTGCGCTGTGAATTGGTGGATGTAACGGCGGGGTCGTCGGTGCTGTCGTTGATGGGGCCGAAGGCGCGGGCAATATTGGCGAAGGTTTGCAGCGATGATCTGACGAACGCGGGCTTTCCTTTTGGTACGGCGCGCGACATCTCGGTGGCCAACTGTCCGGTGCTGGCACTGCGGGTGACATATGTCGGCGAATTGGGGTGGGAGTTGCACCTGCCCACCGACGTCGCCGTGACGGTCTATGAGGCGCTGGCGGCTGCGGGGGCGGAATTTGGGCTTGCGAATGCAGGCTACCGCGCGATTGAAACCCTGCGGCTGGAAAAGGGCTATCGCGCCTGGGGGGCGGATATTGGCCCCGATCACACGCCGGTCGAGGCGGGGTTGGCGTGGGCGTGCAAGATGAAATCGGGTCTTCCATTTAAGGGGCGTGACGCGGTTGCGGCGCAATTGGCGGGCGGCGTGAAAAAGCGGCTGGCGGGGTTTAGCGTGGCCGATCCATCGGTGATTTTGCTGGGGCGTGAGACGATCTACCGCGACGGTGAGCGGGTTGGCTGGCTGTCGTCGGGCGGGTTCGGCCACAGCGTGGGGCAGCCAATTGGCTATGGCTATGTGCGGCGCGCTGAAGGCGTCGATGAGGCGTTCATGACAAGCGGACGGTATGAGTTGGAAGTTGCCTCGGAACGCGTTGCAGCCACACTGCATCTGGCCGCGCTTTATGATCCGACGGGCGCCCGGATAAAAGCCTGACGGCGCAGGTGTTGGGCGGCAGATGCCTTCGGCGAGGATATTTTGGCCAGAATGAAAGGGCTACAGCGATTTGCAGTCAATCTGAGGCAGATTGACTGCAAACCATGACAAACCGAGACGTGGAATGTTGCGTTTTGCATTTTATGTGGTGAACCAAATAAAATGCAAAACACTTTAAGGCCATGCAAGTGCCTTGTATCGAATCGTCAATGGGATTTACCATCTGGTCAAATTAACCACAACTTTCACAAGGGGGGACGTTACGGATGGCGCATTTCACAGTTTCGCGGCGCGGCTTGATGTTGGGGGGGGCAGCGATTGCCGCTGCGGGGCCGCTGCGGCTTTGGGCGGCGGAACCGATCAGGATGGCTGGGATTTACACCGTGCCCGTTGAACAGCAATGGGTCAGCCGCATTCATATCGCTGCCGAGACGGCCAAAGCGGCAGGGACCGTAGATTATAGCTATACCGAGAATGTGGCCAACACCGATTATCCGCGCGTGATGCGGGAGTATTGCGAAAGCGGCGTGAAATTTATCGTCGGCGAAATTTTTGGTGCCGAGGCCGAAGCGCGCGAAGTCTGCGCCGAATATCCCGATGTGGCCTTCCTGATGGGCTCGTCGTTCCTGCCTGATGCGGCCGTGCCGAACTTGTCGGTGTTTGACAACTATATTCAGGACGCGGCCTATCTTTCGGGCATCATTGCGGGCGCGATGACCAAAGGTAATATTGGCATGGTAGGGGGCTTTCCCATCCCCGAAGTAAACCGGCTGATGAATGCCTTTGTGGCGGGCGCGCGCGAAAGCAATCCTGAAATCAAGTTTCAGGTCAGCTTTATCGGATCATGGTTTGATCCGCCCAAAGCCAAGGAAACCGCCTTTGCGATGATCGATGCGGGCGCAGATTTGCTCTATGCCGAACGCTTTGGTGTGTCGGATGCGGCCAAGGAACGCGGCGTTCTGGCGATTGGCAATGTGATTGATACCCAGGCCGATTATCCCGACACCGTTGTCGTATCCGCGTTGTGGGATTTTGGGCCCACGATGACCAAGGCGATAGCGACGATCACGGCAGGTGCCTTTAAGGCTGACAATTACGGCGTCTATTCGACGATGATCGAGGGCGGCTGCGCGCTGTCGCCGCTGGGTACGTTCGAAGGCAAGGTGCCGCAGGCTGCGGTTGATCTTGTGGCCAGCCGCAGCGCGGAAATTCGTGGCGGCCAATTCACTGTGGTTGTGGACGACAGCGAACCCAAATCATCGTGATCCCAGTCATCGCTCAGGCGCAGGACGTGGTTCTGCGCCTGACGGGCATCACCAAGCGGTTCGGGCCGTTGCTGGCCAATGATGGCATCAGTCTGACCGTGTCACGCGGCGAAGTGGTGGCGTTGCTGGGGGAAAATGGCGCGGGTAAGACAACGCTGATGAACATTCTTTTTGGCCACTACATGGCCGAGAGCGGTTCGGTGCAGGTGTTTGGCCAAGCCTTGCCACCCGGAAATCCGCGCGCGGCACTGGCCGCAGGCGTCGGCATGGTGCATCAGCACTTTACCCTGTGTGACAATCTGACGGTGTTGGACAATATCCGTCTGGGTACGCAATCGCTGTTGTCTTTGCGGGGCGGCGCTGCGCGGGCAAAGGTTTTGGCGTTAAGTGCCGACTTCGGGTTGACGGTTGATCCCGACGCGCGGGTCGGAGCCTTGAGTGTTGGCCAACGCCAGCGGGTTGAGATTTTGAAGGCGCTGTACCGCGATGCGCGCATCCTGATCCTGGATGAGCCAACCGCAGTGCTGACGCCGCAAGAAGCGGCAGCCCTGTTTGACACCCTGCGCCGGGCCACCGCGCGGGGGCTGTCGATTGTGTTTATCAGCCATAAGCTGGGCGAGGTGATGGCGGTGGCTGACCGCTGTGTGGTGTTGCGCCATGGTCGGGTGGTGGGGCAGGTGGCCACGGCGGATACCAGCCGCGCCGCGTTGGCCGCGATGATGGTGGGCGGCGATGTGGCGATGCCGGTCGCCGTGCCCCGCGTGGCGGGCGACGTTGTATTGCGGCTGGACCGGGTTTTTACCAAATCCACCGGCGCCGCGCCGGGGTTGCAGGGTGTGACGTTGAGTTTGCGTGCGGGCCAGATCACCGGGTTGGCGGGGGTATCCGGCAACGGGCAGGCGGCGCTGGCCGATTTGATATCCGGGATGATCCGCCCCGACCGGGGCACCTTCGAAATCAACGGCGGGCGGGTTCCCAACTGGTCTGCCCGGGCAGCGATTGCCGCTAGGATCGGCCGTATCCCCGAGGATCGACACAAGACAGGCGCGATTGCTGATTTCACGCTGACCGAAAACGCGGTGCTGGAGGCTTACTATCAACCGCCGTTCAGCCGTGCGGGCTGGATGAACTGGCGGGCCGCTGCGGCTTGGGCACACCGGGTTATTGCGGGCTATGACGTGCGCGGATCGGGGGCCACCGGGCGGATGGGCCTGTTGTCGGGCGGCAATATGCAAAAGCTGATTCTGGGCCGGGTGCTGGAACCGGGGCCCGCGATTATTCTGGCCAATCAGCCCGTGCGCGGATTGGATGTCGGCGCAATTGCCTACGTGCAATCCCGCCTGATTGCAGCGCGCGATGCGGGGGCGGCGGTGTTGCTGATTTCTGAGGATTTGGAAGAAATTCAAAGCATGGCCGATGTGGTGCATGTGATATCCGCTGGCCGGCTCAGCCCGGAATTTGCCCGCGGGGCGCTGTCAGTGGCCACGTTGGGGCTGTGGATGGCAGGGCAGGGGTTTGAGGCGCGCGATGCGGCTTGAACCGATTGCCAACACGTCGCTGCTGCGCCGTACAGGCTTTCCGCTCGGGGCTTTGGCGGCGGCGGTTGCGGTGGCCTCGGCTCTGGCCGCACTTGCCGGGGCAGATCCGTTTGGCGTGCTGGGATTGATCCTGACGGGGGCGGTCGGGTCGAAATTCGCGCTGCTGGAAACGCTGAACCGGGCCACGCCGCTGATGTTTTGCGGGCTGTCCGTGGCGGTGGCCTTTCGGGCAAAGCTGTGGAACATCGGGGCCGAGGCGCAGTTTTACGCGGGGGCGGTGGCGGCAGTTTTACTTGGCACCGGGGCGATCGGCGGGCCGTTCGTGCTGCCCCTGTCGGCGATTGTGGCGATGATTGCGGGCGCGCTGTTGTTGTTGGGGCCGGTGTTGCTGAAGACAAAGCTGGGCGTGGACGAGGTTGTGACGACACTTTTGTTCAACTTTATCATGCTATTATTCGTCAGCTACCTGTTAGAGGGTCCAATGAAAGACCCCGCTGGCATGGGCTGGCCCAAGTCTGCCGCCCTGATCGCCGAGGCGCGTCTGCCCCGGTTGGTCACCGGCTTGCGGCTGCATTGGGGATTTGCGCTGGCGCTGGTCGCGGCGGCGGCGGTGTGGTTGATCCAGACCCGCACCACCTTGGGGTTTGAGATGCGCGCGGTTGGGCAAAACCCGGACGCCGCGCGCTTTGCGGGCATGCCGGTGACAGCGGTGTTGATCAAGACCGCGCTGATCTCGGGCGGGTTGGCAGCCCTTGGGGGATGGTCTGAAGTGGCCGGGCTGAAGGGGCATCTGAGTTTGGATTTGTCACCCGGCTTTGGCTATACCGGGATCATTGTGGCGATGCTGGCGATGCTGCGCCCCTTGGCGGTGGTGCCTGCAGCAATTTTTGTGGCCGGGGTTTTTGTGGGATCAGACAGCATGAGCCGCGCCGCAGGCGTGCCCACCTATATCGCCGATATGCTGCTGGCGGTGGCGTTGCTGTTCATGGTGCTGGGGGTGGCCCTGTCGAAGTTGCGAGTGGTGTGGGGATGAATTTGTCGGGTGATTTTTGCGGCGATACAGGTGCCTCCGGCGGAGGTATTTTAGCCAAGATGAATGCGGGGGGTGGTTAAGGTGACAGCGTTGATCGACATCCTTCTGAGCGCCAGTTTTTGGGCCGCCGCCGTGCGCATCGCCTCTCCGCTGATCTTTGCCACCATGGGCGAGTTGATCTGCGAACGCGCCGGCGTTTTGAACCTTGGTATCGAAGGTATCATGGTGATTGGGGCGTTTGCGGGGTGGATGGCGGTTTATCAGGGTCTGCCACTGTGGGGTGGGGTTGGAACGGCGGCGTTGGCGGGAACGACGTTTGGGCTGTTGCACGGAGTTTTGGTGGTGCCTTTTGGGCTGTCGCAGCATGTGGTGGGGCTGGGGATCACCCTGCTGGCCAGTGCGACGGCCTCATTCAGCTATCGCCTGATGTTGCCTGAAGTGACCAGCCCGCCCAAGATCAATCCGTTTCAACCGATTGAAATTCCCTATCTTTCAGATATTCCGATGTTGGGCGAAGCGCTGTTTTCGCAAACCGCCCTGACATATCTTGCGTTCGCAGTGGTGCTGCTGACGGCGCTGATCCTGTTTCGCACGCCGCTGGGCCTTGCCATCCGTGCCGCGGGCGAAAACCCCGCAGCGGTTGAAGCACAAGGCCTGTCGGTTACCGCCCTGAGGATGGGGGCGGTTATGGTGGGATCTGGTCTGATGGCCGTCGGCGGGGCGTTTCTGACGCTGTCGGCATTTTCGTCCTTCTTCTTTGAAATGGTCAACGGGCGCGGCTGGATATGCATCGCTTTGGTGGTGTTTGGCGCGTGGAAACCCGGCAAGGCCATGCTTGGGGCCTTGCTGTTTGCCGGGTTTGATGCGTTGCAAATCCGCCTGCAGCAAACTCCGATGGGGGCGGTGTTGCCCTATCAGGTGTTCCTGATGGCGCCTTATGTTTTATCAATTCTGGCGCTGATCGTCATGTCGCGCCGCGCGCAGGTGCCAGCGGCGCTGATGGTGCCATACAATAAAGGGGAACGCTGATGTTTGATCTGATCGTGCGGGGTGGCACGTTGCCGGATGGATCGGTGGCCGATATCGGCATTCGCGGCGACAAGATTGCGGCGGTAGGGCAGATCGACGCACAGGCTGGCCGGGTGATTGATGCCACAGGAGATCTGGTATCGCCGCCGTTCGTCGATCCGCATTTTCATATGGATGCGGTGCTCAGTTACGGAGAGCCGCGCGTGAACGCCTCCGGCACCTTGTTGGAAGGCATTGGTCTGTGGGGCGAGTTGCGCGATCTGGCAACTGTCGATGATATGGTCACCCGTGCGGTGACTTACTGCGATTGGGCGGCGTCGATGGGGCTGCTGGCCATCCGCACCCATGTCGATACCACGCCGGATCATCTGCGCGGCGTGACCGCGATGTTAGAGGTGAAACGCGCGGTGGCCGGGTACATTGATCTGCAACTGGTGGCCTTTCCGCAAGACGGTTTGTACCGCAGCGCCACTGGCCGCGCCAATGTCATCCGCGCGCTGGATATGGGCGTTGATGTGGTGGGCGGCATTCCGCATTTCGAACGCACGATGGCAGATGGGACGGCCTCGGTGCGTGATATGGCGCAACTGGCGGCGGACCGGGGGCTGATGCTGGATTTGCACTGTGACGAGACGGACGATCCCCTAAGCCGCCACATCGAGACATTGGTGGCGGAAGTGACCCGTCTGGGTCTGGGCGCGCGGGCGGCGGGCAGCCATCTGAGCTCGATGCATTCGATGGACAATTATTATGTGTCCAAACTTTTGCCCTTGATCGCCGAATCCGGCCTGTGCGTCATTCCTAACCCCTTGATAAATATCACACTGCAGGGGCGGCATGATACCTATCCCAAACGCCGGGGTCTGACGCGCGTGAAAGAGATGCAAGCGCAGGGCATTACCGTGGGCTGGGGGCAGGACTGTGTGCTGGACCCGTGGTACAGCTTGG
>JAYUHO010000123.1:0-5657 GCA_043766915.1 Cypionkella sp.
TTCTGCACTGCGGCAACTCTCATTGTTCAGTTGCAGCATAGGCCGATATTCGCGTGGTGCAAGTTTTCCGGGCAGAAATCGCAGAAGCTGTGGCTTAACCCTCGACTTTGGTCAGGTCGGCGACGCCCGCACAGATCGCCCGGATGCGGTGCAGCAGGTTCAGGCGGTTGCGCCGCGTGATCTGGTTGTCGGTATTGACCTGAACCGTGTTGAAAAACCCGTCGATTGGCGCGCGTAAGGTGGCCATGGCGGTCATGGCGGTGGCGAAGTCTTCGGATTTCATGGCCGTGGTGATCAGGGGTTCGGCGTAATCCAGGGCGGTGAAAAGCGCGCGTTCTTCATCGGTTTCGGCGAATTTTGGATCGGCGCCATAGGAGTATTCGACGCCGTCTTTGGCCTCGGCCTGCGCCAGGATCGTGTTAGCGCGTTTATAGCCCTGTATCAGGTTGGGGCCGTCGGCGGTTTTCAGGAAATCTGACAGGGCGCGGGCGCGAAGGGCGAGCAGGGTCAGGTCGTCGTTGCCGGGCATGGCGAGGCAGGCGTCGATGATGTCGTGTGAGATGCCTTGGTCGCGCAGGGTGACTTTGAGGCGGTCGTGGAAGAAGGCGAGGAGGTCTAGCTGAATATCAGATGCGGTAACGACGTTACCGAGTTCAAAACTGCCTGAAACGATGTGCTCCATGCTCGTTTCTGTAGTTGCAGTTCTTCTGACGCTGGTCAGTTCGGCGTGATTTCCTACCATCTCTTCCAAATTGTCTAGCGCTGATTGTTTCGCAGCTTCCTTTAACGCAATTCGGTGAAACACGTGGCTATGTTCGGCTTTTTTCAGAAGCGTCAAAGTGTTTCCCCGCACCCCATTCCCCAAAACCAACCTTATCACCCCCAACGCCGCGCGCCTTAACGCGAAGGGATCCTTGCTCCCCGTCGGTTTCTCATCAATCGCCCAGAACCCGGTCAAGGTGTCGATCTTATCGGCCAGTGCTACGGCAACCGATACCGGATCGGTGGGCACGGTGTCGGATTCACCTTTTGGTTTCCAGTGGTCGCGGGCGGCCAGTGCGACCGCCTCGGGCAATCCAGCCGCGCGGGCGTAATACATGCCCATCAGGCCTTGGAGTTCTGGGAATTCGCCGACCATCGCGGATCGCAGGTCGGCTTTCGCAAGGGTTGCGGCTTGGTGGGCCACATCGGGATCGGCGCCGACCATGGGGGCGATCTCGCGGGTTAGGGCCGCAATGCGGGCGATGCGGTCGGATTGCGACCCAAGTTTGTTATGGAAGGTGACGGATTTCAGACCGTCCAGCCATTCGCCCATACCGGCGCGTGCCACCCGCAGATCATTCTCCCAAAAGAACCGCGCGTCGGACAGGCGAGCCGACAGCACCTTTTGGTTGCCTGCCAGAATCGTCGCGCCATGATCGGCGGTTTCCCGGTTGGCGACGGTGATAAACCCCTCGATCCGCGCGGTTTTCGGGTTGCGGACAGAGAAAAACTTCTGGTGTTCGCGCATCGAGGTTTGCAGCACCTCGGGCGGCAGGCCCAAAAACGCGTCGTCGATGCGGCCCAGCAGAACCACCGGCCATTCGACCAGCCCGGCCACTTCGGTCAACAGGCCCGCATCTGGCACCAGTTCCATACCGGCGGCAAAGGCAGCGTTTTGCGCCGATTGCAGGATGGCGGCTTCGCGCATCGCGGAATCCAGCACGACACGGGCGCGGTGCAGTTTGGTCGAGTAATCGTCAAAGCCGTTCACCGTGATCACGCCGGGGGCCATGAACCGGTGGCCGCGGGTGGTGTTGCCGGACTGGATGCCATCGACCGACAGGGGCACCACTGAGCTGCCCGTCTCATCCGTTAGCTGGCACAGGATCGAATGCAGCGGGCGGACCCAGCGCAAAGACCCTGTTCCCCAGCGCATGGATTTGGGCCATGGGAAGGTGCGGATCGTGGCCTCCAGCACTTCGGCAATGATAACACTTGCGGCTCGGCCGGGTTTTTCGATGATGGCGTAAAGAGTTTCGCCCTTTTTGTCGGCGCGGCGGTCTAGTTGATCAAGCGTCAGGCCGGTGGCACGCAAAAAGCCGTCGATGGCGGCTTGCGGTGCGGTCGCACTTGGGCCTTTGCGGTCTTCGCGCACGGGCGCACTTTGCAAGGTCAGCCCTTCAACCGCCAGAACCAACCGGCGCGGCGTGGAAAATGCGCCCGCCGAGGCATAGGTTAACCCGGCCTCCACCAACCCGTTCGTCACCATGGATTTCAGATCGTCGCGCGCGCGGGCCTGCATGCGAGCCGGGATTTCTTCGGAGAATAATTCAATCAGCAGATCGGCCATCACTATTGCTCCGCATCAGGCGAGAGTTGGTGCCAGGCATAGGCCCGGCCATCCGGGAACACCGCCACAACGCGGTCAATCTGCGGGGCGATATTGGCTTGGGACAGAAACGCAATCGCCTCGCCCCGCTCCAATGCCTCGCCAATTTTGGCCGCGTCATAGCAGTCAAACCACGAGGGGCCGTTCAGGGGCACCGGCTTGTCATAGACTTTGTAGGTTTCGGTCAGCATTGCCTGGGTCAGCGGCGTGGTGAAACAAGCGCGAAACCGCAGGGGCGAGGAATTTGCGTCTATGCCGGTGATGCCGTTGGCCAGGATTGGTTCAGGTTGGCCATTTTCGATCAGGGTGAGACGAATTTCATCGCCCGTCTTAAACACGGCTGGTGCGTAAAACGCATATTCTTGCAGCCAATACATGGCGATACCTGCGACAACACCAATCACCACAATAGCCCCCGCAACGATTTTACCATTGTTCACGCGTCCGCCCCCGCCGCCGTTAACCGAAACGCATCGGCGCATTTCTTGGCCAGGGCGCGCACCCGGCCGATATAGGCCTGGCGTTCCGTCACCGAAATCACCCCGCGCGCATCCAGCAGGTTGAACAGGTGACTGGCTTTGATGGTCTGGTCATAGGCGGGATGGGCCATGATGATGGTTTTACCCGATTTGGGATCAAGCGGCGGAAAATCCAACAGGCGGGCACATTCGGCCTCGGCGTGTTTGAAATGTTCAAGCAGCATATCCGTATCGGCCGCGTCAAAATTATAGCGGCTGTATTCTTCTTCGGTTTGGCGAAAAATATCGCCATATGTCAGCGGAATGGGTGCGGACGGATCGTTAAACGGCATGTCCATCACATGACCTGCGCCCAAAACATACATCGCCAGCCGTTCGAGGCCGTAGGTCAATTCGCCCGACACCGGACGGCAATCATGGCCGCCGACTTGTTGGAAATAGGTGAACTGCGACACTTCCATGCCGTCGCACCAAATCTCCCACCCCAAGCCCCATGCGCCCAAAGTTGGCGATTCCCAATCGTCTTCGACAAAGCGGATGTCATGCAGGGCGGCATCAATGCCGATGGCGGCCAAGGATCCAAGATACAGATCTTGCAGATTGGGCGGCGAGGGTTTGATGATCACCTGATACTGATAATAGTGCTGCAACCGGTTGGGGTTTTCGCCGTAACGCCCATCGGTCGGGCGACGCGAGGGTTGCACATAGGCGGCGGCCCAGGGTTTGCTGCCCAAGGATCGCAGCGTGGTGGCGGGGTGAAAGGTGCCTGCCCCCACTTCCATATCATAAGGTTGCAGAATGGCGCAGCCTTGTGCCGCCCAATAGCTTTGCAGCCGCAAGATGATCTCTTGGAAAGAGCGCGGCGCGGTTTGGGGCCCCGTCGCAAGGGGATTGGCGGCATCAGCCATGACAGACCTCATCAAATGCAGCCCTTCCATAGGCAAGCCGTGCGCAAGGGTCAATGCAGCCCGGGGTCGCCAGACCGGGAAATGGCCGTGTTTGCGCACCATGGGCATCCGCCAAAGCCTCTGCTAAGTTCAAGGCAATGGGAAACAGACCGAAAAATGGGGTTAAGGCTGGGATGAATGTTCGGGTAGTGTTGATCGCGTTGGTCGCGTTGTTGGGGGTGTCGCGCATGGCGATGGCGCAAGAACAGGCATGGTTGCAGATTGAAGCGCAGCCAAGTCTGGCCGCTGCCCAAGACCGTGCCCGCGCCTACGCCGCGTTGTTTCCCGATGTGGCGGGGTTTCAGATCAGGTCAGGCTGGTATGCCATCGCGCTTGGCCCTTATGCGCCCGAAGTCGCGGCGGGGCGGATATTCGATCTGAAACGCGAAAACATGATCCCCGGCGACAGCTTTATCACCGATGACAGCGATCACGGCCAACAGTTTTGGCCCATTGGCCAGGTGGGGGATGCGGATACGACGGCTGTTGTTGACTCGTTGGCTGCCGTCGAACCCATTGAACTTGCCGATGAAACCGTCCGCGAAGCCAAAGCCTCTGAGGCAGAGCTGACCCGCGATGATCGCAAAGCGTTGCAAACCGCCCTTGGCTGGTATGGATTTTACACGGCGGCGGTGGATGGATCATTCGGGCCGGGCACGCGCAATTCGATGGCCGCGTGGCAAGGGGCCAACGGGTTTGAAGCAACGGGCGTTCTGACAACCGCACAGCGGGCGGCGCTGATCATCAACTATCAAACCGATCAGGCCGAGTTTGGCTTTGAGACTATCACCGAGGCAGAAGCAGGGATCGAGATTACCCTGCCGATGTCCCTGATCCAGTTTGATCGGTATGAGCCGCCTTTCGTGCATTTCACAGAGAAAGACGGATCAGGCCTGCAGGTGTATCTGATTTCCGAACCCGGCGATCAAAGCAGCCTTTTCGGGCTTTACGACATCTTGCAAACGCTGGAAGTGGTGCCCGCCGACGGCGAACGGCTGCGCGGCGAGGACAGCTTTGCCATCAACGCCCAATCGGCAACGGTGCAAAGCTATGCCTATGCCGAAACGTCCAAGGGCATGGTCAAGGGCTATATGGTGGTGTGGAAGCCTGCCGATGCGGATCGGATGACCCGGATTCTGCCCGCGCTGAAGGCCAGTTTCCGGCCCCTAGGGGACAAGGCGCTAGACCCCGGTCTGGTGCCGATGGACGAAGCCGCGCGCTCTGGTCTGCTATCGGGGCTAGAGGTGAAGACGCCGATCCTGTCGCGGTCGGGCTTTTTCATTGATGCGGCTGGCACCGTGCTGACCACGATTGACGCGGTGGGCACCTGCGGGCGCGTGACGATTGATCACGACATCGACGCGACTGTGCGGTTCAGCGATGCGGCCACGGGTCTTGCAGTGTTGACCCCCGCACAACCCATGGCCCCCAATGCCTTTGCGCAGTTCCAGACCGGCGCGATGCGGTTGGGATCAGAGATATCGGTGGCCGGCTATTCTTATGAGACAAAATTGCCTGCCCCGGTGTTGTCGTTTGGCGTGTTGGAAGAGGACAAAGGCCTGAACGGCGAGGCGGGTATTGCCCGGCTTGCGATTGCCCTGCTGCCCGGCGATGCGGGCGGGCCTGTGGTGGATCAAAGCGGGTCGGTGATTGGTATGGCTTTGCCTGCCGTCGGGGATGGTGCCAGGCTTTTGCCAGATGGCGTGGGCTTTGCTGCCTCAGGTGCGGCAATAACGGCGGTGCTGACACAGGCCGGGATCACCACCCGCGCCAGCACCCAAACAGCGATAGCCACGCCAGACGCCTTAAACGCCGCGGCGTTGGGAATGACGGTGCTGGTATCGTGTTGGGAATAGGGGC
>JAYUHO010000124.1:0-5648 GCA_043766915.1 Cypionkella sp.
AGCAAGGCGTCAATTTCGGCGCGCGCGGGCATGGACGGAGCCGTGCCTGCGCGGGTGACTGAAATTCCTGCCGTGGCACAGCCAAAGCGCACGGCATCAATCACATCGCGCCCTTCCGACAGCGCCACCGCAAAGCCGCCGTTGAACGCATCACCCGCCCCGGTTGTTTCTACCACGGGCCCCGCCGAGATCACCGGCACATGCACCGACCGACTGGCATCATGATAGAGCGCACCCTTATCGCCCAGCGTGATCACCACCGCGCCGACCCCACGTGACAGTAAAACGTCCGCCGCAAGCTTTGCTTCGGGAATCGAAGTGACGGGCAGACCCGTCAACGCCTCGGTTTCGGTTTCATTCGGGGTGATATAGTCACAAAGCGCCAGAATATCATCGCCCAAACGGGCCGCAGGGGCGGGGTTCAGGATGGTGATAACCCCTGCTGCACGCGCGATTTCCAAGCCGCGTTTGGCGGCGGGGATCGGTTGTTCCAACTGGGTGACAAAGATCGCAGCACTGGCAATCAGATCGGCCTTGGCCTCGACATCTGCCACCGAAACCCGCCCAGCAGCACCGGGTGCAACGATAATCGCGTTATTGCCGGTGGCGTTTTCAATAAAGATGTAAGCCGCGCCGGTATAGCTTTCGTGGTCCACCGTGACCTCTGGCACAACGCCAGCCTTGGCCCAGGTGGCCCGCGCGATATCGGCAAAGGCATCGTCGCCCAGCCGGGTGATGAAATGCACGGTCCCCCCCGCCATGGCGGCGGCAACCGACTGGTTTGATCCTTTGCCCCCCGGGCCAAGCACAAACGACTGGCCCATAATCGTTTCGCCCATTTTCGGCTGGCGTTCCGCGCGGTAGGCGGTGTCGGCCACAAAGATGCCAAGAATAACAATCGGTTTCATGTCGTCACACCTCTGGTGGGATCACGCCTTTGCGCAACATAAAGCAGCCATAGAACCGCCGCTCGCCGGTTTGGATCACCGCATAGGCTTGGCGTGCCATATCGTAAAAGGCAAACCGCTCGATGGATTGCATGGGCCGCGCACGGCCCTCGGCGCGGTCAATCTCGACCTGCACTTCGGCTTGCACGGGCGGAATTTCTCCCGGTGCACCGACCATTTCCATGCGCCCGGCGAAATCATCAACGAACGTGTCCAGCGGATACACCGACAGGATCGCGCGGGCGGCTTCGGCCGAGGTCAGATTGTCCATCCGCAGCAATTTGCCCGTCACGGTGGCCCGCGCCACTGAATCCGACGGAAAGTTGGTATCGGCAAGGATCAGCACATCGCCGTGCCCCATGGCGCGCAAGGTGGCCAAAACTTCGGCGTTCAGACGGGGATCAAGTCCTTTAAGCATCGGCTTTCCTTCACGGCAGTATTGGGAGCGGGGCGGTCAGGTTAACCGCTTACCTGTTGCTTTGCTGAATATATGTGCGGCGCCTGCATCGGGGGCCAGGGTGATCGGGTCACCCGGTTTGAAGGCAACGCGGTCGCGGAACACTGCCGTCATGTCGCGGCCATCCATGCGCACCACGACATGGGTTTCAGACCCCGTCGGTTCAACCACGGCCACCACGCCCGAAAGACCGTGACCCGCGGGCCGGAACGATTCGGGGCGGATGCCAAAAATCACCTCATCGCCCTCGGCCACCGTGCAGCCTGCTGGCATGTCCAGCATCACCTCGCCAACCTGCACCCGGCCACCTGACACGCGGCCGGCGATCAAGTTCATCGACGGAGAGCCGATAAAGCTGGCGACAAACACATTCGCGGGGCGGTCATACAATTCCAGCGGCGCGCCCACCTGCTCGATATGGCCACCCTGCATCACCACGATCTTATCGGCCATCGTCATCGCCTCGATCTGATCATGCGTCACATAAACCGTAGTGGTTTTCAGCCGCAAATGCAGCGCACGGATTTCAGTGCGCATCTGCACGCGCAGTTTGGCGTCCAGATTTGACAGCGGCTCATCAAACAAAAACACCTTCGGATCACGCACAATGGCGCGGCCCATCGCCACCCGTTGGCGCTGACCGCCTGACAAAGCGCGCGGAAACCGATCAAGATACGGCGTCAGGCCCAGAATTTCAGCAGCATGTTCTACCTTGGCACGCACCGCGTCGGGCGTCATGCCGCGCATTTTCAGCGCAAAGCCCATATTGGCCGCCACGGTTTTGTGCGGGTAAAGCGCATAGTTCTGGAACACCATGGCGATATCGCGTTCCGATGGCGGCAGGTTGTTCACCCGGGCGGTGCCGATGTTGACGTCGCCCGCCGTCACCTCTTCCAGCCCTGCGATCATCCGCAACAAGGTTGATTTGCCACAGCCCGATGGCCCGACCAGCACCACAAATTCGCCGTCCGCAATGTCAAGGTTCAGCCCATGGATCACCTGCGCGCCGCCATAATTTTTGCGCAGATTGCGGATCGTCACTTCGGCCATATCGACATTCCCCCCGGTCTTGCCGCCAAGAAGTAACGAAGCCGGGCGGGGCTGTCCATCGGCTGATCATACTAACATGTTAGAATCTTGACAGGGCAGAAGTGGCGCGGCAACATGACGTTAAGGAATGCTGCCACGGGGGAGGGGAGGCCCCTATGACGATGCGCGGTGTAGGCCGTGCTGTTCAGCTTCCATTTTGACTTCGATCCATCACACCAAATGCGCGGCACAGCCGTGCGCAACAAATGAATAGGGAGAAGACGTCGTGAAAGTAGAGATTTATGATGCAATGGCGCGGACGACGCTAAGCCGTCGGCGGATGTTGCAGGGGGCCACCGCCCTGACGGCGCTGGCCATGATGCCGCGCGCGATGGGCTTTGGTCCCGCGATGGCACAAGAAGATGTGCGGGCGGCGATCCTGAAGATACCCGGCGTCGGCAATGGCAGCCCAACCGATGCTGATTGGCAGAAGGTTGGCGAGATGTGCCTTGGCGCGACCAAAGCCAATGTCGCCGAGGGCGAGTTTGCAGGCGTAGAGCTGACGTTCTTTGGCATCAACAACAACGGGTTGCATAACATCTTGTTCCGCGGCCTGCTGAAAGGCTGGGAAACCTACACCGGGGCCAAGATCAACTGGATTGACCTTGCCCAAGCCGATTACAACCCGCGTCTGCAGCAGAATATCGCCACTGGCACGGTCGATTTTGACATCATCGCGATGGGTGCGCCACTGGAAGGCGATACCGCCAGCAAGGGCTTGCTGGACGAGATGCCCGATTGGGTCAAAGCCCAGATCGATATGGATGACTATGTGGGTTATCTGAAGGCCCCTGTTGGCACATGGGACGGCAAGACCTACCGCGTTTCCATCGACGGCGATTGTCATACCTTTGCGTATCGCAAGGATTACTTCGGTGAAGGTGCTATTGGCGGGGCCGAGGTGCCAAAGACATGGCAGCAGGTGAATGCGGTGTCCAAGGCGCTGGTCGGTCAGACCGATCCGCTGACGGCGCAGCCCGCCATCGGTTATCTTGATCCATTGAAAGGCTGGGGCGGGTTCGGGTTCTATTTCCTTGAAAACCGCGCTGCCGCCTATGCCAAGCATCCGGGCGATCCGGCATGGTTGTTCGATCCTGAAACCATGAAGCCACGGGTGAACAATCCGGCTTGGGTGCAGGCCATCCAGGATGTGATGGACCTGATCGCGACGCCGGGTGCATATCCTGCCGATCAGATCAACGCCGATCCGGGCACCACTGCGTTTTCGCAGTTCCTGGCGGGCACGGGTTCAATGTTGATGTGGTGGGGCGATGTGGGCTCGAACGCGCGCACGTCGGATACGTCGGTGGTGGGCGATGTGGTTGGCTTCGGGATCAACCCCGGATCAGACAGGGTTTACAACAGCCTGACCAGCGCGTGGGAAGAAACCTATAATGAGGCGCCAAACATGGTCTATCTGGGCTGGGGCGTTTACGTCACCAACCGGGTTTCGGCGGATGAGAAAAAGCGCAAAGCGGCGTGGTCGGCAGCAGCCCATCTGGGCGGTAAGGATCTGTCGCTGTGGATGTCGGCCTATCCATCTGGCTTTCAACCCTACCGCAACAGCCACTTCCAGTATGCCGAATGGGAAGCAGCAGGCTATGACCGCGCCTTTGTCGAGGATTATCTGGGGTCAAACGCAGACAGCTATAACCACCCCAACCCCGCGATCGAGCCGCGCATTCCTGGCATCTTCCAATACTACTCGGTTGCCGAGGATGAATTGGCCAAGGGCTATGCGGGCACCTACAAATCGGCGCAAGAAACCGCAGATGCCATTGCCGCCGCGTGGGAAAAGATCACCGACAGCATTGGCCGTGACGGGCAGGTAAAGCTGTATAAGGCGTCACTGGGGATGTAGCCGTTTGCACGGTGCGCCTAAAGATACATGCTAAGGTTGATTGCGTAGCAATTGTCTTCGTGTTGACCGTGTCAGATTTGCCCAAAGCAAATCTGACCGCGCCCGAACCGCCCCCACGGGGCGGGCGCGACACGTGTCGCACCCTAAGAGCCCCGTCGGTTCGGGCGCGGTCAGCTTTGCACCCAATCGCGGGGGAGCGTAGAGTGGGGGGTGGGGTGTGCATTCATGCGCACCATGCATTGAACCAAATGCGCCGGGTATTCCCCGGCGCATATGAATTGAATAGGATATTGGCTTGAGCGGCACATCCGATCTTCTCCACATCGTTACCAACGATAACATTCCACCGGGCCGCCACGCCTTTGGGTGGGCGCTGGTCTGGGGCGCGGGGCTGCTGTTATTGGCCGTGGGCGTCATGCAATCCGTGCAGGTCGCGGGGTATGCCAACTTCGGTTTTGGCAACTGGCGCCCCACTTTATATGCTTATATCTTTTGGGCGATAGCGCTGTGCTGGGGGCAGGTTCTGACGCGGGGGGAACAGGGCAAGCGGGTGTTGTTCGTGCTGCCAGCCGCGTTGTTCGTGATCTCGCTGACTGTGTTTCCGTTGCTGTTCGGCCTGATCATCGCGTTTTCGAACTGGAACCTGTCCTCGCCAGATGGCCGCCAATTCAACGGTTTGGACAATCTGCGCCAGATGTGGTCGGACCCGTTTTATTGGAATGCGATGTTGAATATGGTCTGGTATGTGCTTGCAATCGCAATAGAATACGCGATTGCCTTTGGCCTTGCCCTAACCCTGAACGCCGAAATCCGGGCGCGCAAATTCTTTCGGGTGGCGTTCCTGCTGCCTTTGATGCTGTCGCCCATCGCGGTCAGTTGGATGATCGGCAACTCCATGCTGGAAGCGCGTTTTGGCCCCTTGGCCCGGCTGGCGCGCGCGGTGGGCTGGGATGAGCCGTCGTTCTTTGGCAGCCCGTGGATTGCCAAGCTGACGATCATGCTGATGGACGCCTGGACCTTCATTCCGTTCATGATGATCATGATCTTGGCAGGCCTTCAGGCCATCCCCAAGGAACTGAACGAGGCCGCGAAAGTTGACGGCGCAAATGGGTGGCGGAATTTCTGGGAGATCACGTTTCCGCTGATGCTGCCGGTCAGCCTGACAGCGGTGGTCCTGCGCATCATCTTCGAACTCAAGCTCGCCGATATCGTCATCAACGTGACGTCGGGCGGACCGGGCGGAGCGACCGACACGATTTCGAGTTTCATCTATCGGGAATACCGGGATCGATCC
>JAYUHO010000125.1:0-2086 GCA_043766915.1 Cypionkella sp.
GCATTCTACATGTCGGCGGGGTCGGCCTGATGAACCGGATGGATGCGGGCCGCACCGAGGAAATCATGGCCGAGGCGAAACGGCGTGGCGTGATCACCACGCTGGATGTGTTCGCCTCGACCCCCGATGATCTGCCCAAAGTCGCCCGCCTGCTGCCCCATACCGACTATTTCCTGCCCTCCGAGGAAGAGGCGCGCGCCTTGTCCGGCCTTTCCGACAACCGCGATCTGGCGCAGTTCCTGATCGACCGGGGGGCGGCCTGCGTGATCCTCACTCTCGGGGCCGACGGCGCGTTTTACCGCCACCGTGACGGAACCGAATTTCACACGCCCGCCTTTGTCGTCGATGTCAAATGCACCTGCGGCTGCGGCGATTGCTTTAACGGCGGCTTTGCGACCGGGCTGATCAGGGGCCTGTCCGCCCGGCAGGCCGTGCTGATCGCACAGGCGTCTTCGGCCCAGAATGCAACCGGTCTGGGCAGTCAGGCCGGGGTCCGGGATTATGCCACCACACTGGCCTTTAGCCGTGCCACGCCGCAGCGGCCTACCAAGGAAAGCTTGGTATCCACGCCCGGTTAAGGTAGAGTCGTGGAAATCCAAGCGGGGTCTTTCTTGTCCAAACATCTGCCCGTCAGTCCCGATCCGATGCCGCTGCGCGAGGTGCTGCGCGGCCTGCGGTTTCTGTTGCGGCGCGGGGGCGAGACCTTGGTGGATACCATGGCGATGGAGACTTTGCCAAAACCTGCCGCCGATTTCGCAGGTGCCGTGCTGCAAAAGGTCGGCGGGCTGGCGCGCAATCTGGATCAGATGGCCTCTGGCTTTGCCAAATCGGTTCTGGGCGGGACAGAGCCGCATGCGGTCACATTGGATGATCTGAGTTTTTCCGGCGATGAAGGTGCAGCCTTTGCAGCCGCCATGTATGTCGCATTGCGGGCAGTTTTGCGCCGTCTTGGTGCGCCGGGGGTTTTTGTCAGCGAGGCGGCGGCAAAAAATGCCTATGGCAAGGCGACAGAGCCGCCGGGTGCGGTGGCGCTGACCCATTTTGCCGCCGATCTGACCATCGATCTGTTGGATGCGCGGGTGTTGCGGGGGGCCACGGCAGAAGAGGCGGCGCTGGTTGCAGGTTCTGCCCTGGAACCGGTGGCGATATTTGCGGTGTTGCTATGGCTGCAATCGTCACGCTCGGACGATGATAACGAAGCCGCCCTTGATGCAGCGACCGATCTTGGCGTCGCCGTTGCCGCCGATGTGGCCAAGGTCTGCGCGTCGCGCGATCTTGGGCAGATCGCGGCGCTCTATGCAAAACTGGTTGCCCATGTCTGATGCATCCATGTCGAAACTGACGCCACACCCCGATGCGATCCCCGCAACCAACGAACCCCTGCGCATCGCGGTGCGGCGGCTGCGCTGGTTCAAACAAGCGTTTCAGCGCCATGCCGAGGCTTATGGGCGCGATCTGGGCTGCCTGTTCGTGGTCGACGACGCGAAACTGGCATCGGCCTTTGTGCGGTGGCTGACCGCGATAGAACGTCAGAAACCGGCGGACAAGGCGCAACGGCGCGAGTTCTTTGAATTTGCAGCCGCCCTGATGCTGCGCGAACTGACGGCGGACATGCCGGTCACGGCCAAATCGCCGCCATCACGCGCAGATCCCGGTTCTGCCGCCGCATTCTGGCCCGAAGGCTATTGCTGCACGATGTTTTGTTTATCGGTGCACAGCGCCGCCATGGCGCAGGAATTTCAGGCAGGAACTGACATAGACCCCGCGATTGACGATTTGCGCCATTGGTGGTCGTTCAAAGAAAACGCCTTACAAGACGCAAGCTTTTCCGCCGGGTTTCTACAGATGTTGATCGGCCAACAGCCAAACTGGGCAATGCCCGATGTGTTTCGGGCCCGGCTGACCGATGAACTTGCCGCCGGCGAAAGTTAGCGCACATTCCAAAAACTGCGAAGCGGTTGTTGGAATAAAATGCGCGCCAAAACAAAAGGTTAACACGGCGCAGCTGGGGCACATTCAAGGTCATCCGCTTTGGATTGGTTCGGCGTTTGACGGGCCCGTAGCGCGCTGCCATCAGGCCCCGCCG
>JAYUHO010000126.1:0-5639 GCA_043766915.1 Cypionkella sp.
TGCAATCCGCGCGCGCATGGGCTTGCCGTCCATCGCCTCGACCCGCGCCTCGAAATGCGCCACAAGATCGGCAGCGATCAGCGCTAGCCGTTTTTCAGACCCAACCAGCGCCTCAACCGTCGACCATTTCCGCTTCAGGCGTTCCTGCTCGCCCACAGCCTCATCCTCGGTCAACGCCTCAATCTCGCTGTCGATCGTCGGCTTTTCGTCCTCCAGCAACTCGATCCGAGCAAGGCGGCTTTCGTAATAGATCGGCACCGTGGCGCCATCCTCGACGGCGCGGCTAATGTCGTAGATATCGATGTAATGGCCAAACACGGCGGGCGTGTTCACATCATCCTGCTCAATCGGCGTGCCGGTAAACCCGATGAAAGACGCGTTGGGCAGCGCGTCGCGCATGTGCTTGGCGAAGCCATAAGCCATGTCGCCGGTCTTCTCGATCCGCGCTTTGAAGCCATACTGACTGCGGTGCGCCTCGTCGGCCATGACGACCACGTTGCGGCGGTCAGTCAGCACCGGATACGCCTCGCCCTTTGGCGGTGCGAATTTCTGAATGGTGGTGAAAATCACCCCGCCCGAGGCACGCGACAGCGCCTGTTGCAGGTCTTCGCGGCTTTCGGCCTGCACAGGGGTTTGCCGGATCAGATCGCGGCAACTTGCGAAGGTGGCAAACAATTGATCATCCAAATCATTGCGATCCGTCACCACGATGATCGTCGGGTTCTGCATTTCGGGATGCCGCACCAACTGGCCCGCGTAGAACGCCATCAGCAGGCTTTTGCCCGAACCTTGGGTGTGCCAGATCACCCCGGCCTTGCGGTCGCCCTGCACCCGACTGGCGGTGATGGTGCTTTCCACCGCGCGCTGCACAGCGTGGAACTGGTGATAGCCGGCGATGATCTTGGAGACGCCCCCGGCCTTTTCGCCAAACACCGAGAAATCGCGCATCAGCGACAAAAACCGTTTGCGTTCAAACACGCCCTCGATCAGCACCGACATTTCCGGCGAACCTTTGGCGGCCACCCCGGCCCCATCGGTGGTGCGCCATGGCATGAAACGTTCGGCATCGGCGGTCAGCGATCCCACGCGCGCCAGCAGACCGTCGGTGGTCACCAGCACGGCGTTGGTGCGGAACAGCGACGGGATTTGCGCCTTGTAGGTTTGCACCTGCTGAAAGGCGGCAGCCAAGGTTGCGGCCTCGGCGCCCGGTTTCTTCACCTCGATCACCGCCACGGGCAGACCGTTCAGGAACACCACCACATCGGGGCGGCGGTTGTGACCGGCCTCTACCACGGTGAACTGTGCAATGGCGAGCCAGTCGTTCAGCGCATCGTCAGGGTCGATCAGCCGCACAGTGTCGCCGCGAATGCTGCCCTCGGCGGTGCGGTATTCTACCGCCACGCCTTCGACCATAGCACGGTGCAGGCGGCGGTTTTCTTCGATCAGGGATGGGCGTTCTGCCGCCAGCAGCTTGCGGATGGCATCTTCGCGCACGTCTTCGGGGATGCCCGGGTTCAAGCGAGCCACGGCGGCGCGCAGACGGGGCAGCAGCAAGGTGTCGGAATAGGCGGCGCGTTCCGGGGCGCGGCCATCGGGGCCAGAGATGCTGTCGTTGATCCAAGTATAGCCCAAACCGGCAAGCTGGCGCAGCAAGATCGCCTCAACTTCGGCTTCCGACAGGGTGGCCATCAGAGCACCCTTTCCAACAGGGATTCAGCATCCGCCACCCGCAGTTCGCCGGACATCAGACGGGGGAGCAGCAGGTCGCGTGTTTCGGCGAGTGCCTCGTTTTCTCGTTCGCTTTCCCATCGCAGTTTAAAGATCGATTCAAGGATTTCACTAAATGCCTTCATGATTTCGTCGTTGGCCAGAGTAACTGGAAAATGCTTTATCGAATCGAACGTTATCTGCGGAAATGTCCCAGACCTTGACTCGGCTACTGTGTTGAACTCTTCAACGGCTTCCGAGGAGGAAACCAAGAAGTAGAGATGTATCGGTGAGACTGCGGAAATTGTCCGCAAGACCATGAATTTTGTTGATACTAAGTGATCTGGAGCATCAAAGTTAACAAAAGCATATCTTCTGTTTTTAGGACGTATTTCACTGTATCGAATATCCCCGACTTCAATTTTCTTCTTCGCCTGACCCGGAAGCCCCTTCGCATCAGAGTAATTCGAATGCAAAAATATGCCTTGCGAAACATCACCGGTGTTGACGAAAATTACTTTCTGGCGTTTCTTGAGATCCATGGTCTCCGAATGATTTTTTGCAACGTCACCTAACCCCAGAACCTCCCACCCCTCCGGCTTGCCCTCCTCATTTAGACGGTCGGGGAACAGCGACCAGAGGTCGGCGGCGAGGTAGGGGGCGGTGCCTGCCATTTTGGCGCGGGTGGGGCCGAAATCGACGAACCAATCGCGAAACAACGCCCGCGCCATCGACTCCAAAGTCTCGCACATCCGCCGGTTCAGTTCGATCTTATCATCCAGCGCCCCGAGCGTGGCCGCGATTGCGCGTTGTTCGGAGAGGGGCGGCACGTCAAAATCCCGCACGTATACTGCAGCACGCGTAGTCGATGGAATTGGTGAACCATCGTCGATCTCGCCAAGTTTGTGATGAATAATTGCATAATAGAGCCACCGCATATCCAAGAGATCGTGCTTTGGTTTCACATAGTAGGCTGTGTCGATCACAAAGAACGGATCACGGCTGAAATTAACGCCACGATATGCTCCCTTTCGACCTAAAATCACGCCGGGGCCGGGAGCTAGGGGTTTTTCGGCCCAACCAAACGGTCCATTTGTGCCGTAAACTCGATAGGGAGCTATTGCCTCCTGATAGCCTCGGATTGCTTTTCCATATTCAAGGGTAATTTCGCTTCCCCATGATGACTGGCGCCACTCCTCCATCACCCTCCCCCGACACATCAAGGAACAGCCGCACCAAAGCTGTATTAATGTAATAATTGTTCCGGCCCGCGCTGTGCTTTTCGACAAACCCGGCTTCGGCCAGTTGATCCAGATATTTCGCAGCCGTCTGCCGTGCGCGCAGGCCAAGGTCGGCCTGCACATATTCGATGCGGGTGTAGGGGTGGCGAAACAGATTGTTCAGCAGTTCCTGGCTGTAGATCTTCGGCAGCCCGTCGCGCATACGCTGCTTCACATCCGCCATTTGCTCGCGTATGCCGATCACCAGTTGCAAGGTGGTCAACGCCGTCTCGGCCACCGCCTGCAGCATGAACAGCACCCACGCCTGCCAATCCTGCGCCGCACCGTTGCTGTCGCGCACCGCTTGCAGCAGGCGGTAATAGTCGGCCTTATGCCGCGTGATGTGGCGCGACAGATACAGCACCGGAATGTCCAACAGCCCGGTGCGGGTCAGGTAAAGCACGTTCAGGATGCGGCCAATGCGGCCATTGCCATCGGGGAAGGGATGGATGCTTTCAAACTGATGGTGGATCAGTGCCATCTTGATCAGCGGATCAAGCGGGGATGCGGCATCGTCGTTCACGAAACGCTCCAGCGCGGTCATCTGCGCCACGATCAGGTTGGCATCTTGCGGCGGCACGAAGACGATCTCGCCCGTCGCCTCGTTCTTCAGCGCGGTGCCGGGGGTAACGCGAAAGCCATCATCGCGGCCCTTCAGCAGCCGGAACATTTCGATCAGGGTGGAATTCGGGATCAACCCGTCGGTTTGCAGCAGTCGATTGTAGCCAAGCCGCAATGCGTCACGATACAGCGCCACCTCTTTCGCGGCGGGCGATTGTGGATCGTCGGGGAACAGATCAGCCTGAAACAGCTCATCCTGCGTGGTGACGATGTTTTCAACCTCGGATGATGCTTTCGCCTCTTGCAGCGCCAAGGTGTCAATCAGGATGCCTTGGTTCGGGATGGTCTTGGCCTGCCCCTTCAGATCAGCCAAAGCGCGACTGGCGGTGTTCAGCGCCTTTAGAACCGTAATGGTCTCAAGCTCGGCCAAGGGCGGCAGTGGTGGGATGATATAGGTCGGCGTTAACATGACGCTGACCATATGTTAAAGAAACGCGGTTTTGCTAACACGATTTCACGATAGGTTAGCGAAATCGCGGTTTTGTTGACAGATCATCGCGGCATAACTGCGGCAAGGCGTTCGCGGATGGTGGCGGTCAGCTGATCAGCCTGCGCGAATTGCTCTTCCAGCTTGTCTTGCAGCGCGGCAAAACGGTCAGCGAAGGGTGTGTCGTCTTCCTCCACCGCCTCGGCACCGACATAGCGACCAGGAGTGAGCACATGGCCATGACCGCGGATTTCGTCAATGCTGGCGGATTTACAAAAACCCGGGATGTCTTCGTAGCCTTCACCCAGACGCCAGGCGTGATAAGTATCGGCGATTTTGCTGACATCGGTGGCCGAGAACTCCTTGCGGGTGCCATGCCCGTTCGACCAGAACGTAGGAGTGGTGCGATGTAGGGGCCAAACCTACCTTTTTGAACTGATCCGCACGGAACTAACGTGGACGGAGTGCCCGTTTTCCCCATACGACCGTTTTAATTTTAAGCGTGAGGTCTCCGTCTGTACTGTTGATGAAGTGAAGAGACCAAATCGCAAGGTGCTGAAATGGATCAGACGGACCAGCAAAACGAAGCGTAGTAATTAACCCCGCACTTACGCGGACCACCCCCGAAAAACCTAACCCAACTGAAAGGAGCGAGGCCATGTCTGGCAGCGATCAAATGACTATTGCCCAAACCGCATCTGCGATCCGAGCGCTGAACGATGCCTTCCGCAAAAATCATCGCGGAGGACGGTTACTTTTATCCTCCGACATTATGGAGCATACAGGCGGTGCGTTTAGCGCGCTGGTCTTTGCCATTGCCGACTTTGATAACTTCACTGACAACAACGATCCCTACGGCGAACACGACTTTGGCAGCCTGACGTACATGGGCCAACCAGTGTTCTGGAAGATTGACTATTATGATCTGGATTTGCAGCACGGCTCGCCCGATCCAACTGATCCCGATGTAACTATCCGTGTTCTGACGTTGATGATGGCGTGGGAATACTGAGGGCGATATATCGCGGCATAGTCACCCTAACGTCCACTTGATCGAGCCGTACCAGCAAGGTGGGCTCGACTCCCTTTGCGGCCTGTATGCCCTGATCAACGCAACTCGCCTACTTTACGCTAATGCAAACCCTGTAGCGGGCCAAAGGTGCAAGCGACTGTTTGCGGAGGGGGTAGACTTCCTGACCGCCAAGCAAGGCAGCCGAAACGCTGCGCATTGGGGCATGACAGTTGGGCAGCAGCGCAAACTTGCAAAGGCGTTGCTCAAGAGTGAGATACTTGCAGGCCATCCTCCTCTACGCCTTGGACCGCCATCGAAGCATATCGGCAAAGTCAGAGAGTTAGAAAAAGCAATCAAATCGGCACTTGAGGACGGTGCTGTCCTTCTCGTGTGCTTCCACGGTCGGATATCCCATCACAGCGTGATCATCGGACACACGCCAGCACGGGTGCTGCTATTTGACAGTAGCGGGATGACATTCGTCTGTAAGCGAAGCCTCAGTGTCTGATCCGAAACTAGTTGAGTGAATTCAGTCCTTTGTGATTCTGTTCGGTTGTGACACTGAACGGAGATCACAATGGCTTGGACCGAA
>JAYUHO010000127.1:0-5635 GCA_043766915.1 Cypionkella sp.
CTGTTCTCGCCGCGGCTTTTGGCCGAGGGCTGGTTGACGACACAAGATGAAATTGCCCGCACCGCAGGACTTGGCCGCGATGCGATTGCGCGCAAAGACCGGCTGGCCTCGGCCAAAACCCAAAGTCGGTTGCGCGAGATGGTGGAAATCGTCAACCGCCTGACACCGCGCTTTGGATCATCTTTGGTCGCCTATGCGTGGTATCGCTCGGAACCTTTGGCGGGATTTGGCGGCATGACGGCGGCGCGGTTGGTACAAGACGGTATGGCCGACGCGGTTATGGGTTATATTGACGCGGTGGATGCGGGCGGCTTTGCCTGATCCGTCGGTTTCTTTTATTGGAACAGTGTACCGCGCGCTGAACCCGATCTATGCCCGCGATCCGGTGTCAGGGATGGGCGCGCGGCGCTTTGGCGGCAGGTTTAACGCCAAGGGTCGCCCCGCGCTTTACACGGCGCTGTCGGTGATGGGGGCGGTGGCCGAAGCCAATCAGATCGGCCGCCCGTTTGAGCCGGTTGTTCTGGTCAGCCACAGCGTCGATCAGCGCAACATATTTGAAGCAACGGATGCAGATCATCTGGCAGCTTATAGGATCGACGCGGCTTTGCTGGCCGCAGATGACTGGCGATTGCAGATGATGCGCGGCGGCGCATCCTATGGACAAAACACCGCAGAAACCCTTGTGATGGCAGGGTATTCCGGAATGATCGTGCCCAGTTTTGCACGTGGCACCGCCCCTGACACCCGCAATCTGGTATTGTGGCGCTGGCCGCGCCTGACCGTTACAGACACCGAAGGCCGCCTGACATAAAAAAGCCGCGCCAAGGTTGCCCCGGCGCGGCCCAATTTGCCTTAAGGCAAAAATTACATACCCATTGCGGTCTTGACCGCCGCCAGTGCAGCGGCAATCTTGGTCGGGTCAGCGCCAGCGGCTTCGATGCCAGCCTTCAGCGTGGCCTTCACACCAGCGTCCAGCGCCGATGCGTCGATCATCGCAGAAATCTTGGCGACATCAAAATTTGCCGGGTCCAAAGCAGCCATCGTAGCGGCGGCACCGTCTGTTACTGCAGTACCAGCGGCGGCGGCGGCGGCGGCGGCATCATCTGCAGCTTTCTTGGCCTCAGCCGCGGCAGCATCTTCAGCCGCTTTTGCGGTGGCTGCAGCTTCATCAGCGGCTTTGGTTGCGGCTTCTTCAGCTGCTTTTGCCATCGCGGCAACCTGAGCGGGCTTGTAGCTGAACTGATAGTAAGCACCACCAGCCAGCGCGATCAGCACGATGCCGATAAGGATGTTCTTGTTCATGTCACATTCTCCCAGGACAAAATTTTGTTGTCGATGGCGCGGATATTACAGAATAAGCGACAAATGAAAAGGCCCACGCTGCAGCGCGGCGGCGTCGCAGGGCAAACCATCACCGCCTGCCGCCGCATTTGAGGTTGAAGCCCGCGCGCGCAGCGTTTATCTTGCGCGGATCACCAACTGCCCAAAGGACCAATACCATAGCCCGCAGACCCCACAATGCCCCGCCGCAACGCGAAACCGGCCCACGCATCAATGATCGCATCCGCTCCCCCGAAATTCGCCTGATCGGCGCAGACGGTGAAAATGTAGGCGTGGTCACCCCCGCCCGCGCGATGCAGATGGCCGAAGAGGCCGGGCTTGATCTGGTGGAAATCTCTCCAAACGCGGAACCCCCGGTTTGCAAGATCATGGATTTCGGCAAGTACAAGTATGAGACGCAAAAGCGCGAGGCAGAGGCCCGCAAAAAGCAGCACATCATCGAAATCAAGGAAATCAAGTTCCGTCCGGGTACTGATACCAATGATTACGACGTGAAAATGCGCTCGGTGCTGAAGTTTCTAAGTGAAGGCGACAAGGTAAAGATCACGCTGCGCTTTCGCGGACGTGAGATGGCACACCAGCAATTGGGTGTCGAGTTGTTGAACCGCGTTTCGGCAGATGTGGTCGAGGCCGGCAAGATTGAATCCATGCCGCGGCTGGAAGGCCGCCAGATGGTGATGATGATCTCTCCGAAGTAAGCGGCCCCGTTCCAAGACCCAAACCCCCGGCATTCCCGGGGGTTTTTCAATTTAAGGCGTCGGTCAGGCAAGCACTTTCCACCGGCCCCCGCATGTGGCGCAAGGTGGTGTCGATCCCTTTTGGGCTGCGGTTGAAAACGTCTGACGGAACGATAGACTCGACAGGCGAACCCAGCTGCATCAGCCCCCAGTAGCCGCCCAGTCCCGTCAACGCTGGGGGCCGACAGATAGAGGGGTCTTCGCTTGGGCAAAGCACCTCGCACAGCGCCACCACCGCATCGGCCTCGGGTGCCGTTGCCGCCCATTCCGAAAATCCCGTCAGATCAGGCTCTTGCCCCAAAACTACCCGTTGCGGATCGGCAGGGTGCGGGCCATCGCCGGGCGGCTGCCACCCTTCGCGCATCGCAAAGGCCCAAAGGCTTGGCGCATAGTCGGGGTGATCTGCTATTGCCGCAAAGCCATGCTGTTGGCGGCGCGACAGGGTCAGTGCGGCGAACCGTGCCGCACGCTGCTCGCCCAACCGGGCGAATTCCAGAATGACCTGCGTCGTCGCAGCAGCGTCCCAAAGCCTGTCCCAAGCCGCCGAACTCGGCTCCGCCAGCAGCGCCAACTCTTTTGTCCAGTTATGACCGGACACCCCGCCCGGTTGGCGCAAGACCGCGATCCGGTCGGCGCGCGACAACCCGGCCAGCCAGGTGCCCTGCAAGGCCGGAAAGCGGTCAATCTGCCCCAACAGCAACCGGGCCGATGCGTGGCCATTGGCCGCCAATTCCGCCAATGCGGGCAACGCACCCGCCTCGTTTCCAGAAAGCCAATCCGCAAGGGCCGCGTCGAAGTCATTATCTGCAGAATGCGCGACTTCGGTCCGGGCTGGAGACGCCAGACACACAACCGCGATCAGGGCCAAAGCTAAGCGCATTTGATCAGTGTCAGTCTGATCCGTGCCAGAAACAACCCCGTTCAATCCGGCTCACGCAATTGTGGTCGTGCCTTGATTTCCTTTAACAACCCGCCCACCCCCATCGCTGCAATATCGTCATCCGTCACGTCCAACCCGCAAGCCAGCCGCTCCAGCACCCAATCCGCGCCGTTCAGCGCAGGGGATCGCGCGCATCCGGGCAGGCCCACCACGGGCCGTCCCGCAAGCCGCCCAAGAAACAGCAGGTTGCCCGGATCAACCGGCATGCCAAAGCGCATCACCGTGCCGCCTGCCACACGCACCGCCTGCGGGGCCACATCATGCAGATCCGACGTGGCAGAACCCGTCAGGATCAGCACCATATCGCCCGGCATCTGCACCAACGCCGCTGCAATCGCGGCCATATCGTGCGGCACCGTCACACAAGCCGCCAGTGTCATGCCCAGCGCACGCAGACGGGCCTCTATCGCGCGCCGACCCTTGGCGGCCAGTTTGGCATCCTGCCCCGGAACTTCGGTCAATAGCAGGCCTGCCGACTGCATCGCCACCGGACGCACCCGGATCGCGGCGCGGGCCACCTTGCAGGCCCGCGCCATAGCATCGCCGTCAACGCCATATGCAATGATCTTGACCGTGCCCACCAATGTGCCCGCAACCACCCGGGTCAGCGGGGCAAGCGTGGCCAAAGTGATCGCCGGATCAATCCGGTTCAGCGCCAGCACCGCCGCCGCATCAACCTGCACCACCCCCGGCCCTACGGCGTTCAGGTTCACCCGGCCGGTAAAGGCCGGTGTCAGGCCAAGGTATTGCGCCGCAGGATCAGGCACCAAGGCCGCCGCCAACCGGGTGGCCGCCTGATCTTCGCCCATGTCAGTGGCGTGCAGCCGGGCCACCATGACCTGAGCCACTCCTGCCGCTTGCAATGCCGCGATATCGCCAGTGGCCAGCACCATGCCTTTGCGCAGCCGCCCGTCCGACAACGCCACCGAATGCGCCAAAATTGCACCCAATGCCTGATCCACAGGAACCGCACCAAACTGCATCAGCCGCGCCGCAGCGTTTCGGTGATCTGCGCAAGGATCGAGAGGGCGATTTCGGCGGGAGTTTTGGCGGCGATATCGAGGCCCACGGGCGCGTGAATGCGGGCGATTTCGGCATCGGTAAAACCGGCACCGGACAAACGCTCAACCCGTTTGGCATGGGTTTTCTTAGACCCAAGACAGCCAAGATAAAACGCCGGACTGCGCAAGGCAGAACGGATCGCCGGATCATCCAGTTTCGGATCATGCGTCAATGTGACAATCGCCGTACGCGCGTCTGGCGCCAGTTTCGCCAAGGCCTCATCCGGCCAATCGTCCAGCACCACCTCGCCGGGGAACCGTTCTGCCGCGCCAAAGACGTCGCGCGGATCGATCAGGCTGGGATCATAGCCCGCCAACCGCGCCATTGCGACTAAGGGTTGGGCGATATGCACCGCCCCCACCACGATCAGCCGCAAGGGCGGATTGTGCGGCGCGATAAAGCGGCCATCTTCCTCCGTCCCGGCGCGGTCAGAGCGCAGGCGGGCATCGCAGGCGGCCTCCGCGCCCGGCGGCAACAGCGCGCGGGTCCAATCGGTCAGATGCACGCTGTAACCAATGGCCTTGCGTTCGGCGCGGGCGGCAACCAATGCCGCCAGAATAACCTCGGGCATCACCTTGCCAATCGGCTCGACCAAAATCCTGATGGTTCCGCCGCAGGCCAGTCCCACTGCAAACGCCGTCTCATCCGTCACGCCGAAGGTCAAAAGGCGCGGCGCACCGTCTGCCAAAGCCTCAAGCGCTTCGGTGACCACAGCGCCTTCGACGCAACCGCCGGACACAGACCCCATGATTTGCCCGGCACCCGATATCGCCAGTTGGCTGCCCGCCTGCCGAGGGGCGGACCCCCAGGTTTCCACCACAGTGGCAAGAACAGCCCCCGAACCGGCACGGTGCCAGTCAAGGGCAGTTTCGGGAATTTGGTCGTGGGCGCTGGACGGGGCGATGGTTTTGGGGTTGGTCATGCGGGCACCTTTTTCGCCCCTACTATGCGGCAGGACGCGCGTTGGGGCTATTGGCAAAAGGTGGGGCAAAGACAGAAATGCAAAAGGCCCCAAGGTTTCCCCCGGGGCCCGATTGCGCGACCGAAGATCAGTTCGCGGCGATATTTGTGCGCAACAGCGGGGTGATGATCCGCACAGCCGCGCGCCGGTTGCGCGGCTCATCGCGCAGCGTGTCGATGCGCAGTTCGGTTTCGCCATACCCTTGAATGACCATGTTTTCCGGTGGAATATCGAAATACTCGGTCAGCGCCAATGCCACGGATTCCGCGCGCCGGTCTGACAGGGCCAGGTTCAACGCAGCTTTGCCAGTGGCATCAGTATGGCCTTCGATCAGGAACATCTCACGCGGGTTATTGTCGATCATGTCCTGCATCAGGCGGCCAAGATCGGCCAGGTCCTGAGCTTCGGACGCTTTGATCGCAGAAGACCCACTGTCAAAGGTGATGGTATCGACATCAATCGTTGCCGCCAGCGCACGCACTTCGGCAATCTCGCGGATCTGGCGCAGACTGAAGGTGCGGCCCAGTTTGGCGATATCACGGGCGGCCAAAGCGGCTTTCAGATCGTAATCTTCATCCTGGGTCGAGATCACCA
>JAYUHO010000128.1:0-14920 GCA_043766915.1 Cypionkella sp.
GCGATGGCCACATGGTTCAGACGACCAATCATCAGCGCCTCTTTGGTTGTGTGACCGCTTTATGGGTGTGGCACGCCGCCAGAGCAAGAGGCCGATCTGCCGCAGAACGCGAATTTATTTTATCGGGGGACGGTGCCGTTTACCGTCTGTTAGGCATGGGTGTGCATGACTGATCAAGATCAACGCAGCCAAAGGTAAGACGATGCCAAACCCATGGACCCTTGATATCATTTGCAGACCCTTGGCGAACTTGGGTTCGCTGCCTGTCCCGCACCACCGCCCGTTATTGCCCTTGCAGGGCTTGACGGTGCTGGCCGTCGAAGACAGCCGCTATGCCTGCGAAGCGTTGCGATTGATGTGCCAGCGCGCGGGTGCGCGGTTGCGGCGGGCGGAAACGCTGGCGCTCGCGCGGTCGCATCTGCGGGTCTACCGCCCCGATGTCGTGATCATCGACCTTGGCCTGCCCGATGGCCGGGGGGAGGCGCTGATTGCCGATCTCGCCCAATCGGCCCAGCGGCCCACAGCAATCCTTGGCACCTCTGGCAATCCGACGGGGCGCGGGCAGGCGATGGCGGCGGGGGCAGATGGGTTTTTGGACAAACCCTATGCGTCACTGGCGGATTTTTGCGCAGGTCTGCTGGCGCATCTGCCCCACAGAGACGGCATCAGCGATGCAATCATGCCGCCGGCCCTGTCGCCCGATCTGCTGGCGCTGCATGATGATCTGGTGCTGGCGGCCCGCACCATGGCGGGCGATCCGGATGCCGCCACCCGGCGCTATGTGGCCGGGTTTTTGTCTGGCATCGCCACCCATGCCAAAGATGCCGGGTTGGCCCACGCCGCAGCCGATGCCGATGCTGATGCCGCCGACACGGATCGCGGCTTTCGCCAGTTGCGAGAGTTGGTCGCAGACCGTCTGGCAGCCACAACCACGTTCTTGCCGCGGTCAAGTTAGCGCAGCCTGACCGCTTTAGCGGTTCAGGGTTGTCTGGGATCGGAATTCGCTGCCTCTCGCTGCGCTCGACTGCGAGTTCCGATGTCCATGTTTCCATCAAAACCTGAACCGCTAATGCGGTTCAACCGCCGCCCGCACGCCAGCCGTCAAATCCGATAACCGCTGTTTTTGCTGGCCTGCCGCGTCGAAGTTATCATCCGACAGCCACGCCTGATAGGCCGCGCGCAGGGCGGGCCATTCGCCGTCAACCACCGAAAACCACGCCGTATCGCGGTTGCGGCCTTTGACCACCATATGCTGGCGAAACACGCCTTCAAACCCAAAGCCAAACCGTTGCGCCGCCCGACGCGACGGCAGGTTCAGCGCGTTGCATTTCCATTCATACCGGCGATAGCCCGCAGAAAACGCCCAGTCCATCATCAAAAAAATCGCCTCGGTGGCAATCCGACCGCGCTGAATTTCGGGGGCAAAACAGATGTTGCCCACCTCGATGGACCCATTTGCTGGCACGATATTCAGATAACTCGCCACCCCGCCGCACTGCCCCGTCGCAAGGTCGCGCAGCACATAATAGAATGGATCAGCGCCACTGGCACTGACGCGGGCCGAAGTGTGATAGTCGGCGACGGACGCAAACGGGCCATAGGGCATATAATCCCACAACCAGTCATGTCCCAAAAACGCGCGGTGCAGATCGGCGGCATGCAGATCAGCGTTCACCGGTTCCAACTGCACAAAACCGCCTTGCAAAACCGCCGCTTGCGGGCGCGGCCTTGGCGTCCAGCCGTTGATCGCGCAGCCGACTGTCCGGTTTTCCGTCATGCTGTTCTCCTGCACATCCGCGCCAACTATTGCGGGCGCCAAGAGCCCAAGACAAGACCCTACAAGATCAACCCCGGCGCGCCGTTCCTCTGCAGCCCCGCCATATCCAAACCGGGGAACACCACGCCCTCCAGCACCGCACGGTCGATGCCGTACATGCCTTGCATCGCCTGCGCCGCCCAGGCCCGGACGTCTGACGTTGGCATCAGATCGCGCGCTTCAAACAGATCAGCCTCGGCCAGCCCCGGCCATGTGCCATACATCTGCCCGCCACGCACCGCCCCCCCGGCCACAAACATCGTGCCACCCGTGCCATGATCGGTGCCAGCCGTGCCATTTTCGCGCGCAGTGCGGCCAAATTCGGTCATCGCCATCAGCGTGGTTTTGCCCCAGACATCCGGCCCCAGCTTTTCCTGCAGCTGCAAGATCGCGTATTGCAGCCGGGTCAGCGCCTTGGCCAGATTGCCCGCCTGCCCCCGGTGCGTATCCCAGCCCGACAAGCTGAACGCCGCGATTCGTGTATCCTGACGCAACCGCCCTGCGGCATAGGTGACCAGCTTTTCAACGTCATCCAGCTTGACCCCCGGCAGCCGGTCTTTGCCCTTGGCGGGCATGCCCATGCCGGTATCGCCCGCTTCCGCCAGTTCCATCGCCTCACTCGCGGCGGCCGAAAACAGCGGATCGTCGTGATAGACCGCCTCGAACAACAGCCGGGCCTGCGGTGACAGGTTCAGCACCGCTTCGGGGGCCCAGTTGCGCACCGGGGCGGCCCCCTCCAGCACCGGGATCGCATCGCGGCCAATCGCATAGGCGGTTTCCGCCGTCAGCCCCGGCACCCCTTGCAACATCCGGTTCAGCCAGCCGTCTTTCACCTGATCCAGCGGCACGTCCATGCCTGTGCCCGCCTCCAGCATATCCTGTCCGGCGAAATGGCTGCGTTTATAGCGGTAGGGCGTGGCCGTCGCCTGCACAAAGGCCAGCTGCCCCGCGCCCCACAGCGGCATCAAGCCTGCCAAAGCGGGGTGCAGCGCGAAAAACCCATCCAGATCAGGTGCATCCGGTTGCAGCAGCGTCGGGCGTAAGGCGGCATAATCCGGATCGCCCTGCGGCTGCACCGCGTCAAGCCCGTCCATTGCGCCGCGCAAGATCATCACGATCAGACGGTGATCGCCCAAGGGCCGCCCGCCATCTGATCCGGCCAGCGTTACCGTCGTCATCAAGGGATGCGCCGCCGCAGAACAGGCCGCCGTGGCCAAACCACGCAGAAAAAATCGTCTGTCCATGATGCTCTCCTATCTGCGGTTAAATTCGCCCGATGCCAGCACAAGCCCGACGCCGTCGCGGATGTTTTCCGCCTTGGACACCGCCCAGATCAGCGCCTCGCCCGCACGGTCGGCCAAACAGTCTTGCATGAACGTCACTGGATCGGGCAAACGCGGCAGCAGGTGTTCGGGCACCTGCATCGCCCAAGTGATCCGTGTGGCCAGCAATTGCGGCGAAATCCACGCCTCGGCCTGTTCAGCCCAGCCATCGGGGCCTTTGGGCTTTTTCCAAGGTTGGCCCATATCGGCCATCCCACCCTGAATTTTGACCCTGAATAAATTGCGCTGCATTGCCATCACATCCGCCCCCGTCAGCCCCAGCGCGCGCAGGGCAGCCACCATAAAATCATAGGGTTGCCGCACTTTTTCGGCCTCTGACTGCCAGGCGGCCGGATGGGTTAACAGCGCAGTATAGACGGCCAACAGATCACCATCCGTGGCCAAAAACGCCGCGTGCAGGGCGGCAACCAAATCAGGATCGGGCGTATCTGACACAAAATGCACCGCCAGTTTGCGCGCGATATGCGCCGCTGTTTCCGGGCGACGTCCCAGATCGCCAAGGGCTGCGCGGACCGGATCCAGCCCGTTGCCCTCATAGGTGACACCCAGCACCGTTTCCGGCCCCGGCTCGGCCCGGCGCGGTTCAAACCTGGTGCCCACCCGTGGATCATAGGTCACCCCGGTCAGCAATTCCGCCATCTGGCGCACATCGTCCTGACCGTACCCCGCACCGACACCCAACGAGTGCAGCTCCATCACTTCGCGCGCCAGATTTTCGTTCAGACCCTTTTCCTGCCGTTGGCCCTGAAACGAATTCGGTCCCACCGATTGGCTTTGATCCAGATAGGTCAGCATCGCGGGGTGCAATGTGGCGGCAGTCAGCAGATCGCTGAACCGCCCCGTCAGATTGGGTCGAATGGCATCTTCGACCAAGGCATAAGGCATCATCATCTCGGTCTTGGCTTTTGACAGCACGGTGAAATGATCGGCCCAGAACGCCACCAGCCGTTCGCGAAATCCGTCTGCCGCTTCCAGCGCGCGCGCGAGGGTGCGGCGTTCGGCCCCCGCGTGGGCAGTGGCGATTTCCATCAGCAATGTTTCATAGATCGGGATCAGGGCGGGGTCGGTGCGGCCCGCGCCCTTCATCTGCCGCAGTCGCGCCAGTTTGGGCTGGATCACCGTCAGACCGTCGATTTGCCAATCCTGCGCCGCAACGTCCGGTCCCGCCAGCGCGTCCAGCATCGTTTCTGCCGTATCGGGCGCATCTGCGGGCAACGGCAGGCCATAACCAAAACGGATCGCGGCTAGCGTTCTTATGGCGGTCATGGCGATCTCCGGTTACGGCGGCGGTCTGGCGGCGGTCTGGAGCCGAGATAGGGTGTTACAGCCAAGATTGCATCGGCCCTGTTTCGGCATACGGCTGTGAACCGCTTGCCGATCATACGCCCAAAGGCGGGCGTTCCGTCGGATAAAACCGCAAGGTTACTCTTTTGGAACCACCCGCAGATTCAATTCGCGCAGCTGCGCGTTCAGCGGCTCGCTGGGCGCGCCCATCAGCAGGTCTTCGGCGCGCTGGTTCATCGGGAACATGATCACCTCGCGGATGTTGGCCTCATCTGCCAGCAGCATCACGATCCGGTCGATCCCCGCTGCACAGCCCCCGTGCGGGGGTGCGCCGTATTTGAACGCCTTGACCATGCCGCCGAAGCGCTTTTCCACTTCTTCCGGCGGATAACCGGCCAACTCAAACGCCTTGAACATGATCTCGGGTTTGTGGTTGCGGATACCGCCTGAAATCAACTCATAGCCATTGCAGGCCAGATCATATTGATAGGCATAAACCTGCAGCGGATCGCCGTTCAACGCGTCAAGCCCGCCTTGGGGCATCGAAAACGGGTTGTGGCTGAAGTCAATCTTGCCGTCGTCGGTTTTCTCATACATCGGGAAATCGACGATCCAGGCGAATTTGAAGCAGTTTTCTTCGGTCAGGCCCAGTTCGCGGCCGATTTCATTGCGCGCGCGGCCTGCGGTGGCTTCAAAGGATTCAGGTTTGCCGCCAAGGAAGAAGGCAGCATCGCCAAGGCCAAGGCCAAGTTGCTGGCGGATCGCTTCGGTGCGCTCTGGGCCGATGTTTTTAGCGAGGGGGCCAGCGGCTTCAATATGGCTTCCGTCTGGTTGGTCTGGCATCAAATCAACCGAATACCAGTCAGACTTCGGCTTAATTCCGGCAGCCATTTGTCCGTCTTGTTTTTCGCGCAAAAGCTGTGCCTCAGCCTGCAAATATAGTGGATGGCTAGGGTTCTGCTTCACATCGTCCGGCAGAGGTGCACGGCGCCAGAAGATATACCCCATCCCCGGCAAGCCTTCCCTCTGGGCAAACGCGTTCATGCGGTCACAGAACTTACGCGACCCCCCAGTTGGCGCAGGAATGGCGCGGATTTCGGTGCCTTCATTCTCCAGCAACTTCGCAAAAATCGCAAAGCCTGATCCGGCGAAATGCTCACTCACATCCTGCATCTTGATCGGGTTGCGCAGGTCGGGTTTGTCGCTGCCATACCATTTGTAGGCATCCCGGTAAGAGATTCTTGTCCAATCCGAATAGGTCTTTTTGTCCGGCGCGAATTCCTCAAAAATCCCCTGAATAACCGGCTGAACGGCGGCGAAGACGTCTTCTTGCTCGACAAAACTCATTTCAATATCAAGCTGATAGAAATCCGTAGGCGAACGATCCGCGCGCGGGTCTTCATCGCGGAAACAGGGGGCGATTTGGAAATAGCGGTCAAACCCCGCCACCATGATCAGTTGTTTGAACTGCTGTGGCGCTTGCGGCAGAGCATAGAATTTGCCGGGATGCAGGCGCGACGGCACCAGAAAATCACGCGCGCCTTCGGGCGACGACGCGGTGATGATCGGCGTTTGAAATTCGTTGAACCCCTGATCCCACATCCGGTTGCGCATCGACCGCACTACGTTGCTGCGCAGCATCATGTTGCGATGCAAACGATCACGGCGCAGGTCCAAAAACCGATAGGTCAGCCGGGTTTCTTCGGGGTAATCCACATCGCCAAACACCGGCATCGGCAGTTCCGCCGCCTCTCCCAATACCGTCAGACCCGTGGCATAAACCTCAATCGCGCCTGTCGGCAGTTTCGGGTTCACCAGCGCCGCAGACCGCGCTTTCACAACGCCATCAATGCAGACAACCCATTCGGCGCGCACCTTTTCGATATCGGCAAAGGCGGGGCTGTCACTGTCGGCAATAACCTGGGTGATGCCGTAATGGTCGCGCAGGTCGATGAACAACACCCCGCCATGATCACGCACCCGGTGCACCCAGCCCGATAGCCGCACGGTCTGGCCGACATGGGCGGTGTTCAATTCGGCACAGGTTTGGCTGCGATAGGCGTGCATTGTCGTCTCCGAAAGCATGGGCAAGGTCTTGCCGGATACACCCCTTGACCGCCCCGAAGTCAATAGCGGCAACGGTCATGGAACCGTATTCAATCGCCATTCGTTGGGCATCAGCACATTTCCGTGCAAACCCCACGCAAACTATAGGCAAACGTGCTATGGCAGATATACCTGTAGTGGGGACCAATTGCGTGCCAGGGCCAAGCCTTGCCAGCGTAACAAGGTTGAAATGATGTGGACCACGATTTTAAATAAAATGCTGGGTCAGTTGATCAGGCAAGGCTTGCTGATCGTTCATTTCCCAGATGGTTCCTCGCAACGCCATGGCAATGGCACCGCGCCCGCCGTTACTGTGCGCATTCACGATCCCGCACTGGCAGGCCGTATGGTGCGCAACCCTGATCTTGCGGTGGGCGAGGCCTATGTTGATGGCGCCCTGACGATTGACGACGATGATTTGCACGGCTTTCTGGCACTGGTGATCGCCAATACCAAAGGCGGGGGCGCGCAGGTTTGGTGGCGGCGGATGCAGAACGCGGCCAAAGTGATGGTGCGCGGGGCTGCACAGTTCAACACATCCAAACGGTCGGCGGCCAATGTGGAACATCACTATGATCTGTCGGGCGCACTGTATGATTTGTTCCTTGATGCAGACCGGCAATATTCCTGCGGCTATTTTCTTCACCCGGACGACACGCTGGAGCAGGCGCAGGTGCAGAAAAAGGCCCATATCGCCGCCAAATTATGCCTGATACCGGGGATGACCGTGCTGGATATCGGTTCTGGCTGGGGCGGCATGGCGATCACTTTGGCACGCGATTACGGGGCAAAGGTGCTGGGCGTTACCTTGTCGCAAGAGCAATACAAACGATCGGTTGAGCGCGCAGCCGAGGCCGGATTGTCTGACCGCGTGACGTTTCAGTTGATCGACTACCGCCACCTGACCGGGCAGTTTGACCGGATCGTTTCGGTGGGCATGTTCGAACATGTCGGGGTGCCGCATTACGTTCGGTATTTCACGCAGGTGAAAACCCTGCTTGCCCCGGACGGCGTGGCGCTGATCCACAGCATCGGGCGGGCTGCCCCGCCCAGTACGACCAACCCGTGGATTGCCAAGCATATCTTTCCCGGCGGCTATGTGCCTGCACTGTCGGAAATGTCGGCGGCGATGGAGAAGTCCGGGCTGTGGCCGACGGATGTAGAGGTGTGGCGATTGCACTACGCCATGACGCTGGCCCATTGGCTGCAGCGCTTTGACGCCAATATCGACAAAATCCGCGCGCTTTATGATGATCGGTTTTGCCGGATGTGGCGCTATTATCTTGTAGCTTCGGAAATGACTTTCCGCGAGGGGCGGCAATGCGTGTTTCAGATGCAGCTGGCCAATCGTCAAGACGCGGTGCCGTTGACGCGCGATTACATCAGCGATGCCTCACCCCCCGTCGTCACCGGGCTGGATAAAGAACGCTGGGCTCAGGCCGCGCAGTGAATTGCCCAGCCACAACTGCACGCGGCCAAGGTCTGCCGCGGGCAACACCGCCTCACGCGCTGTGCCTGCTGCCAGCATTTCGGCCCGCAACACGCCGGGCAACAGCCCGCAGGATAGGGGCGGTGTGCAAAGCCCATCGCCTGCGTCGAAAAACAGCGTCGTGATGGTGCCATCGCAAACCTCGCCGCGTTCGTTCTGGAAGATCACCTCATCCAGCCCCGCTGGCAAAGCGGCGCGGGCGGAGTCATAGGCCGCGCGGTTGCTGGATTTGACGGTCAACCATGGATCATCAGAGTGCAGCCGCTGCGCAGCCAACCCCAGGTGCCACACAGGAACTGCAGCGAGCAGTGGGCTGCCGGTCACGCCAAATCTGCCCCGGCCATCCAGGGTTAACCGCATCCGCGCCGGATGGGGTGGGGTCGCCAGCCGCAGCGCCGCCGCCGCATCGCCGCAGGCCCAGCCCAGCAAAGCAGCCGAGCGTTCCAGCCGCGCAATATGCAACGCCAGCCGCACAAATGCGGTGCCGTCCCAGCACAGCGTCTCGATCAGGGTCAGGTCCGGCTTGCCAGCCGCTGCGCGTAGCGGGCTTTCCATAACGCCTCCTCCCATTCCCCCTCGGCGGTGCTGTCTTGCACAATTCCGCCGCCCACGTTCAGCGTTACGCTCTTGTCCTTGTGCACCTGCAGCGTGCGGATGGCCACGTTGAACCGCGCCGCGCCATCCGGGGCCATCCAGCCAATCGCGCCACAATAGGCGCCGCGTGGATACGGTTCCACCTGCCGGATAATCTGCATGGCGCGGATTTTCGGCGCACCGGTAATAGACCCGCACGGGAAAAGCGCCGCCATAACCCCCGCCATCGACGGCGCATCGGCCAGTTGCCCCACCACGGTCGACACCATCTGATGTACAGTGGCAAAGCTTTCCACCGCGAAAAGTTTTGGCACTTTGACCGAGCCTACACGTGCAATCCGCGCGATATCATTGCGCAGCAAATCGACGATCATCAGGTTTTCCGCCTGCCCTTTGGCCGAGGCGCGCAGCTCTTCCGCCAATTCGGCGTCGCGCACGGGGTCTGCATCGCGGGGGGCGGTGCCCTTCATGGGCCGCGTTTCGATCCGGCCTTGCGCCGTGAGGGCGATAAACAACTCGGGGCTGCGCGACACCAGAACCGGCCCCACCCCCAGATCAACAAACGCGCCGTGCCCCACAGATTGCCCCCGCCGCAGCGCGCCATAAAGGCCCAGCGCCGACCCACCCGACACCTGCGAGGTCATCGGAAAGGTCAGGTTGATCTGATAGCAATCCCCTGCCGCGATATAGTCTTTAACCACGTCAAACGCCGCGCCATAATCGGCGCGGCTGATCTTTGGCACCAGCGGCGCAAGGCCAACCCCCGCCGCCTGCGCAGCAGCCTGTGCCAGCACAGCTTGGGCATCTTGCGGGCCCGCATAGATGCCAAATGCCATCAATGGCGTGCCGGTATTGGCAGGCAACAACGCGGCCAGCCGGGGTTCAAAGGCATATCCCGCCTCATAGGCGAGATATCCCGCCAGCCATTTCCCCGCTGCACGGGCGGCGTCAAGTGCGGCCAGGGCAGGGGCGACATCATCCAGCGTGTAGGCCAGCACCAAACGCTCCGCGCCATCAAACAGCGCGGGCACCCCGCCCGGTCCATCCTCGCACAAGATCACGCCGCCTCGTCCTTTATCATCCGTACCCCTCACCTAGGGCACTGCCCGCCCCCCTGCCAGACCCTTCACGCCGCAGTGCCCGCAATTTACGACACACTCTGAAGAGGGGAGTTTGAAATGTGCAAACTTTCAACATTGCTGAAATTTTCTATTCAATGCTTGCCAGATTGTCGAAATCCGGTTCTGTTGGTTTCAGGCATGGGTCAAAAGACCCGACCTTAACAACAAACTGACCAATCAACGGTCCAGAGGGAAACGGAAAATGGCACCAGATAAAGACAGTAGTGATGACATCAGACTTTTGCATGGCATGGGGTATGCCCAAGAGCTTTCGCGGCGCATGGGGCCCTTCCAAAGTTTCGCCATCTCGTTCTCGATTATTTGCATAATCTCGGGTGGGTTGGGGTCTTTCCCGATTGCTTTATCGACGGGCGGTACTTTTTCGCTAACGGTCGGCTGGCTGGTTGGTGGCGCGTTTGCCATGATCGTCGCGGCCTGCCTTGGGCAGATCGCATCTGCCTATCCAACGGCTGGCAGCCTTTATCACTGGTCCTCCATCCTTGGCGGGCGGTTCTGGGGCTGGGCTACGGCCTATACAAACCTGTTGGGCCTGCTGTTCGTGGTGCCCGCAATCAACGTCTTCCTGTATTTCATCACCAAAGACCTGTTCTTTGGCACGGTTCTGGGGTGGGATGTCTCTGGTTGGGGCCTGTGGACGCAGATCTGGTCGGTGATCGCGCTTTTGGTTGCGCAGGCCTTGCTGAACAACTTTGGCATCAAGCTGACAACCATTCTGACCGACTTGTCGGGGTATTTGATCCTTATCGTCACCGTCATTTTGATCGTTATGTTCCTGATGGCGGCGCCCGCGATTGATGTCGGCAAAGCGTTTGTTTTTGTCAACAACACCGGTGCATTGGGGGGCAGCGTGTCGCCCGAAGTTGGTCCGTTGATGGCGCTGATTATCGGCCTGCTGTATCCGCTGTTCACCATCACTGGCTTTGATGCCTCGGCCCACACCGCAGAAGAAACCGTTAACGCACGGGACACTGTGCATAAAGGTATGCTGCATTCGGTGTTCTGGTCACTGGTGTTCGGCTTTGTGCTGATTTTCGCAATGATTATGGCAATTCCAGATGTTCCGGCACAGGCCGCCATGGGCTGGTCGTCGTTCAACAACCTGTTCATCGCAGCAATCCTTGGATCAACCTTGGGCAAGCTGATGCTGGTCGGGATCATCATCTCGAACTTTCTGTGCGCGCTGGCGGCGGTCACCTCGACCTCGCGGATGATCTATGCTTTTGCCCGTGACGATGGCTTGCCTTTCTCGGCGGCGTTGAAATCGGTAAGCCCAACCTACCGTACCCCAACGGCTGCCATCTGGATGACGGCGGTGCTGTGTTCGATCCTGACAGCGTTGACCACGCCACTGGGGGCCTTTGCGGCACTTTCGACCGGATCGGCGATGTATCTTTACATCTCTTATGCGATGCCGATTCTGGCAGGGGTTTTTGCCCGCGGCAACGGTAAATGGAAAGAGAAAGGCTCGTTCGATCTTGGCGGGTTGTATCCGGTGTTCGCGGTCATCGTGGCCTTGGGAACTGTGGTTGTCACAATTGCAGGCCATGCCTTTGTGGTTTCAATACCGGGTGATGCCGCGGCTGGCACCAGCTTTGTGCCGGGTCTGTGGTATTACACTGCGGCTTTCATCGTCTTTTTGGTGGTGCTGTGGTTCGCGGTAGAAAACCGCCGCTTTCAGGGCCCGCCAATCGGCGATGCGGTGGCCAAGCGTCAGGCTGCCATCAAGGTCGCGGAAGACGCGCTTGGTCAGCAAGGTTGATCCACTTTGAAACAAGTCGAAAGGCGGCCCGATCGGGCCGCCTTTCTTTTTTGGGCAAAACGCGGCATGCTGTTGGCTGCACAACTTGGAAAGGTGCGGCTTCCCTATGGTTTATCTGCTGATCAAAGCCGCGATCTCGGGCATCCTTGTTGCCCTCGCCTCGGAAGTTGCCCGCCGCTACGCAGGATTCGGCGCGCTGATCGCGTCTTTGCCGCTGGTATCCGTGCTTGGGATGATCTGGCTGTGGCGCGACACGCATGATCCGATCCGCTTGGCCGATCACGCGGCAGCGACATTGTGGTTCGTCGCACCATCACTGCCGATGTTCGTGCTGATCCCGGTTTTGCTGCGCGCTGGGGTGTCGTTCTGGCTGGCGCTGGGGTTGGGCTGTGCGCTGACGATTTTGCTGTATCTGGCAATGGTCTGGGGGGCGGCCCGGTTCGGCATTCGTCTTTAAGGCCGCTACCAGACCCGCCGCAGCCCGGGCAGACTGTCAAACGCCGTATCCGCCGAGATCAGATCCATCCCCATCACCAGCGCCGTCGCCGCAATCAGCCGATCAAACGGATCGCGATGCGACCAGTTCAGCAGCCCTGCTTGTATCGCAATATCGGCGGTGGTTGGTGCCAAAGCGATGCTTTGCATTGCCAGAAAATCTTGCAACTGGCCAACATGGCGGTCCATTTCCGGCCACTTTCCTATTCGCACCTTCTGGCAAATCTCGAACAGGGTAATCGGCGATACAAAGATACTATCCGCCGATTCAATTGCCTGAACGGCTTTGTTCGTCAGGCGCGGTTCATCGTCTATCGACCAGACCCAGGCATGGGTATCCAGCAGAATCGGCACCTATTCCCATTCCTTCAGCTCTGCCTCTGACATTGGCTCCAAAAAGTCAGGCGGATTGAGGCCTGTCAGAATACCAAACTTGAACTTTGGCTTCGTCTGGGGCACGGCGACAAGGCGCACGACCGGCTTATTGTCGCGGGCGATGATAACCTCTTCCCCAAGCAACACGGCCTCGATCAGCTTTGACAACTGCGTTTTTGCTTCGTGAACGTTTACCTGCATGGCTGCCTCTGCTTTACTTAGCTAACTTAGCTAACCTCGCGCCAAAATGCAACCACCCCGGCCCCGAATGCCCCTTGCACCCCCGCCCCCCGTCGCTATAACCCCGGAAGTTTTGCGCAGATGGGGGGCCGATCATGCCAAAAAGAACCGACATCAAATCCATCATGATCATCGGTGCCGGGCCCATCGTGATTGGTCAGGCGTGTGAGTTCGATTACTCGGGCGCCCAAGCCTGCAAGGCCCTGCGCGAAGAAGGCTATCGGGTGGTGCTGGTCAACTCGAACCCTGCCACGATTATGACCGATCCGGGGCTGGCGGATGCCACCTATATCGAACCCATCACCCCCGAAGTTGTTGCCAAAATCATCGAAAAAGAACGCCCCGACGCGCTGTTGCCCACGATGGGCGGGCAGACGGGCCTGAACACGGCGCTGGCGCTGGCCGATATGGGAGTATTGGAAAAGTTCAACGTTGAGCTGATCGGGGCCAAGCGCGAAGCCATCGAAATGGCAGAAGATCGCAAGCTTTTCCGTGAGGCGATGGATCGGATCGGGCTGGAAAATCCCAAGGCGACGATCATCGCGGCCCCCAAACTGCCCAATGGCAAGTATGACATCAATGCGGGCGTCGCCGAATGTCTGGCCGCCATCGAATATGTGGGCCTGCCTGCCATCATCCGCCCAGCCTTTACCCTTGGCGGCACCGGCGGCGGTGTGGCCTATAACCGCGATGATTATGAGGCGATTTGTCGAAGCGGTCTGGATGCATCCCCCGTCGCGCAAATCCTGATCGACGAATCCCTGCTGGGCTGGAAAGAATTTGAGATGGAGGTGGTCCGCGACACCGCCGATAACGCCATCATCATCTGCGCCATAGAAAACGTCGATCCAATGGGCGTGCATACCGGGGATTCCATCACCGTCGCCCCCGCGCTGACCCTGACGGATAAAGAATACCAGATCATGCGCAATGGTTCGATCGCCGTGCTGCGTGAAATCGGGGTGGAAACCGGCGGGTCAAACGTGCAATGGGCGATCAACCCCGCCGATGGCCGCATGGTGGTGATCGAGATGAACCCGCGCGTATCGCGCTCCTCCGCCTTGGCGTCCAAGGCGACGGGGTTTCCGATTGCCAAAGTCGCTGCAAAACTGGCTGTGGGATACACGCTGGACGAGCTGGACAATGACATCACCAAGGTCACCCCCGCCAGCTTTGAACCCTCCATCGACTATGTCGTCACCAAAATCCCCCGCTTTGCCTTTGAGAAATTCCCCGGTTCCGAGCCGAACCTGACCACCGCGATGAAATCGGTGGGCGAGGTGATGGCGATTGGCCGCACCATCCACGAATCCCTGCAAAAGGCGCTGGCGTCTTTGGAAACCGGATTGTCCGGCTTTGACGAGATTGCCATCGAAGGCGCGCCAGCCCCCGCAGCCATCACCCAAGCCCTGTCAAAACAAACCCCTGACCGCATCCGCGTCATTGCCCAAGCGATGCGGCACGGCTTCAGCGATGATCAGATCAACGCCATCACCTGTTTTGATCCGTGGTTTCTGGCCCGCATCCGCGAAATCATTGATATTGAAGCCGAAGTGCGCCGTGATGGCCTGCCCGTTACCGCCCCCGCCCTGCGGCGCCTAAAGATGTTCGGCTTTACCGATGCCCGCCTTGCCACCCTGACGGGCCGGGATGAAGGCCAGATCCGCCGCGCCCGCCGTAACCTTGGCGTGGTCGCTGTTTTCAAACGCATTGATACCTGCGCCGCGGAATTTGAGGCGCAAACGCCCTACATGTATTCCACCTACGAAGCCCCGGCGATGGGCGATGTGGAATGCGAAGCCCGGCCCTCGAATGCTAAAAAAGTCGTCATCCTTGGCGGCGGCCCGAACCGCATTGGGCAAGGGATTGAATTTGATTATTGCTGCGTGCACGCCTGCTATGCCCTGACGGCGGCGGGGTATGAGACGATTATGGTTAACTGTAACCCCGAGACGGTTTCCACCGACTACGACACCTCGGACCGGTTGTATTTTGAACCGCTAACGTTGGAATCCGTGCTGGAAATCCTGCGGGTAGAACAGGAAAACGGCACCCTGCACGGCGTGATCGTGCAATTGGGCGGGCAGACGCCGCTAAAGCTGGCCCAAGCCCTTGCCAACGAAGGCATCCCGATTTTGGGCACCACGCCTGATGCGATTGATCTGGCCGAAGACCGCGAACGGTTCCAGCAACTGCTGCACAAGCTGAACCTCAAACAACCGGTGAACGGCACCGCCCGTTCGCGCGATGAGGCTTTCGCGGTGGCCAAGGTTGTCG
>JAYUHO010000129.1:0-2076 GCA_043766915.1 Cypionkella sp.
GCCACCTGACCCACGGGGCCGCGCCCAACCAGTCGGGCAAGTGGTTTCATGCGGTACAATACGGTGTGCGCAAGCAGGATCTGACGCTGGATTACGATCAGGTGCAGGCGCTGGCGAGTGAACATAACCCCAAGATGATCATCGCCGGTGGGTCTGCCATTCCGCGCATCATCGACTTTGCCCGCATGCGCGAGATTGCGGATTCCGTGGGTGCTTACCTTTTGGTGGATATGGCACATTTCGCGGGGCTGGTGGCGGCGGGGCTGTATCCATCGCCGTTCCCGCATGCCCATGCGGCCACCACCACCACCCATAAAACCCTACGCGGCCCGCGCGGTGGGATGATCCTGTGCAATGATGAGGCATTGGGCAAAAAATTCAACTCGGCAATTTTTCCCGGTATCCAGGGTGGGCCCTTGATGCATGTGATCGCGGCCAAAGCGGTGGCCTTTGGCGAGGCGCTGCGCCCGGGGTTCAAAGACTATCAGGCGCAGGTGATCAAAAACGCCCAAGCCTTGGCGGATCAGTTGATGAAGGGCGGGCTTGGCACCGTGACGGGCGGCACCGACACCCACCTGATGCTGGTCGATCTGCGGCCAAAGGGCGTCAAGGGCAATGCCACCGAAAAGGCGCTGGGCCGCGCGCATATCACCTGCAACAAGAACGGTATTCCGTTTGATACTGAAAAGCCAACCATCACGTCGGGCATCCGGCTTGGCACCCCCGCAGGCACGACGCGCGGCTTTACCGAAGTTGAGTTTCGTCTGATCGGCGACTGGATTGTCGAAGTGGTCGACGGTCTGGCCGCGCATGGCGAAGACGGCAACGCGGCGGTTGAGGCGGCGGTGAAAGCACGCGTCGAGACTCTGTGCGAACGGTTCCCGATTTATCCGGGGCTGTAATTTTGTGACAGGCGAGCACCTGTCGGAAGATGCGCGTCTTTGGCAACGGCGATCAGACGTTAGAGTGCGCGAGAGCAAAGTTCGCCTTATCTCAATGCAGTCTGTAAAGCGGGTTGCAGCCAATCTGTTTCAGATTGCCTGCAACGCAAGACAAACTGAGACTTGGAATGTTGCACGTTACTTTCCATGGGGTAACCCCATTGAAAGCGTCACGCCCTAGATAAACCCGCGCCAATACAGCACCGCGCCCACCAAAAGTGCCACCGCGAGCACCGAAAACGCGATGGATGCGGCCACCCCCACAATCATTCCCCGCCGTCGATCCCCGGCTTTGACGCCCCCCAAATGGCGCAGGCACACATCATAGGCCTCGGCCACAGCACCCTCGTCGATTTGCATCAGCAGTTTGGCGTTTTGCGCCATTGCGGCGGACTTGGCCAAAAACTCGGCCGCCGAACGCACCTTGCGTGGCAGCAGCCGGCCGCCTTTGCGCAGCTTTTCAGTCAAACCAACACCACGCAGGCGCAACCGGTCTTCCAGCAGCCCAGCCACCCTGTCGGCCATTTGCTGAATTGTGACTGCGCTCATATTTTTCCCCTGAAGATGGCGGCGTTATACCGATGCCCGCGCAGTGCTTCAACCACTCTGGCCCCTGCGCCCGCAGCCCGCTATCATTGGCGGCATGTTAGCCACGATCCTGCACCCTGCCACCGAACCCAAAACGGCCCTGCCCCTGATCATCGCGCACGGCCTTTATGGGTCTGGCCGCAATTGGGGGGTGATTGCGCGGCGGTTGGCCGATGTCCGCGATGTGATCGCGGTCGATATGCGCAACCATGGCAGCAGCCCGCGGATGCCGTCGCAGAGCTATCCCGATATGGCCGCTGATCTGGCCGAGGTCATCGGGGCAAATGGCGGGCAGGCAGACCTGTTGGGTCATTCGATGGGCGGCAAGGCGGCGATGCAGCTGGCGTTGACGCAAGGGGCGCTTATCCGCAAGCTGGTGGTCGCCGATATTGCCCCCGTTGCGTATGACCACGATCAATCCCGGCATGTGCGCGCAATGCAAGACATGGATCTGACGGGGCTGACCAGCCGTCAGGACGCCGATGCGCGGTTGGCGGAAACCGTGCCCGATGCGGGATTGCGGGCATTTTTTCTGCAGTCGTTGGAT
>JAYUHO010000130.1:0-5599 GCA_043766915.1 Cypionkella sp.
GCAAAAAAGCGGCCTGGGACAAGGCAATTGACCTGCTGGCAGAGGTGAACATTCCGAAACCAGAAGAAGCAGTGCATCGCTATCCGCATCAATTGTCGGGCGGCATGCGTCAACGCGCGGTGATCGCGATGGCGCTGTCGTGCAACCCTGCCCTTCTGGTGGCGGATGAGCCGACAACGGCGCTGGATGTGACAGTGCAGGCGCAGATACTGGACCTGCTGCGAAAGCTGCAGAAAACCCATGGCTCGGCGATTGTGTTCATCACACATGATCTGGGGGTGATGGCGGAACTGGCCGACCGGATTATGGTGATGTATGCCGGACGGATTGTGGAACGCAGCGACAAGGCGGATATCCTTGCCAACCCCCGCCACCCCTATACGCGCGCCTTGCTGGATTCGATCCCGCCCTTGGACGGCCCGCGCCCGCACCGGTTGCGCACGATATCGGGTGCGCCGCCGTCGTTGCTGCATCTGCCAGCGGGCTGTTCCTTTGCACCGCGCTGCCCGCAACGGTTTGAGGCTTGCACGGCCAAACCCGCATTGGTCGGCACAGACCACGCCACTGCCTGCTTTTTGGTCCCGCAGTGACGGCGCTTTATAACATCAAAGGCGTGTCGAAACGCTTTCGCATCGGCACCCGGCTGTCAGCGCAAGGCGTGCGCACCCTGCAGGCGGTCGACAATGTTACACTGTCGATCATGCCCGGCGAAACGCTGGGTCTGGTGGGCGAATCTGGTTGCGGGAAATCCACCCTTGCGCGGTGTCTGTCGCGGCTTTCCGACATCAGTGAGGGCCAGTTGCTGTTTGACGGCACCGATATCTCAGGCCTCAACGCCCGGCAAATGCGCGTCCACCGGCGCAAGATACAAATGGTCTTTCAAGACCCCTATGCATCACTGAACCCGCGCCGCCGGGTGGCAGATCTGATCGCCGAACCCCTGCGCATTCATTTGAAATTATCAGAGTCCGACGTGCGGACCCGCGTGGCGCATCTGCTGGAACAGGTTGGGTTGCTGCCAGATCAAGCGCAACGCTATCCGCACGAATTTTCGGGCGGGCAACGCCAGCGCATCGGGATCGCGCGGGCAATCGCCCTGGAACCCAAGATGGTGATTCTGGATGAGCCGGTGTCGGCTTTGGATGTGTCGGTGCAGGCGCAGATCGTGAACCTGCTGGCGGATTTGCAGGACAGGCTAAAGCTGACCTATCTGTTCGTGGCCCATGATCTTAGCGTGGTGCGGCAGGTTTCAACCCGGATCGCCGTGATGTATCTCGGCTCGATTGTGGAAATTGGCGCGGCGGACCAGATTTTTTCGGCCCCTGCCCACCCCTACACGCAGGCGCTGATCTCTGCGGTGCCAAAGCCGGTTTATGCCGATGGTGTCACGCGCAACCGGATCATTCTGTCGGGTGACGTGCCAAGCCCGCTTCACCCGCCAAGTGGCTGCCGCTTTCATACCCGCTGCCCCGTTGCGCAAGGCAAATGCCGCACCGAACGCCCGATGCTGTTGCAGCGCCCCGACGGCCGATCGGTGGCCTGCCACTTTCCGATAGACGCACCGCCCGCATAAACGGCCAATTTTTGGGCTTCAGCCAAGACTGCGGGCCTGAAATATCCGCCCCAAGGCGTTCAGCAACAATTGAGCCGCCAGAATGGATGTGATGTCGGTCGGATCATAGGCGGGGGCCACTTCGACCAAGTCAACGCCGACAATCGTGCCGCGTTTGGCCAGCCCCGCGATCAGTTCCAACCCTTCGTAATAGGTGAATCCGCCATGGCTTGGCGTTCCCGTGCCGGGCGCAATCGAAGGATCAAAGCCATCAATATCAATGGTCAGATAGTATCGTTTGCCTGCCGGAATACGCTCAAGCACCGCCGCCACCCCAAGGGTGCGGACCTGGCGCACGGACAGAATATCCGACCCCATTGCGCGGGCCTGCACATAGCCATCGCGCGCGGTAGAGGACACGTTGCGAATCCCAAGCTGTGTCATGCCCGTGACATGCGCCTGATCCGCCGCCCGGCGCATCGGGCTGCCGTGGCCGGTGCGCACGCCGTGGCGCACATCGACAAAATCCAGATGCGCATCAATCTGCACCACATGGATCGGGTCTTGTCTGTCAAACGCCGCGATACAGGGGATGGTGATCGAATGATCACCGCCCATCACCACAGGCAATGCCCCCGCAGCCAACATCGCCCGCACACCACGTTCGATATTGGCAAGGCTTTGGGCGTGATCGGTATGAATAATGTCGGCATCGCCAATGTCGACGATCCGCACATCACCGGGCAGGTAGACCACGTCATCCTCATGATCATAGGCTCCGGCATGACCGAACGAAAACAGCGTCGATGCCTCACGAATGCGGCGCGGGCCAAAGCGCGCACCAGACCGATACTGCGTGCCCATATCCAAAGGCGCGCCCATCACCGCAACATCGGCGTCAATCTTTGACCAATCCGTGCAGATCGGGCGTTTGCCAAAGCTGCAGATGCCGACAAAGGGCAGATCAAGGCGACCACTGTCATAGCTGTTCATCGTGTTCTCCGGCAGATGCAGGGGTTTTATCTCTAGGAAATCTTTCCGCCGGAAGATACCCCCTTCGTACCAGTTGGTCGTTTGCTTTCCCCGTCAATGCGGGCACCAACCGATTGGTTTCATCGGCATCTGCATCCGACCTTGGATTATCAGCATAATCGGCAATCACCAACCCACAGGCCGCCTACGCTTAGGTCGTACCCTTGGGGCAGGTTAAACGCCGACGTTCAATAAAACACGCCCCGTCTGGGGATTCTGCACGCGGTCGCTGCATTGGCGGTTGGGGTTGAGGGCGGTTCAGGGTTGTCTGGAATCGGAATTCACTGCCTCTCGCTGCGCTCGAACACGATTTTCCGATGTCCATGTTTCCGTCAAAACCTGAACCGCTTTGGGGGTGAAGCAGTAGTCGCTTTGGCGCGCCTGCTGATCAGCGGGACAGGCAGGCAAAACTGGGAAAGCTCGGCTCACGCAGTGCAAAACCGCAGCACCCCCTTGCACCCTTGGCGCGTTTCCCCTATCTCGACCCTACCTTGAGGCGGGTGGGCAGGCAGGCTATGCGCTGGATTGCAAATCCATGTAGATCGGTTCGATTCCGATACCCGCCTCCAGGGTTTTGGCTGCAAAGATCACCGGTAGCGTGTGCGCTCACGCGCACCACTCTTACAATGACGATGCGAGTAAACGCACAGCTTACGTCCAGTCCAACACAACCTTGCCTGATGCGCCTGATCGCATCACCTCAAAGCCTGCAGCAAAATCATCAACTGCAAAGCGGTGCGTGATCACCCGGCGCACATCAAGGCCGTTTTCCAGCATAGCGATCATCTTGTACCAGGTCTCAAATATCTCGCGCCCGTAGACGCCCTTGATGGTAAGCGCCTTAAACACAACCCGGCTCCAATCGACAGGAGATTTGCCCGGCGGAATGCCCAGCATCGCGATGCGGCCGCCCATCACCATGGCTTCGATCATCTGATCGAGGGCCCGTTGGTTGCCCGACATCTCCATACCCACATCAAAACCTTGGACAATCTTCAACCCGTCCATCACGTCGTGCAAATCGTCCACAGCCACGTTTACAGGCGTCACATCCGCCACTTGCGCCGCCAAGGCCAACCGTGCGGGGTTCACATCGGTGATCACCACATGCCGCGCGCCGACATGGCGCGCCACGGCCCCCGCCATGATGCCGATGGGGCCAGCCCCGGTGATCAGCACATCTTCGCCCACCAGATCAAACGACAAGGCGGTGTGAACTGCATTGCCCAAAGGATCAAGGATCGCGCCAATGTCGTCATCAATACTGTCGGGCAGCGGCACCACGTTGAACGCGGGCAGCCGCAGAAATTCGGCAAAGGCACCGGGTTCGTTCACCCCAATGCCGCGGGTGGCCGGATCAAGGTGGAACTTGCCCGCGCGGGCCTGCCGCGATTGCCGCCCGATCAGATGCCCCTCGCCCGAACAGCGTTGGCCAATGGTCAGGCCTTCCACCTGGCCCCCCATCGCCACGATCTCACCGGCAAATTCATGGCCGGTGATCAAGGGCACCGGCACCGTGCGCGCGGCCCACTCATCCCAGTTCCAGATATGAACATCGGTGCCGCATATGCCTGTTTTGCGGATTTTTATCAGCACATCGTCAGGGCCGATATCGGGGATGGCGCGCGTTTCCATCCACAGCCCCGGTTCGGGGCGCGCCTTGACCAAAGCTTTCATCGGATTGCCTTCACTTCCTTAGCCGCCGCACCAAACGCCTCCAGCGCCATATCCAGATCATCCACCGTCACGGCCGCCGACATTTGCGTGCGAATGCGTGCGCCCCCGCGCGGCACAACCGGATAGAAAAACGCCGAGGCCATCACACCGCGCGCATCCAACGCCCGCGCGAAACTTTGCGCCATCGGCGCATCGCCCAGCATCACCGGAATGATCGGATGCGAACCGGGCAACAGCCGGAACCCCAACGATTCCAATCCCGCGCGCCAATAGTTGGCATTGTGATCAAGCCGGGCGCGCAGATCATCCGCGCCTTGGGCGATATCAATCGCCGCCAATGTTGCCCCCACAATCGCAGGTGGCAGGGCGTTGGAAAACAAATAGGGCCGCGCGCGTTGGCGCAAAAGGTCAATCACCGCTTGCGGCCCCGCGATATAGCCGCCCAGCGCGCCACCTAAAGCCTTGCCAAAAGTGCCGGTCAGAATATCAACCTTAACGCCTGCCAGCGCAGGCGTGCCGCGCCCTTGCGGGCCGATAAACCCGGTGGCGTGGCAATCATCCACCATGGTGATCGCCCCGTATTTTGCCGCCAGTTTGGCAATGGTAGGCAGGTTGGCGAAACTGCCGTCCATCGAAAACACACCGTCCGTGGCAATCATGATAAACCGCGCACCGTCACCCACCGCCGTTAACAACTGAACCTCAAGATCGGTCATGTCATTGTTGGCATAACGGTAGCGTTTGGCCTTGCACAGCCGCACCCCGTCGATGATCGAGGCATGGTTCAGGCTGTCGGAAATGATCGCGTCGGCCTCTGTCAACAACGGTTCAAACAGCCCGCCGTTGGCGTCAAAGCAGGCGGCAAACAGGATGGAATCGTCGCACCCCAGATAGTCGGCCAGCCGTTCTTCCAATTGCCGGTGCAAGGTTTGCGAGCCGCAGATAAACCGAACCGAGGCCATACCATAGCCATAGGCATCCATCGCGTCCTTCGCCGCCGCAATCAGGCGCGGGTCATTTGCCAGCCCCAGATAATTATTGGCGCACAGGTTCAGCATCTGCCGCCCCGCCACCGTAACGCGCGCGCCTTGCGGCGAGGCGAGCAGCCGTTCGCGTTTCATCAGCCCTTCGCCGTCAAGCCCGGCAAGCGTTTCGCGCAGATGATCTAAAAAGCTGGATTTATCCGTCATGGCAGAAATTCCTCTGATATGGCGGATTTTAGAATATATCCGCAAAATGTCAATATAACGGAATAGATTCCGCTATAGCATAATTCATCACCCAAGACCGCCGCAGCCCCGGACCTGATCCGGGGCCTCGCGTCGGCGGCAACCCAGA
>JAYUHO010000131.1:0-5597 GCA_043766915.1 Cypionkella sp.
GTGAAGGATAAATACACCGCCCGCATCGAAGGCGGCCTTGTGCCCGCCGCGCGCTGGGGGCAACCATCCGACATCGGCCAAGTGATTGTGCCGATTGCCGAAGGGGCCATGGCCTTTGCCAATGGGGCGGTAATTCCGGTGGATGGCGGTCTGTCCATCCACAGGCTGTAGGGGCGGTTGATGCAAAAAGGTTATGATTTCATCATTATAGGCGGCGGTTCGGCGGGGGCGGTGCTGGCCGCACGGCTGTCAGAAAACCCTGCCGCACAGGTGTTGTTGCTAGAGGCAGGGGGCCGTGATTGGCATCCGTTCTACCACGTGCCTGCGGGATTTGCGAAAATGACCAAGGGCATCGGGTCTTGGGGTTGGCAGACCGTGCCGCAAAAGCACATGCAGAATATGGTTATTCGCTATACCCAAGCCAAGGTTATCGGCGGCGGGTCCAGCATCAACGCGCAGCTTTACACGCGCGGCAATGCGCTGGATTACGATGAATGGCGGCAGATGGGCTGCACGGGGTGGTCTTATGCCGACGTGCTGCCCTATTTCCGCAAGTCAGAACATAACGACAGTTTCGAGAATGAATTTCACGGCAAAGGCGGGCCATTGGGCGTCAGCCAACCCCGCGCGCCGCTGCCGATCTGTGAGGCGTATTTTGAGGCCGCACGCCAAATCGGCATTCCGCGCAACCACGATTTCACGGGTGAAAGCCAAGATGGCGTCGGCTACTACCAACTGACCCAGCGTAAGTATCGGCGGTCTTCTACTTCAACGGCATTTCTGTATCCGGCGCGGGGGCGCAATAACCTGACCGTCAAAACGGGTGCGCAGGTGCTTCGCATCATCGTCGAAAATGGCCGCGCCATTGGCGTTGATCTGGCAGGCATTGGCAGGGTGACTGCGGCAACCGAAGTGGTCCTGTCCTCCGGTGCCATCGGCTCGCCCCGCTTGTTGCAACTGTCTGGCATTGGCCCCGCCGATCATCTGGCCAGCCTTGGCATTCCCGTGGTGTTCGATCAGCCGGGGGTGGGCGCGAACCTGCAAGACCATCTTGATCTGTTTGTAATCGCCGAATGCACCGGCCCGCATACCTATGACCGTTACGCCAAGCTGCCGTGGCAGGCGGTGGCCGCCGTGCAATATGCGCTGACACGGCGCGGCCCGGTGGCGTCCAGCCTGTTTGAAACCGGTGGGTTCTGGTATGCTGACCCTGACGCGCGGTCGCCGGATATTCAGTTTCACCTTGGCCTAGGCTCTGGCATCGAATCCGGCGTGGCGGCCATGCCGCAGGGCGGGGTTACCCTCAATTCCGCCTATCTGCGGCCAAGGTCGCGCGGCACGGTCCGGCTTGCCAGTGCCGATCCAATGGCCGCCCCCTTAATCGACCCCAACTATTGGGCCGATCCCTATGATCGGGAAATGTCGGTCCGGGGGCTGAAACTGGCGCAGGACATCATGCGGCAATCAGCGTTGAAACCATACGTGTTGGCTGAACGGCTGCCGGGGCCGGGGGTGATGACCGATCAGGATTACATCGACTACGCCTGCCGCCACGCCAAAACCGATCACCACCCCGTTGGCACCTGCCGCATGGGGTCTGACCCCGCCGCCGTGGTGGACCCGACCCTGCGCTTTAACGGCATCGCGGGGATGCGTGTGGTGGATGCGTCGGTGATGCCAACAGTTGTATCGTCTAACACCAACGCGCCGACGATCATGATTGCGGAAAAAGCCGCCGACATGATCCGCGCCATGCATGGATAACCCAATGATTCGCCACATCGTTTTGATCCGGTTTCGTGCTGAAGTAACTGAAGCCACTATCGACGCCATCTTCGCCGACCTGCACGCCATCAAGGCCAAACTGCCCGGCGTGCTGGCCATCACGTCTGGCCGCAGCGAAAGCCCGGAACAGATAGAGCGTGGCTATTTGCACGGCTTTGTGGCCGATTTCGCGGATTGGGCAGCACTTGCTGCTTATCAAGACCACCCCGACCATAAACGCCTCGGCGCTGCATTGGTTGCAGGTGCAGTCGGCGGAATCGACGGTATTTTGGTGTTCGATCTGCCCGTCGCCTGAACCATTTCCTAGATACGAGGCCCGATATGCTGACCCTGCCAACCAAATCCAACACGCTGCAACCCTACCGACTGCTGGGCAATCCGCTGACCCCGCGCCAGCCCAAAATCCCGCTGACGCGCACAGCATTTGCCGCCGCCCATGTGGTCAGCGACCCTTTGCGTGAACGGAACCCGTGGGATACCAGGCCCGCCGTGGATTGGGACGCCACTCTTGACTTTCGCCAGATGCTTTGGGATCAGGGGCTTGATCTGGCCGAGGCGATGGATACGGCGCAACGCGGCATGGGGGTGGATTGGCCCACAGCACTGGAACTGATCCAGCGCACCATGGTTGCCGCCCGCGCGCACCCGCTGAAACCGCGCGTCGCTTGCGGGGCGGGCACCGACCATATCCCGCTGGCGGATTTGCGTAGTGCCGACGCTATCCTCGCCGCCTATGTGACGCAAGCCGAGGCGATTGAGGCAGCAGGCGGGCAGTTGATCTTGATGGCCAGCCGCGCGTTTCCGGCTATGGGCGCGGATGAGGCAACCTACCGCGCCGTCTACCGCCGCCTGATTGATGGCGCGAAAGACCCGGTGATCCTGCATTGGCTGGGCGATATGTTCGATGTGGCCCTTGCGGGGTATTGGGGCAGCCATGATGTGGCGGTTGCATCGGATTTCGTGCTGTCATTGATCGCCGAAAATCCCGGCAAGGTGGACGGCATCAAGATATCCCTGCTGGACCAAGCGCATGAAGAAGCCTTTCGTGCCCGTCTGCCTGCGGGCGTGCGGCTTTATACCGGCGATGATTTTAACTATGCCGACCTGATCGCGGGGAATGGCACGCAGTATTCCCACGCGTTGCTGGGTATTTTCGCGGCCATTGCCCCCGCCGCCAGTCAGGCGCTGGAGGCACTGGCGGGGGGCGATATGGCCACCTATCACGCCCTGCTGGCCCCAACCGTTCCCCTAAGCCGCGAGATTTTCAGCACTCCGACCCGGTTTTACAAAGCGGGCATCGCTTTTCTTTCGTGGTTAAACGGCCATCAGGCGCATTTCATCATGCCAGCGGGCTTTCAATCCAGCCGCGATATCGTTCACTATGCTGCAGTGTTCCGCTTGGCAGATGCTGCAAGGCTGCTGACCAATCCGGATCTGGCGGTGGCGCGGATGCGCACGCTGCTGGCGCTGCACGGGATCGAATAAGAGGGGCGAACAAGGGCGATGAACCGAAGGCCAACGATCATTGATGTGGCCCGCGCGGCGGGTGTTTCCAAATCGACGGTCAGCCTTGTTTTGCAAAACAGCCCGCTGGTAAAAGAGCAGACGCGGCGGCTGGTGAAGCAGGCGATGCTTGATATCGGCTATGTCTATAACCGCAATGCCGCCAACCTGCGGTCGTCTAATGCCGGGCTGATCGGGTTGGTGATCAATGATTTGCGCAACCCGTTCTTTACCGAATTTGCCACCTCGGTGCAAATGGCCTTGTCTGAACGCGGCTATGCATGCGTGCTGGCCAACACCGATGAAGACCCCGCCGTGCAGGCGCAAGTTGTGAACGCGATGATCGAACATGGGGTGTCGGCATTGGTTATATCGCCTGCTTACGGGGATGAAGAGGCCACCTTTCTTCCCCTGATCCGGGCAGGCATTCCCGCGATGCAGGTGCTGCGCAAGGTGGATGACCGCGCGGACCATTTCCCCTTTGCGGCCCCTGATTATCCAACGGGCAGCCGTTTGGCCGCCGAACATCTGCTGGCAACGGGCGCGCGCCGGATTGCCTTTGTCGGGGGTGTTGCCGGGCGCGCCGTTGCCCGCGAACGGATGTCGGGCTATCTGGCGGCCTTGGCCAAGGCCGGGATGGCGCCGGTGGTGATCCACGGCCGTGCCTCACGCGACTTTGGCCGTGAAGCGGCGCGGATTTTGGCGCAAGACCACCCGGATGTAGATGCGGCCATTTGCTTTAATGATCTGGTGGCGTTGGGTGTGCTGAACGGGTTTGCCGAACGCGGTCGTGCGGTGGGGCCATCCTTCCGGCTTGTCGGTTTCGACGATATCGAGGAATGCGCGCAGGCCTATCCCGCCCTTTCATCAGTGCGCTGCAACATCGCAGGTTTTGGCAAATCCATTGCATCCACAATTCTAACCTGGCTGGAAGACGGGCACGCCCCCGCCACCCAGACGCTGACCGATGTTGAATTGGTCATCCGCGCCTCCAGCGCCTGAAGGACGATTATGATCCCCGATCCAGATGCATTCCTGCGCGGCCTGTTCGAGGTTGCCGTCAAAGTGGCCGATCCCATGCGGTCCCTCGCCGCGCACTTACCCCCCCGTCCCATGGGCCGCGTGGTGGTCATTGGGGCAGGCAAAGCCAGCGCGCGGATGGCCGAAGCGGTCGAAGCTGCTTGGGGTCCGTGCGACGGTTTGGTGATTACCCGCTATGGCTATGGCCGCCCCTGCAAGGGCATTGAGATTGTCGAGGCGTCGCATCCGGTGCCGGACAGGGCAGGGCAGCAAGCAACCGCCCGGATGCTGGATTTGCTGGCGACTTTGGGCGAGGATGACTTCGTTCTGGCGCTTATATCCGGCGGCGCATCGGCTTTGTTGGTGGCCCCATGCGATGGCGTTAGTCTGGCCGAAAAACAGGCGGTGAATGCCGCCCTTTTGGCCTCCGGTGCGCCGATTGATAGGATGAACACGGTGCGCAAACATCTAAGCCGGGTGAAGGGCGGGCAGCTGGCCGCCGCCGCCTATCCTGCGCGCATGCTGGCGCTGATGATATCCGATGTGCCCGGCGATGATCCGGCTTTCATCGGGTCCGGCCCCACAGTGGGCGAGATGACAACCCCTGCGCAAGCCCGCGCCATTCTTGATCACTGGCAGGTGCAGGTGCCGGCCTCTGTGAGCGATGCGCTGGGTCAGGCGTCAACGGTTATAGCCCCCGACGACCTGCGGCTGTCGCGTGTCAGCAACCACATCTTCGCCGCCCCGCTGCAATCTTTGAACGCCGCCGCCGGGATGGCCCGCGCGGCAGGCTGCGATGTGCGCCTGATGGGCGATGCGTTAGAGGGTGAGGCGCGTGACGTGGCGACTGACCACGCGGCACAGGCTTTGCGCCTCAAATCTGCGATGCGGCACGGCGACGCCCCGGTTTTATTGCTGTCGGGTGGCGAGCTGACCGTCACACGGCGCGGCGCGGGTATCGGCGGGCCAAATGCCGAATACTGTCTGGCGCTGGCCATCGCGTTACAGGGTGCTGCTGGCATTCACGGCTTGGCCTGCGATACCGATGGCGTCGACGGGGCCGCCGAGGTGGCGGGGGCGGTGGTGACGCCAAACACGTTGCACGCGGCGCGGCAGGCGGGGCTGATACCCAAGGACAGTCTTGACAGAAATGACGCGCATACGTTCTTTGCGGCGATCAACGGCCAGGTGATTACCGGGCCAACCCTGACCAATGTGAACGACTTTCGCGCGCTGCTGATCACCGCTTGATCAAGGTCTTGCCCGCAAGGGATCGGGGCGGTAACGGT
>JAYUHO010000132.1:0-14796 GCA_043766915.1 Cypionkella sp.
CTTGGCATGTTCGACCATGCCCTCTTCCAAAATCACGTTGTCAGGCGACAGATCGCGGTGGACCACGCCCGCGCGGTGCGCTTTGTCCAACCCCGACGCCACCCGCCGCAGCATCACCCGCACATCATCGGCCGGCATCGGGCCTTGTTCGATCCGGTCTGACATCGCCGTGCCCGACACAAATTCCATCACCATACAGGGGCGACCGATTGTCGGATCAACGGTAAAGACGTGATAGCGTACAATCGCCTCATGGCTCAGGCGTGACAGGGTCGTCGATTCCTTCTGGAACAGCGCCACAATCTTGGGATCATGCGCCAAAGACGGCAGCACGATCTTAATCGCCACAGGCTCACCGTTGTGAATGTTGCGGCCCCGGTAGACCTCGCCCATCCCGCCCGAGTTGATCAGCTGCTCAATCTCATAGGTGCCCATGATCAAAGTGCCGGTGGTCACCGTGGTGGCCGGCTTTTTAGGACCATCGCTTGCCGCCACGCCTGTGCCCATGACGACGACGCTGGTGTCAGGTGCCGCCATTTGCGGCGGTGGCTCTGCAGCAGGGGGCTTTGAAACCGGCGCTGCAGTGTTTGTCACGGGCGCATCTGTCTTGGGGTCGCCTGCCGTGGGCTCGCCGGGGTGTGTGGGATCATTCGCCATGTTTCAAATGCCCACTTGCCATTCATCCTCGACTGCCGCCGCGCGATATGTCGCTTGCGCCTGACCATAAGCGCCCGGCTGCACCGTTGTCCTGTCACGGAACCGCACGACAAGAACCGTTACATTGTCTTTCGCCCCCCGCGTCAGCGTCAAGGCAACCAGACTGTCGCACGCAGCCTGCGCGCCCATCTGCGCCAGAGTATCTGCCATTTCATGATCTTCGACATGTTCCGTCAACCCGTCCGAGCATAACAAAAACGTGTCGCCATCCATCAGAACGCCTGACCGTTCATCGGTCATTGGCAGATCATGCACCCCAATCGCCCGGGTGATCACATTGCGGCGCGGCCATGTCGCGGCTTGATCCTGCGTAATCGCGCCGGTGCGCAACAATTCGTTCACCTCGGTATGATCAACCGTCACTTGCGCAAAATGTCCGCCGCGCAGCAGATAAATCCGGCTGTCACCCGACCAGATGCAGGCAAAATGCCGATCAAACGACAACAGCCCCACCAGTGTGGCCCCAACCGTTGCTCCGTTCAGCCGCTGAGATTGGGCCTGAATGGTTTGGTGCGCCCGCAAAATCCGGTCCATAAACCGCGCCTGCAAATCAGGGGCAGACACCGGCATCCCCACCGAGGCCACGCTTTCCACGATTGCCCGGCTGGCAAAATCACCTGCGTGATGCCCGCCCATGCCATCGGCCACAACCCAAACCCCCGAATCCGGTTGGGTTAAAAAGCTGTCTTCATTATGATTGCGCACGCGCCCGGTATCCGACGCTGCACCCGTTTCAAATAGAAAGGGAGCTTCTAACATCCATCCTCCCGCCAAATATCTTTGCCCGTAGCTTAGGCGCAAAATAACGCGTCTGCCTAGTCATTGCCCGCATGCCCCCGAAAAAACCACGCCAGAACCGCCCCCGATGGCAGCCCCGGCCCTGCCCAAACCTGCGACCACAGCTGTCTTGGGGCGGCAACGATGTGGATCAGCGGTGCCGGACCACTATAATCTTCGGTCACACCGCCCGGTTCTGGCGGTGCAAACAGGCTTAATCCGCCTGCGTCAGAGGCAAAAGGCGACACGTCTGTTTCTGGCGTATCCGGCAAATCCCAAGTGTTGGCATCAGTGTCGCCGTCAATTTCGGCATCGTCGGCAAGGACGGGATCAGCCTTCAGTTCATTCACCACAGCCACACCTTCAGCCTCAGGCGTTTCTTTTGCTGAAATGTCCAGGGCGTCACCGTCTTGTGCGGGGATATCCACATCAGACGGTTCACCCGGCCCGCCGCTGTCCACCACCATCCCGGCAGTTCCCGCAACCCACCAATAGCTGCGGCGCTCATTGGCGCGGCGATGGTCGGTCAGCGCGATATCAGCCAGCAATGCCGCCACATCCGCACCGGGCCGCATCGCCCAAAAATCGCGCGGGCCGGGCAGGGCGTCTGTCGTCGCGGGAATCGGCGCATCTTGCACCAAAGCGCCCGGCCCCGGCAGATCGGTCCGCTGCAACTGCACACCCAAATGCGCGCAAGCCGCATCATACCAGCTTTGATCAGGGTCGATCACCGGCGGCGGCAGGGTCAGACCCGCGTCGCCCAAAGCCAGCAGCACCAAGGGAAACCGCCGTCCTACCCGGTCTTGCGCGCTTGCCATCACACCTGCGATGGCAGACCCCCATATCCCTTCGCCCAACCAAAACCGCAGCATCGGCGCGGCGGGCCAAACGGCCTGCCAGTCAGCGGCCAAACTGGTCTTCGCCTCGGCCAAAACCGTATCCAACCAGCCCTCTAGCGCAGGTTTCAGGGCCGCTGGCAGGCCATATTCCAGAAAATCACCCTTAGCGGGGTGTTTGCCATAAATCGCCAGCGCCATCGCTACAGCCCCGTCGGGCACCGGAATTCACGCAATTCCGACATGTTGAATGGGTTCACCAAGGCATTGACGCGAATTTCATAGGTGATGTTCCGCCCGCCAATTACATAGCTGACCTGCATCACGTCCCCCACCTGACGCGGGTTGCCATCGCGGATAAACTGCAAAAACGCCCAAGGCCCCTGATAGGCAATCTGGCTTTCGCGATTGTTCAGTTCGGGCAGCAGTTGCAGGTTTGTATTGCCTCCCCCACCCGGCCAGGTGATTGTGACCGGTGTGTTGCCCACCTTGCGCATCTGAACAGGCTGATCATCGACCACCAGCAAAGACTGCTTGATCCGGTCATGCGCCGCCGTCTGGTTGATCGTTACTTCCAGCGCCACGGTGGGATTACCGCCCGGAAAGAACGCCTCGCGGATCGCAGCGGCATGCTGAAACTGGCGGAGCGTTTGCAGACTTAGCTTTGCCGCCAACGGGCTGTCTTCACGCCAGGTCCAATCGCCCGCGCCCATATTGGCATGCACTGCCAGATTGGCGTTAAAAAACCGGTCCAATATACCATCCGGCGCAAACAGCTGGGCAAATTCCGACAGCGGCACCTGACGCGCCGGGCTTTTCGAAAACGGATAGCGCCCCTCTACCGTTTGGGCGCACACCGCCGCCACCTGAGATGTCAATTCGGCATTGATCTGCGCGATAGAGCTGGACGCCGCATCGCCTTCGAAATCCTCTACCGCCTCGCCGACCATGCGCGACAGTTCGGGTGGCAACCGCGACGCGGCTGTGCGCAACTGCCCGATCAATGCCGGTATCTGCGCCTGCGCCTGTTCCTGATTGAATTGCGCCGCCAGCACCAAACCCTGCTGAATGGCCGAGAAACTGGCCAACAGCGCATCAATCGGCCGCTGTCCCGCCGCCCCCTCCATCAGCGCATGGTATTCGGCAAACTGCGCCTCTATGTCCGCACCCGGAATGATCTGCTCTGATGCCCCGCCCGCCGCGCCCGCCCGCTTTTGCGATTTTCCTGTCGCCAGCGCCAGATCAAGCCCGATCCGCTGCAACCCGGTGGTGCGCGAAGTCAATTGGCTGGTAATTTGCGACGTTGCCGAGCCCAAAGCGGCGGCATTAGCTTCGGCATCTGCCGCCAAATCATCAACCGCCCCCGCAGCGCCGTCTTCAGCCGCGATCGGCTGTGTCAGCCGGGTTTCGGCAGTGATCCCTTCCACCAGCTTCAGTATCGGCGAGGTTGACGCCGACGACGCCGCATCCAGCGCCAGATACGCAGGCTTATCCGCCGCCATCGGGGCCAGCTTGATGTTTTGTAACACCTGCTCCCACGCTGCCAGATAATCATCACGGTAGCGTTGCAGCAATTGCGGCCCCAACCGGGCCAGCTGTTCATCCACCTTGGCCGCCGCCGCCTGATCGCCCATCACCCATTGTTCGTTTTCCAGCTTGCGCGCCACTTCTGCCAGCTGATCAAGGAAAAAGCCGTTGAACCCTTCATAGGTATAAAGCGCCGGCACCGTCAGTTCGCCCAGATCACTGCCATCCACCGTTTCAAACACCAGCCGCGCATCGGCCCCGGCGCGTTCGACCAGATTGAAATCGGGAATACCCTGTTGCGGCGCGGTGGCCACGATCAGCGAATAGGCCTGATCCGCCACACTCAGCCGCGCCAGAATAACTTCGGACTTTGCCACCAAATCGGCGTTCAGGGTCACACTTGGGGCGATCGTGTCATCCAGTTCCAACATGGCAACCAGATGGTTCTTCATCATAAGGCGGGCGGGCTCTTGGTTCAGGCCCGGATAGGTCACCTGATCCCAATCGTCCTCAAACCACGTCACCACCAGATCATCTTGCGGCGCGGGGGCAGCCCCGCCCAACAATTTGTAAACCTTCAAAGTCTCATAAATCGCCAGCGGCTCATTGGCCAAAACGAAGGCCTGCAACTGTTCTTCAACCCGCAGCACCAACCGCGGGCGCAACAGCCGTTCCAAGCCCTGAGCATAGCTGTCGCGCGCCGCCTGCCGCAACGCGCCTTGCTGTGACAGACCAAATCCGCGCGCCCAGTCACCTTCGGCTTCTTCGGGGGATTCGTAGCCTGACGGCATGGTGCGCAGCAGTTGCAGATGGTTCGCCACCCGCAAAAGATCGGTGTCCTTGACCTCAATCGCCTGCAAATCCTCGGTCGCGGCCAATTCGTAATCGGCCATCGCAGCCTGCGCAGACGACACCATTTCACGGTTGTTCAAATAGCTGTAGGCCCAGGCCCCCAACACCCCCATGGATGCCAAAACCATGCCCGATGTGGCCACCAGCCGGAAAACCGAAGACCGCCGCACCGCTTTGCGATCATAAGACACCCAACCTTGTTCGCCAAAAATCACCTTCGACAACAGATCATGCAGGAAAAAGCTTTTGCCCTTCCCCGACATCAGCGCGCCCGCATCGCCGCCAAAGCTGCGCCCCATCGCGCCCAGCACCTGATCAATCGGCGTGCCTTCCTGCGTGCCCGAGGTGAAGTAAAACCCGCGCAGGATGGCACTGGTTTTATAACGTGTCGGCTCAAACACCTGCCGCAAGAACGATTCAACCTCATCCTTCAACATCGCCATCTGTCCGGGCAGACCAAAAATTGCGATGCGGTTCACGCCATCGGGTTCCTCGGAAAGCCGGTCCATAACCTCATCCGAAAGCCGGGCAACCAGCGCGTCGAATTCCGGTCCAACCCGGTCAAACGTCTGCTCCTTGCGGCTTTCGGTCTGGAACGTCGCGCCCCAGACCTTCTTGCGCCGACTGGACGAGAAACTGCTGAAATACTCGCGAAACCCCGAGATCAGGTCCGTCTTGGTGAACATCACATAAACCGGGAAATCCACTTTCAGGGTTTCATGAATTTCGGCCAGCCGCGCCCGCACGGTATCGGCATGGGCCTGAATTTTATCAGCCCCGGCATTCATCAGATCCGACACCGAAAACGCCAGAATGACCCCGTTGATCGGTTGCTTGGGCCGGTTGCGTTTCAACAGCGCCAGGAAAGACCCCCAGGACGCAGAATCCGCCCCGCCATCGCTGTCCTGGGTGGTATAGCGCCCCGCCGTGTCGATCAGGATCGCCTCTTCGGCAAACCACCAGTCGCAATACCGCGTGCCGCCAAACCCCTGCAACCCGCCTTGGCCCTGACCCGACAGCGGAAATTTGATTTCAGAGTTGAGCAGTGCCGTGGTTTTCCCAGATCCCGGCGGCCCGATGATCACATACCACGGCATGTCATAAAGATAGGTCTTGGAATTGCCGCTTTTCTTCAACGTCACCAATGCCGACTGCATCCGGGTGGCCAACTCTTTGCCATCGCCTTGGGCTGCAACGTCCACGACCAAAGCTTTTTCCAGCGCCTTCTGGCCATTGCGCCGACGGATCAGTTTGACCACACCCCAGATCATCAGGATCAGCGCCAGAATGCCAATGATCAACAGCCGCACCCAGGCCGGATCGAACGGGCGTGCGTCGCCAAAGCCGATCAGCGGACCGGCAAACCAGACCACCGCCGAAAACGCCAAAAAGCCAAAGATCACAAGGCCAAGTTTAACCCATTTCATGTCAAATTCCCCGCTGCAACCCGCGTCATTGCAGCGTTTCTTCGCGCTTGATCATAATTTCCACACGTCGGTTCAACCCGCGTCCGTCATCGGTTTCGTTGTCGCCAATCGGATCGGCCTCACCTTTGCCTTCAACGACAAAGCGTTCCGTGTCGGTGATGCTTGTCGCCAGAACGTCCTTCACCGCCTCGGCCCGCGCCAGCGACAGATCGTGGTTGTTCTTGAACCGCCCCCGCCCCGACATTGGCACGTTATCGGTATAGCCAAAGATCAGCACCGGTCCGGTTTCCGGGTTCAGAACGGCAGCGATGCGCCCGCCCAGATCGACGAATTCTTTCTTGGTCTCTGCCTTGCCACTGGCAAACAGTGCGGCATTGTTCACCCGGATAAAGATGAAATCGCCTTTGATATCCACCTCGACCAGCCCCGATGTGATGTCATTGGCCAGCCCCTCGCGCAAGCGGTCCAACTGCCCGGTTTGCGTGACCAGTTCTTCCTGATCCACCACCAAAGGTGTAAAGGCCACCGCCCGCACCAGGGTGATCGGCGTTGTCGGGTGCAACGACAGCAGCCGCTGCGACACCACCGAGCCTTCGTTGGCGATCATCATCGACAGGCCGAAATACGCCCCCATCAGGATCAGCCCCAAAACCGATCCTATCACCCACAAAGGCGTGCCGCCAAACCGCCGCCGCCCGCCCAAGGCCACCGGCTGCCAGCGCGGCGAGATATCTTCATCCGGGCGATTTTGCACCCGCCGCAGGCTTTCGTAAATCATCGTGCGGATGCGCGCCAATTCAACCGCACCATTCGGGGCTGACCGATATTGTCCTTCGAACCCCAGCGACAAACAGGTCAGCGCCAGTTCCAGCAGTTGAAACCGCTGCGACGGGGCCTGCAGTGCCTTTTCCACCTCTTGAAAAAACCCAACACCCGAGGTGCGCCGGTTGAAAAACCGCGCCACCATCGAGTATTGCACCCACAAATGCCGATCCGTGCCGGGGATATTCTGCACAATATCATCCGCCGTGCCACACAGCAGATATTTGGCCACCTGGGTTTCATGCTGCTCAATGCCTGCGTTCAGGCAGTTTTGCTCAAACCCTTCAATCTCGCGGGTGACGTATTCCATCAAAGGCACAGCTTCCATTTCGACCATCTGCGTGCGCAACCGGCCGAACAGGATCAGCAAATTGGCCGCCGCGGCCAGCATCGGGCTTTTTGGCCCGCCCGCGCCCAAGCCCTTGGCCGACAAAGCTTTGCGCAGATCTACCTTGGGGCCGGTATTGGCATAATTCGTCGGTTGCGCCGTGGATGCATCGGGAAAAAATCCCTCGGGCTGACCAAAGGCACCTGATCCGCCAATCACCGTGCGCTGGGCGGGTTGTGCGCCAAATCCACCACCCTGACCGCCGCCAAACCCTTGGCCCGGCGGTTGCCCCGGCACTGCTGCGGGGGATCCGAACCCGCCCGATCCGGTTGACCAGGCATCCGAATGATCACCGCCAAACCCCTGGCTTTGCGGCTGACCAAACCCGCCCGACGGCCCAAACCCACCGCCGCCAAATCCGCCCGGCGCGCCCGATCCCGGCATCGCCCCGCCGATCACCGTTGATTGGTTTGGCGCGGCTTGCCTTTTGCCCCCCGGCATCGGCGCAACACCCCCCGGCAACGGTGCTGGCACTCCGCCAAGGCTGCCCCCGATGACCGTTTTGTCTTTGTTGTTGCCGCCGCCGCCGCTGCTCATCCCTTCGTCTCCACGATGGCCCATAACTCCATCTTCAGATCAGGCCAATCTCCGGCGAAATGCATCCCGATCGCCGGCGCATTGGAAAATTCCCGCCACAACGGCGAGTTCTTTTCGAGGATAAAATACACATTGCGCGACACTGCCCTGATCTGACGCGGCGGTGTTGGCGTGTGGATCAATTCAACCCCCGGCAGGTTGTTGTTCACAATTTCGGCCATCCGGGTGTTCGGCCCGACTTTGCACAGCTGCGGAAATTGCTGCTGCACCAGCGTCAAAGCCCGGCTGCTTTCCACTTCCAGCACGAACGTCGCATCGCGGAACAGATTGCGATCCGCCACCTGCGCCAGATAGGAATTCTGCCGCACCTGCACCAGTTCCAACCGCGTCGCGCGGCCCACATCGCGCGACAACAGCCGTTGGATATCACGCACAATCGGTTCAATCGACGCCTTCAGATCACCATGATCATAGGCGTCATAGGGCGGTGCCAGCCGCTTATCCTGATCAAAGGTCCACAGCTCGCCTGAAAACCGCAGCAGTTCTTCAAACAACCGTTCCGGATGCACATAGCGGCTGGCGCGCAAATGGCGCAGCACGTTGATCTGGCGGTTCAGGCACAACAACATGAAATAATCGGTTGCCTGCAGGCCGCCCGCAGAACTGGGATCAGACGCATAGCGGGCCAGACTATCCAGCTTGGTTTCAACCCAGCCGATCACCCGGTCCAGCCAGCCCAGCGCCACCGAATGCGCAGAGATGGTCAAAAGCGGCGGTGGGAACGCATCATCCAGAATAACCACATTGTCGCGCACTTCAACGATGCGGCCGATCTTCAGGCATTGATAGCCGGGTTTGGGCGTGGCGCGAATGTCCAACTCCATCCGGGGGGCGGCAATCTCGATCTGCGCTTCCAGCCGCAAGGCAGATGCCGCATCGGCCACGGTTTCCGCGCCCAGGACATAGCGCGTGGCTGCCCCCACTTCGGTATCCATCGCCACTTCGCGCCCGTTCATCACCTGATCCGGCAGGGTCAGCCAAATGCCCATCCCATCCGATCCTTCCGGCACTTCAATGGCACGGGGCAGGGGGGAAACGGCGGGGGCATCAAACGGCGTGCCATCGGGAAAAATCCCTGAAACGGTGGCCAGTTCAACCCGGCCTTGCATCAACCGATCCCGGTTCATCCGCATTTCTTCGATGCCCCACGGATAGGGTGACACATGCCGCGTGCGTGCCTCGATCAGCTTTTCAACATAGCGGTCATTTTGTTGCAGATGATGGGGCTGAAGGAACAGCCCTTCCTTCCACGCAACCTTGCTATACCAAGACATCCTGCCCTCAATCTATCGAACAGCCAAAACACGGCCGTAATCCTGTCAAATCCGCCGCCCCTAAAAACAGGCCGCTTTGGGAAACTCCCTTGGGATCAGTCTGCGTCCTCTGCCCCGCCGGATCAAGTCTATGTTTTGTGAACAATGGCGGCCAAAGGTATCCAGACACAGGAAACCCCGGCACACGCTGGGCATGCCGGGGTTTAAGGGTTGGATCAGAACGACAACCGAACTTGGGCCGTCAGGCTGTAGCTGTCGCTGACATTCGGGCCAAACCGCGCGTCTGCCCGCACGTTCGCGTTCAACTGCTTGGCGCCGCCCGGACCGTTCTCAAGGATCTTGACATAGTTGACCCCGATAGACGCTTCGGCAAATCCACCGATGCTGCCGACGCTGATGGTCTCCGGCCCCGGCAAAGCAGTAGAGCTGTAAATCGCTTTGCGATCGCCACCAAAGTCTTGATACAGGTTGCCCGAGATAAAGGTTGTCGTTGCCGACGAGCCTTCAGGCGAGATTTTGGTTTTGGCAAACGTGCCGCCGACAAAGCCGACAACCGTATCAAACGGGCTGATTTCCAGCGTTTCGCCCCCGGCCAGCGTCAAAGTATCGCCCGTGACACTGGTATAGTTAAAGCCAATGGTCGGGACAAAGTTGGTGCCTTTTTCCTCGTTCAGATCAAGCCGATAGTTAAACCGCGTGCCCACTGTCGTTGATTGGGTGGAATAGCTGAGGCCATCCAGACCAACGGGAACGCCGATCAGTGTCGTTTCGCTCAGATCAAACTTGGTCCGGTCAAAGCGCAACTGCACATCACCCGAAAAGCGGTCTTTGCTGCCTGCTGCATAAACACCGAAGTAGCTTTGCTTGAATTCTGACCCCGACGAGCCGGTTACCAAAGTTGGGTTGATCGGATCAGAGAACACGTTTTGGTTGGTAGAGCCGATGTTATACCCAACCATCGCCCCAACCGCGCCATCCCAGCCATTAAAGAACCGGCCATCAAAGCACCCAAAATCATAGCCGCCCTGCACGCCAGAGAACTGCGAAGAAATCGTGCTTTGCGTACTGACCGCATTGTTGCTCGAATTTCCCTTGACCGTAGCGATGCCGGTTGATGCCCGGAAATACCCGCCGTTCGAGCAGCCTTCTTCGGCGGCAAGGCCCGATACGAACGGGCTGGTCGGGCGGTTCACAACCGTGCCAATCAGCGATTGCGTGGTGGCCGCACTGGCTGCCACACCGCCGACGGCAGGGTTGATCTGGCTGATCACCTGCACATCCGTGCCGTTTTGCGCCATAGCATAAAGCACAGCGCCGCCCGTTGGCAGGCCGGTCTGCGCCAATGTGGCCCCAGCCCCCGCACCGGCGAACACCGTGATCGGCGTCAACAGCGCGCCGCCCGGCGTTGCGGTAAAGTCCACACGCACCGCGCTGACCCCGCCCGCCGTAGCCGTAACCAGATCAGTGGTGCCGTTGCTCAGGTTCAGGTCCATCTGATAACGGCCAGAACCGCCGGTCGCCCCCGAGATTGTCAGGGTATCGCCCGTCGCCCCGTTTGCCATATCAACGATGCCGTTGTTGGTCAGCGCCCCCGTGATGGTTGACGCGCCACTTGTTTCAAGTATCCCGCCAACGCTGTTGGTAAACGCGCTTGCGATGGTGCCGCTTGTCAATACAACCCGGCCGGTGTTGACCAAAGACGTGCCTGCCAGGGTTCGCCCCGGGCCCACATTCACTGTGGTGAACGAGGTGTTGGTGATCGCCCCCAACCCGGTGTAGTTGCCCGCAATCACGTTCAAGGTGCCGTTGTTGGCAAACGTGGCCCCTCCGCCCGTCAGGGCAGCCGTCACATTAAACACGCCATTGTTGACGATATTGCCCGTCATCGCGCCAGCCGCGTTTACCGTGCCAGCCACCGCGTTGGTCAACCCACCGGTAAACGTGCCGCTGGCAACGTTGATCGTGCCCCCGCCCGCGTTGGTGGTCGCTCCGCCAACCGTGCCGCCCGTCACATTCATCGTCGCGCCACTGCCAACTGCAGCAGTTCCCGCAACTCTGCCTGTCAGGTTCAAAACACCCGACCCCGAGACGGTCGTTGCCCCGGTATAGGTGTTCAGCGCCGACAGGGTTGTCGTGCTGGTGCCCGTCACGGTCAGCTGACCATCGCCGCTGATCACACCCGAAACCACCGATGCACCAGAGTTCAACGTCAGCCCTGCGGCAGAATTCAGCGCAACTGTGCCCGTGCTGTTCAGCGAGGCGATGCTTTCATTACCCGTCAGCACAACCGCGCCCGCGTTGGTCACTGCCGCCGCTGTTGTCAAAGCCCCGCCATCGGTGCTCAGGGTGCCCGCTGCACTGGTGCCAAGCACCGTGCTGGCAAGCGTGCCTGCGCCCGTCACCGCCAGGGTGCCGCTCGTCACCGATGTTGGCCCTGTATAGCCATTCGCCCCGGTCAGCGTCTGCGTGCCACCAATAACCGTCACACCGCCTGCACCATTGATACCGCCCGCAAAGCTGCCACCGACAGGCCCCAGCGTCAGCGTATTCGCCCCCAGCCCGACAACACCCGTGCCTGCCCCGTTCAACCCAACCAGCGTTTGTGCGCCACCAAGGTTCAACGTGCCATTTACCGTAGTCGCCGCCGCCACATCCAACTGCGCCGCCCCGCCGGTGGTCAACGTCGCCCCGGCAGTAACGGTCAGGCTGGCCGCATTGTCGATCAGGCCGGTTGCGCCCATTGTCGTGGTCGCATTGTTGCCAACCGTCACAGCGCCGGTGTTCACCAGATCAACCGTGCCGTTGATGGCACCGCCGTTCAATGCCGCCGTACCGGAGGCCGTTACCACCGCACCAGTGGCAACTGTGCCGCCGGTCTGGGTGAAACTTGGCGTCGTGATCGCTGAATTCAGCGTGCCACCCGACTGCCCGTAACTTGTCGAGGCCGTCAAAACCGCCGACCCGCCAATCGTGCCCGCCGTTTGGGTCACCACGGCCTGAGTGGTCACCGTGTTCACCGTCAAGGTGCCGCCGTTTACCGTCGTGGTATTTGCCACATTGCCCAACGTGCCGCCAGTTGCCACCGTTACGCTGCCCAAGGTTACCGTCGTGCCCCCGGTGTAGGTATTGGCGCCTGATAAAGTCACCGCCCCGCCATTCGCCCGCACCGATCCGGTGCCACCGATCACCCCGGAAATCGCCGATGTGCCTGTGGTCAACGTCAACTGCGCTCCCGTCAGGGTAACGCCACCCACGCCATTCAGACTGGCGATGGTTTCGTTGCCGGTCAGCGTAACCGCACCCGCAACGGTGCTGTTGTTTGTAATCGCCGCACCTGCAGCCAATGCGCCGCCATCCGTGCGCAATACCCCTGTGCCCGCCGTGCCTATGACCGTGCCGCCAATCGCGCCCGCACCCGTCAGGTCAAGCAACCCCCCGCCCGTCACATTAGTAGGCCCGCTATAGGTGTTTGCCGCCGTCAACGTGGTCAGACTGGTGCCTGTCACGGTCAAACCGCCGGCACCCGAAACAACGCCGCTAAGTGTCGAGGCGACAGGACCATTCAACGTCAGAACGGAACCCGACGACAAACCAACCGTGCCCGTACCGTTGATGTCGCCGATACTTTCACTTCCCCCCGCGATCAGGTCAAACGCTCCATTGTTGGTCACGGATAACGCAGTCGCAAAAGCGGCCCCATCGCTGGACAAGGTCGCGCCCGGATCAACGGTAAAGAACCCGGTCGTCAGCGCCGATCCTGCCCCGGTAAACGACAGCGTACCTCCGGTTACAGTCGTACCCGCTGTATAGGTGTTCACCCCTGTCATCGTCATGACGCCGGTGCCGACTTTCTGGAAAAAGCCCGCCGCCGCCCCCGACATCACGCCGGAATAGGTGGTCGAGGTGTTATCGCCCCCTGCGGTAAGGCCCGCCGTCAACACCACAGCCCCCGATCCGGCTAGTGACCCGATGGTTTCATCGGCATTCACCTGCAAGGTGCCCGGGGCGGTAACAACCACCGCTCCGGCATTGGCAATCGCCGCTCCGCCGGTCAGCGCCAATGCGCCTGCGTTTACCGTCGTGGTGCCGGTGTAGGTGTTCACGCCCGAAAGGGTGAACACCCCACTGCCTTGTTTGACCAACCCGCCCGTGCCGCTGATAATGCCCGCCATTGCAGTGCTGGTCGCATCGCCCGTAGTCAGGATATTCGCGCCCAGGGACACAGTCGTTCCCGCCACCCCCGCCAAAGACCCAATCGTTTCGGCCCCCGTCAGCGTCAGATTGCCGGTGCCCGTCAAAACCACCGCCGCCGCATCGGCAATAGCCGCGCCATCGGTGGAAAGACTGCCGGTGCCCGCCACGGTCACGGTGGTCGAAGCCACAGACCCGCTGCCCGTCAGCGCCAGTGTGCCCGCATTAACGGTGGTGGCCCCGCTGTAGGTGTTCACACCTGACAAGTTGAACACGCCCGCGCCTTGCTTGATCAACCCACCCGTGCCGCCAATGACGCCCGCCATTATGGTGTTTGTTGCATTTCCTGTCGTCAGCGTGTTCGCCCCAAGGCTTGCGGTCGAGGTCGCACCGCCCGCCAAAGACCCAATCGTTTCGGCCCCCGACAGCGTCAGATCGCCGGTGCCCGTCAAAACCACCGCCGCCGTGTCCAGCAAAGCCGCGCCATCGACATTGATATTGGCGCCCGTGGCCACGTTCACCACCGCAGATGCCAGCGATCCCGTCACGACCAACGAGCCGCCAGTAACGGTCGTGGCCCCTGTATAAGTATTCGCCGCCGACAGCGTCAGTGTGCCCGTCCCGATTTTCTCTAATGGCCGTCCGGCGGCGTCTTCACTGATGACACCTGACTGTTCCGCCGCATCCGCCGCCAGAACCTCGACTTGCGTTGTGTTGGATGCAATCGTAATCGGCGTCGCGGAATTCACTGCGTTTGCATAACTGATCACCGACCCCGTCGTGGTGATTGATCCTGCAGCCCCGCCCGCCGCATTGTTCGACCCCAGCAGCAGCGTACCGTTGACAGTGATCCCCCCGCCGATGGTGTTGTTGCCCGACAGTGCCAAGGTGCCCGCGCTGACGGTGATTGTGCCCGCAGTGTTGATGGTGCCCGACAGCGTGGTCGTGCCGGTGCCTTCTTTGATCAAATGTGTCAGCGCAGTATCGCCCGTTACACCGCCCGAAAAGGTGGTGCTGGTATTATCCGAGCCAAAGGTCAGCCCGGACGCGCCCAAGGCCGATGTCAGGGCAATCGACCCAACACTGCCCGACAGCGAATCCACCGACACAAACGCGTTGTCGAGGCCAAGCGTGCCGCCCGTCACCGCCAGATCGCCAATGTCACGGGTAACTCCACCACTGTCGATGTTCAAAGCACCAGCCGTCAGCGTCGTGGTGCCGGTGTAAGAGATGGCACCAGTCAAAGTGAACGTGCCCGCGCCTTGCTTGGTCAATCCACCCGTGCCACCGATAGCACCTGCCATCGTGGTGCTGGTGGCGTCACCTGTGGTCAGGATATTCGCGCCCAAGGCTACGCTGGTGCCCGCGACGCCCGCCAGTGATCCGAT
>JAYUHO010000133.1:0-5591 GCA_043766915.1 Cypionkella sp.
GTCCATGGTGCGCCCGCAAAACCGATCAGAGTTGTCTCGGACGGCAGTTCCCGCGCCAATATCCGCACGGTTTCATAGATCGGAGCCAACGTGTCATGGATGGCGTCTTTGGGTTTCAACGCCCGCAGTTCGGCCATCGTCGAAATCGTTGACAGCCGCGGACCTTCGCCGGTTTCAAACCACAAATCCGCGCCCAAAGCCTGGGGCAACAGCAATATATCGGCGAACAGAATAGCGGCATCAAAGCCATAGCGGCGAATGGGCTGCAGGGTGACTTCGGCGGCCAGTTCTGAATTATAGCACAGCTTGAGAAAATCGCCCGCCTGCGCCCGTGTGGCGCGATATTCCGGCAAATAGCGGCCTGCCTGACGCATCATCCAGATCGGGGGCGTGGGCAATCTCTCGCCCGAAAGCGCGCGAAGGATGGTCTTTTTGGTCATGGCAGTCTCCTTTGCGCCATGGGTCGGATGGCAGACGCGGCTTGTCAAGGGCAACTCGGTTGTCAGATGGTTGTCAGCCCAGAATGACACATGTATGGCTATGCCCATGACATATTCCATGCCCAGCCCCGCCCATCCGTTTAAGATCGGAACCCGAGGATCACCGCTTGCTTTGTGGCAGGCGCATGAGGCCCGGCGCTGTCTGATGGGGGCGTTTGATCTGCCTGATACGGCCTTTGAAATTGTGGTGATCAAGGTCACGGGCGATCAGATTCTGGACCGGGCGCTGAAAGAGATTGGCGGCAAAGGGTTGTTCACGCGCGAGATCGAAGAGGCGCTTTTGGACGGTGGCATCGACATTGCAGTGCATTCAATGAAGGATATGCCAACCTTACAGCCTGACGGGCTGATGCTGGATTGCTATCTGCCGCGCGAAGATGTGCGCGATGGGTTTGTATCGCCCTCGGTTGCAGGGCTGATGGAGCTGCCGCAGGGCGCTGTGGTTGGGTCATCGTCGTTGCGCCGTCGCGCCCAGCTTGCGCATAGGCGGCCTGATCTGAAGTTGGTTGAATTTCGCGGCAACGTACAGACCCGGATGAAGAAACTGCAAGACGGCGTGGCTGTGGCGACGTTTTTGGCGATGGCGGGGCTGAACCGGTTGGGGCTGGCGCATATGGCGCGCTCGGCCATCGCGGTGGATGAAATGCTGCCTGCGGTCGCGCAAGGGGCCATCGGTATCGAACGCCGCGTCGATGATCCGCGGGCCGAGCATATGCTGGCGGCCATTCATCACGGACCCACCGGGCAAAGACTGGCCGCAGAACGCGCGTTCCTTATGCGGTTGGATGGGTCTTGCGAAACCCCGATTGCAGGGTTGGCTGTGCTGGAGGGCGATCAGCTTTGGCTGCGCGGTGAGATTTTGCGCCCGGATGGATCAAAGGTGATCACAGGTGAATTGCGCGGCCAAGTGGCTGATGGGGCCGATTTGGGCCGGGAACTGGGCGCGGACTTGCTGGGTCGCGCGGGGCCGGGGTTCTTTGCTTAGACAGTCTCCAAAGGCATCAACCACGCCTGTCTGTCGGCTAAGTACAAGCTGACAGCGGCGATCAACGCCAGCCCCGCCCCGATGACTGCGACGGTGAAATACCCTCCGATGGCGGTGCCAAAGCCAAACGCCGCTGCCGCCAAAACATCCGCCACCAGCTTTTGTAAGGCCAACATCGCGCCCGCGGTGCCCGGACGCCCCGTCAGCATGTCTTGGTAATAAAGGATCGGCAGGCTGATAATTGCGGTGCCGCCCACCCCCGCCACCAGTGTCATCGCCCATATCCAGGGCGTGTCGCACAGCAGCGGCAGGGCGATCAGATGCAGCACATATAACCCCGTGCCATAAGCGATGGCATTGCTGCGCGACATGCGGGCAACCAATCGTGGCATCAGCAACAGGCAGGGCACTTCCCACCCCGCCACCAAGCCCACATAAAGCGCCACGTCGCCTGCATCGCGCAGCGGTGAGGCGTCAAACACCAGCGAGATCAGCACAAAATACAGCACCCCCGCCGAACTGATCGCGCCCAGCAGCAGCAAGCGCAGCATCACATGCGGACGGCCAATTTCCCGAAAAGCCTGACGCATGTTCAACCCTGACGGCTGATCCGCCCAAGCGGTGGCTCCATCACGCGGCCACCCATACCAGATCAGGATCAGCAACCCCAGACTGGCCAGTCCTGCCGAGAAATAGATCGACATCACATCCGCGCCACCGCCAAAGGCAAAGGTCCAAAAGATCAACATCGCCAGAAAACTGATCGACATTGCCGCGCGAATGGTGGCCAAGATGGCATCGCGGCTGTGGTTGTCGGTTGGGCTGGCCAGACGCGCAAGCGCGAAGAACTGCCCGTAAAGGCTTGACGCAATGGGTAAAAGCACACCATGCGCCAGAATGAACGTGATGGGGCCGGGCAAGATCAGCATCATCGCCAAGGCCGCGATGCTGCACAGGGCTGCAATCAGGGCGATGCGCCGCCGTTGGCCCCGCTGATCGCCTGCGATGCCAAACAGCACCGATGACGTCACCGCCACCGCAGAGGTTAAAACCATCACCAGCGCAAAGGCGGGTTCGGTCAGGCCAATCTTTTCAATGCCAATCAGCGATTGATAGGGATAAATCGACGCATTCAGCGCGCCCAACAGCAACAGCGCCACGCCAATCAGGCGCAGCGTCGGATGGGCAAGCACAGGCGTCAGGGGGTTCACGTTTTGATTTTCCGTCGTTGCCCAAAACGGGCGCATCCGATGGCTACTGCCGCCTCCCCGGGAAGTCCACCCCCATAGGCCAGACCTACGGCAAAACTTTGCCCGGGTTCATCACGTTGCCCGGATCCAGCGCCGCTTTGATCGTGCGCATCACATCCAGCGCCACCGGGTCTTTGCGCCGCGCCATTGACGGCAGCTTTGACAGGCCCACGCCATGTTCAGCGGAAAAAGACCCACCAAGGGCTTGCACCACGTCTTCTATCGCGGTGACAACCGTATCGTGCAGCCCGTCGCGGGTGGGAAAAACGGTGAAATGCAGATTGCCATCACCCAGATGCGCCACGCACATCTGATCGCAGCCCGGATCAATTTCCGACAGGCGCGCGTTGATCATATCGAAAAACACAGCGACACGGTCCAAGGGCAGGGATATATCCGTGTCGATCGCGGGTTTGCGGGCATAGGTGATCTCGGCGGCCAGTTCGCGGCGTTCCCACATGGCGCGTCGTTGTTGATCAGACTGAGCGATTTCAGCATCCAGCACCGTGCCATCGGCCATCATTGCGGCCAATGTGTTTTCCAGCAGCGCTACAATCGGCACGGTGCCGTTTTCATCCGGCACCGAATCCCGCGGTGCTGTGACACCCAATTCGACCAGAATATTGACAGCGTGGTGCGGGGTGAACGGCTGGCGGATATCGGGCCGCGCAGTGGCAAGGCGGCGCATGTAACTTTCGGGCATGTATTCAAACGCCTCCACCGCGCCACCAGAAGCGTCTTGTAACTGGTTCAGCAAGGCCAGCGCATCGGGCAATGACCGCGCAGCAAGGGTGGCCGTGGCATAGGCGCGCGGGCGCGGCACAAGTTTCATCACGGCGGCAGTGATCACCCCCAGCGTGCCTTCTGCGCCAATGAAAAGGTTTTTCAGATCGTAACCGGAATTGTCTTTGTGCAACTGGCTCATCAAGTTCAGGATCCGGCCATCGGCCAAAACCACCTCCAGCCCCAAGCACAACGCGCGGGTTGATCCATAACGCAGCACATTTGATCCGCCTGCATTGGTGGATAAAACGCCGCCGATCATCGCCGAACCGCGCGCGCCAAACCACAGCGGGAAATACAGGCCCTCTGCGTCGGAGGCATCGTGTAAGGATGATAAAATCACTCCAGCTTCGACCACTGCGATGCGTGTCTGCGGCCGTATCTCACGGATTTTGTTTAGTCTTTCAACGGACAGCATCAAGCCGCCATCGGTCATAGCACCGCCCGTTATTCCTGTGCGGCCTGAAACAGGAACCACCGGCACGCCATGCTGCGCAGCAATCTGCACCACCTTAGACACTTCGGCGGTGGTGGCGGGCCGCGCCACCGCTACAGGATTGGCGGTGTAATGCGACGTCCAATCCTTGGCATAGCGCGCCAGGTCATTGGGGCCCGTCAGCACATGCGCCGCACCAATTGCTGCGGTCAGATCCGAAATGAAGGTCATCCTGGAGTTCATTGAAAAATTCTTTCATTGTATTGCGCCCACACGGATCACCGTGCTACCAACGCCAGCAATTCACGCACCTTTGGCCCCAAAGATTCAACCGCTTTGTCCACGCCTGCGGCATTGGGGTGAATGCCGTCAGCCTGCATAAGTGCGGAATCAAGCAAACGAGTGGACTGATCGATCAGCGGAAAAAAGTAGTTATCAGCCAGTAAATCCCCATGTTTTGCGGCCAGATCACCGTACATCGCATCAAATGCGGCCTTAAACTCTGCCCCGTAATTTCCCGGTGCGCGCAAAGACACCAGAAGTACCGGCAGGTTTTTCGCATCCGCCGCTGTCAAGATTGCGTCCAGATTTTTCCGGCTTTCCCCGGGATCAATGCCGCGCAGCATGTCGTTGCCGCCCAGATTGACGATCACTGCATCAACGTCGGGCGTCAAAGTCCAGTCAATCCGCGATGCCCCCCCTGCCGTGGTATCGCCTGAAACGCCTGCGTTGATCACCACAACATCGTCCCCCGCTGCCGTCAGCCAAGCCTGAAGCTTTGGCACAAACCCATTCTGTGGGGGCAGGCCATAGCCTTGGGTCAGGCTGTCGCCAAAGGCCACCAAGGTAATAGGTTCGGCCAATAACGGGGCATTTAACAACAATATGATAGCACTCGCATTGCGAATACCGCGCAGGGACGCATATGTGACGTTGAGCAGTTGAGAGAGCATTATGACGGATACCGTTCTGGCGTTGGATGATGTTTGGTTAAGTTTGGCAGGCAATGCCGGGTCTGTCGACATCTTGAAGGGAATTAGCCTGACTGTCACGCGTGGCGAAACTTTGGGGCTGGTGGGGCCATCAGGATCGGGCAAATCTTCGTTACTTATGTTGATGGGCGGTTTGGAACGCGCCAGCCGGGGCCGGGTGATGGCCTTGGGGTCGGACATGAGCGGGCTGGATGAAGACGGCCTGGCCCGGTTCAGGCGCGGCAAAATGGGCGTGGTGTTTCAGTCGTTTCATCTGATCCCAACGATGACGGCGTTGGAAAATGTTGCCCTTCCCATGGAGATAGCAGGCGTCACCGATGCCTTTGCGCGGGCGGAAGATGAGTTAGAGGCGGTGGGTCTGGCCATGCGCCGCCATCATTATCCGTCACAAATGTCGGGGGGCGAGCAGCAGCGCGTGGCGCTGGCCCGTGCCGCGGCGCCCCGTCCGGCACTGTTGTTGGCCGATGAGCCGACCGGAAATCTGGACAGCGCCAATGGAGCGGCGATCATGGATCTTATCTTTGGTCTGCGCGATCGGCATGGAGCCACGCTGGTTCTGGTCACCCATGCGCCTGAATTGGCCGCGCGCTGTGACCGGATTGTGCGGCTGGTGGATGGGCGGATTGATACCACGCCGCAATCAAT
>JAYUHO010000134.1:0-5586 GCA_043766915.1 Cypionkella sp.
GATCAACACGAAAAAACAGGCCTCTAACCCCAGCGATTCCGCATCCAGCAACGCGGTTTGGCGCAAGATCACCCCGGTTTCGCGCATCCGCCTGATACGGTTCCACACCGGGGTTTTGGAAGACCCCACTTTGCGCGCAATTTCGTCCAGTGATTGCGCGGCATCACTTTGCAATTCGCCAAGAATTTTCCGATCCAGATCGTCCAATTGGGCTGCCATTCGCGTGATCCCTCCTTGTGCAGAAATTCCTTCCAACTCTCGGCAGTATTGGAACATTCTTCCTTATCCGCAAGGGCATCTAGCCAAATTATGGGAAAATATCCTATATTAGACCCAACAAGCCACGGGAAACGCCATGATCGACTTACCGCAGTTTTCACCGCAATCCGCTGCCGTTACCTTTGTGGGCGCAGGCCCCGGTGCTGCGCTGCATCTGACGCTGGGTGCCTATCGCGCGTTGCAAGGCGCGGATGTGGTGATCCATGATCGTCTGGTGGGGGCCGAAGTGCTGGCGCTGATCCCGGCGCATGTGATCAAAATCGACGTCGGCAAAACCGGCTTTGGTCCGTCCACCGAACAGTCCAGCATCAACGCAGCTCTTGTGGCGCATGCGCAAACCGGCGCGCGGGTGGTGCGGCTGAAGGGCGGCGATTGCGGTATTTTTGGCCGGCTGGATGAAGAGATCGACGCGCTGCAGGCCGCGGGACTGTCATTCACCATTCTTCCCGGCCTGACATCAGCCGCAGTTGCCGCCGCCAATATCGGCCAAAGTCTGACCAAGCGCGGGCGCAACGCCGCCCTGCGCATCGTCACCGGCCATGATATGGCAGGCTATGCCGATCTTGACTGGCGCGGGATTGCGGCACCCGGCACTGTGGTTGCGATCTATATGGGAAAAAAATCGGCGCGCTTCATTCAGGGCCGTCTGATCATGCACGGTGCTGCCGCAGATACACCGGTCACTCTGATCGAAAACGTATCCCGCCCCGATCAGCGCATCGTTGCGGCCACCCTTGCCAGCCTTCCCTCTGCAGCCGCCGCCCTCGAAGGCCCCGCAGTGATTCTGTACGGGCTCGCCCCACGAGAGGCCCGCATCGCCCTGCCCCAATTGAAAGAGGCCCAGCTATGAGCCGCCAGTACATCGCCAAAGTCGTCACCGCCAATGATCTGCGCTTGGGCGATGTGGTCTACCAGACCGCCGATGATCGGTGGAGCCGCAGCCACCATGAGGCCGAGTTGATCGAGGATGAGGCGCATGCGCAACTGCGTCTTCTGGACGCCGCATCGCAACGCAATGTGATCGTGGGGGCATACCTTGCCGATGCGCGCCAAGGCACCCATGGCCCCGAGCCCATCCATTTCCGCGAAGCCTTTCGCACCCGCGGCCCTTCCAACTATGCGCATGGCAAACAGACGGACGACTCAAATGTATGATTATTCCGATTTCGACGAAAGTTTCGTGCGCGCCCGCGTCGCGCAGTTTTCAGATCAGGTCGCGCGCCGTCTTGATGGCAGTCTGACAGAAGAAGAATTTCGCCCGCTGCGCCTGATGAACGGGCTTTATCTGCAATTGCATGCCTATATGCTGCGGGTGGCGATCCCTTACGGCACGATCAACCCGCACCAGATGCGGCAACTGGCCCAGATCGCTGACACCTATGACAAAGGCTATGGCCACTTTACCACCCGGCAGAATATTCAGTTCAACTGGCCAAAACTGCCTGATGTGCCCGCGATTCTGGGTGCGTTGGCGGATGTCGAAATGCACGCCATTCAAACCAGCGGCAATTGCGTGCGCAATGTCACCGCCGATCATTTCGCAGGGGCCGCCGCTGATGAGGTCGCCGATCCGCGCCCCTATGCCGAGTTGTTGCGCCAATGGTCTACCGATCACCCGGAATTTCAATTCCTGCCCCGCAAGTTCAAAATCGCCATCACGGGTGCGCCGAATGACCGCGCCGTGACCCGCGCGCATGACATCGGCCTGCGTTTGTTGCGCAATGCGACTGGCGAGTTGGGGTTTGAAGTGATGGTCGGCGGTGGCCTTGGCCGCACCCCGATGATTGCCTTCACCGTGCGCGATTTCCTGCCCGAGGCTGACCTGTTGCCATATGTCGAAGCGGTTTTGTCGGTCTATAACACGTTGGGGCGGCGCGATAACAAATACAAAGCCCGCATCAAGATCACCGTGCATGAGACTGGCCGCGTTGAAATATCCCGGATGATTGAAGAACGCTTTGCAGAACTGCGCCCGCAGTTTGGCGGCGCGGATCAGGCTTTGCTGGCAGACATAAGTGCGGCCTTTGCACCACCTGTGTTCCGCGTGGCACCTACAGACGCTTATGATCAGTTTTACAAATCCGACCCGATCTTCCGGGCCTGGGCTGATACCAACCTGACTGCCCATCGCCATGACGGCTATGCGATTGTCACCATCAGCATCAAGGCGCATGGCGCGACCCCCGGCGATGCGACTTCGGATCAAATGCGGCTGATGGCCGATCTGGCCGAAACCTATGGGCACGGCGATTTGCGCATCAGCCATGAGCAGAACGTCATCCTGCCGCATGTGCATAAAGCCGATCTGCCGGTGGTGCATGCGGCCTTGGTCAAAGCCGGGCTTGGCACGGCCAATGTCGGGCTGATCAGCGATATCATCGCCTGCCCCGGCATGGATTATTGCGCGCTGGCCACGGCACGCTCGATCCCGGTGGCCCAACAAATCGCCCTGCGGTTTGCAGAGTTGAAGCTGGAACATGACATTGGCCCGCTGAAGCTTAAAATCTCGGGCTGCATCAATGCCTGCGGGCATCACCATGTCGGTCATATCGGCATTCTTGGGTTAGACCGCGCGGGCGTCGAGAATTATCAGATCACCCTTGGCGGCGATGGCTCTGAAACCGCCGCGATTGGTGAAAAGGTCGGCCCCGGCTTTGCCTATGATGAGATTGTGCCCGCGATAGAACGCATCGTTCTGGCCTATCTTGACGTGCGCCACAGTGCGGATGAAGCGTTCTTGCAAACCTACCGCCGTTTGGGTCTGGCCCCGTTCAAAACGGCGCTTTACGGCGAGGATGACGCCAAAGATGCCGCGTGATTTGCAGGGGGGCTCGGTTGCCGCCCGCGTGGCGGCGCTGAACGCGCGCTATCGCCATCATGGAGCGACGGCGGTGCTGGAACATGCGTTGAAAGACGTTGATCTGGGGTCGGTGGCGCTGGTGTCGTCGTTTGGGGCGGAATCGGTGGTGTTGTTGCATCTGGTATCGGTGATCGCACCTGAAACTCCGGTGCTGTTCATCGACACGCGGATGCTGTTTGCGGAAACGCTGGAGTATCAGCGTACATTAGCTGACTCGCTGCCGCTGTGTGACATCCGCACCATTCGCGCCGCAGCCCCGCGTCTGGCCTATGAGGACCCCGACAACACCCTGCATCAGTTCAACACCGATGCCTGTTGCAACGTGCGCAAGGTAGAACCGCTGGAGCGCGCGCTGGCCCCGTTTGACGGCTGGATCACTGGACGCAAACGCTATCAGGGATCAGCCCGCGGGCAGGTTGAGTTTTTTGAGGCCGAGGGCGATTTGCGGATCAAAGTAAATCCTCTGGCGCATTGGGGCCGCGACGATCTGGAAGAGTATATGGTAAACAACCGTCTGCCACGCCATCCGTTGGTCGCCAAGGGCTATCCTTCGATTGGGTGCGCGCCGTGTACGTCGGCGGTAAAGCCAGGTGAAGATCCGCGTGCAGGTCGTTGGCGGGGTTCAGAAAAAACCGAATGCGGTATTCATTTCGTTGATGGAAAAGCCGTTCGTATCCCAAAAGGAGCCGCCGCATGAGCGTTCTTGTCACCGATCAGGGCTTTGTGCCCGTTCCCGCCTCCGATTTTGTGATCCTGGCCGATATCGCCCATCACAAGGGCGCGGTTGATCTGGCTCACACTGACGATCCCGAGGCACTGGCGGCTTATCTGCCAAATCTAAGCCTGATCCGCGTGGCGTTTCCGGCCTTTAATGATGGCCGCGCCTTTACCATAGCGCGCCGTCTGCGCGAATTGGGCTATGTTGGAACCTTGCGCGCCAATGGCCCGGTGATTGTCGATCAATACCCGATGGCGCGGCGGGTGGGCTTTGATCAGGTGGAAATTCCTGATGATCTGGCGCTGCGCCAGCCGCAAGAGCAATGGCTGCTGCGCGCCGATTGGCACGCACATGATTATCAAAGTCGGTTGCGCGCGGTAAGCGGCTAATCGGCTTTGCAACTGAAAGGGGTTTTCCTTTCGCTTCGACCGACATATCTGAAAGACGAACGAAATGACCCAAACGGCCGCCATGACCCTTGATGCCCTGCCCGCTGCAAAACAGCACCTGCCCGATGCGCAAACCGTCACGTCCGTCAAGCATTGGACCGACAGGCTGTTTTCATTCCGCGTCACCCGGCCGCCATCGCTGCGGTTTCGGTCGGGCGAATTTGTGATGATCGGCCTTTTGGGCGATGCAGGAAAGCCGCTGCTGCGCGCTTATTCCATCGCCTCGCCCGCCTGGGATGACGAGTTAGAGTTTTACTCGATCAAAGTGCCCGAAGGCCCGCTGACCAGCCGCTTGCAACATATCAATGTCGGCGATCAGATCATCCTGCGCCCCAAACCCGTCGGCACTTTGGTGCATGACGCGCTGTTGCCCGGCAAGCGACTGTGGTTTTTGGCCACCGGCACCGGCCTTGCGCCCTTTGCCAGCCTGATGCGCGAACCTGACACCTATGAGAAATACGACCAGATCATCATGATGCACACCTGCCGCGAGGTGGCCGAACTGGCCTATGGCCGCGATCTGGTGGCCAGCCTGAAAGATGATCCGCTGATTGGCGATCTGGTGGGCGACAAGCTGCTGTATTACCCGACCACCACGCGCGAACAAACCGGCCAAATGGGGCGGATCACCGATAACCTGACCTCTGGCAAAGTGTTCGCCGATCTGGGATTGCCGCCGATGGAACCGGCCACAGACCGCGCAATGGTGTGCGGCTCGCTTGCTTTTAACATCGATGTGAAGGCAGTATTGGAAGGCTTTGGCCTGCGCGAGGGGGCAAATTCAGAACCCCTCGAATATGTGGTCGAAAAAGCCTTTGTCGGAGATGGAATATGACCTGCCGCCTGACGTGCCAAACAACGGCCTTTTTAGCGGGCCTCGTCTTGGCCAGTGCCGCACTGGCCGAGCAGTCGCCGACAATATCGTTGGCCAACGGCACCAATCATGTTTTCTCGTCGATCACTGTGTTTGACATGCTGGGCGATGATGCGTTGGGAGGCACCATTGATCCGCTGCGTCCCGGGGAAAGTGTAACGATTCCGCTTTCGCTGCCGGTTTGCATGCAAGTCTATGTTCAGGCAGTGTTTGATAGCAAAAAGCTGATCGAGGCCAATGCCGATGCCTGTGATGGCGCGATTTATACCTTGACCGATTACTGACTGCCGCGGCGGGGCCTTGTATTTCCACCTGTAATGACGTATAATTAAGTCACTATAGGTGGAGGATTTCCATGAACATCGCCGCATTTACCGAAAAATCGCTGTTCTCGCCGCGGCTTTTG
>JAYUHO010000135.1:0-2061 GCA_043766915.1 Cypionkella sp.
CGCTGATGGCCGCGCAAGTGGCGGCGCAAGTGGCGGCGCAAGTGGCGGCGGAGGTGGAAAGGCAATCGGGAACACCGGTGAAGGTCGAGGCCGAGATCATTCAGAGAGTGGTGGAAACCCTTGTCAGAGAGCAGCTTGAAGCCTCGGCCGACCTCCGGGTTTCACTTGGATGACGGCTGCAATCTGACCGCCAACTGTGATCGTGACTTGATGTACCGACGATTTCGCTCGGCTTTTGCGCCGGATCATGCGGCCGGAGGCGTGCCTGATACTGTCAGGATGCGGCTGCAATGCGCTGCGAAAGTCAGGCGGTCGCCCCTGCGAAAATCTCAAACCCGGTGTCGATACCGGTTTTCGTCGCGGGCCGCTCTGGCGAACGCAGGATGGATTCAATTGCCTTTTGACCGATCAGGAACCGGTTTGACCGCACGGTGGACAAGGGCTGCGGCAGTTCCCGTCCGATATCCAGCCCGTTGAAGCCAAAGATCGCCAGCTGATCTGGCAGGCTGATCCCCGCGCCCATGCAATGGAACACCCCGCCCACCGCCATATCATCATTGGAATAGACCGCCACATCTACCTGCGCCATCCGGAACAGTTGCTCAGTCTGGCTCCGCCCGGTGGCAACCGAACTTGGCCCATCGGCAATGGCATGGGCGGCAATTGACATTCCGGCCTCGGACAGCGACTCGCACAAGCCATCATAGCGCAGCCGCGCACGGCGGTCCGATTGCCAGTCGTGGCCGACATAGCCAAACCGGCGGTAGCCCTTGGCAATAAGGTGTTGCCCGGTGGCATATCCCGCGCGGCGGTGCGACATGCCCACGGCCACATCAATCGGGGCCGAGTCGATGTCCATCATCTCGACGACCCGCACCCCGCTTTGGTCCAGCATCCGGCGCGTGGCCATGGTGTGATCAAAGCCGGTGATCAGGATCGCCGCCGGTTGCCATGCCAGAATGCCGCGCACCAACGTTTCCTCGCGGTCGATGTCATAATCGCTGATGCTGATGACGGCTTGATAGTTGCTGGTTTTCAACCCGGCATTGATGCCTTGCAGCACCTCGGGAAACACGATGTTCGACAAGGATGGCACCACCACCCCGATCAGTTTCGAATCCATGGAGGCCAAAGACCCGGCAATCCGGTTCGGCACATAGCCAAGCATCCGCACGCTTTCCATCACTTTGCGGCGCGTGGCCTCGGCCACCAAACCTTCGTTGCGCATGATGCGAGAGACGGTGGATTCACTGAACCCAGCGTGGGCCGCAACCTCGTGGACAGTGATCTTGCTTTTCTTGTCTTGCAGCCGATGCCTGATCTTCATCACCGCAATCCCCTTGTGCCGCGTCGTCCGATGGGCGGGTTCACCCCCCCCGTGATGCCATGGCTTTGGCGCGCTAGTAAATGGGCATTGGAAACCGGGGCAACGCCGTTGCGCCGCCCCGGAATGGTCGGATCAGACTTTTACATAGTTCCGCCACGGGTGCGCTTCTTTGAAGCCCAGCACCTCGCGGATTTTGCGGTTCGACAGCGGGCCTTCAAGCGTCCCCATCGTCCGGGTTACGGCCGTGTTGGGCGCATATTTCGCCAGAAATTCCGCCGTCGGCATGTTGGCAGTGATGGTGTCATTCACCGCGTTGAATACCTGATAGCCAAGCCCGTCTTTTTGCAGGCAAAGGTGCACGATCTCGCCCAGATCGCGGGCGTCGATATAGCTCCAGGCGTTGCGCTTGCGGCTTAGCGGATCGGCCAGATAGCCGGGGAAATTGGCGTATTCATGCGGCTCGATCACGTTGCCGATGCGCAGGGCATAAACATCGGCACCATAGCGCATCGCAAAAGCGCGGCCGGTCTTTTCGTTGACCACCTTGGACAGACCGTAGCTGTCCATCGGGTCGCTGTCGTAGTCTTCCTCCAGCGGGAACGAATGATAATCCTTGTCGCCCTCGGCAAAGCAGACGCCATAGGTGGTTTCGGAACTGGCGAAGATCACCTTGCGCACGCCCAGCTTCATCGCGGCTTCCAGCACATTGTAAGTGCCGACGGTGTTCTGCGCGA
>JAYUHO010000136.1:0-14779 GCA_043766915.1 Cypionkella sp.
TGACATCCTGCTGCGCTGTTGCCTTCTCTATCGCGACTGACACACGGTAGCGGCCGGGCTCCAGCAAGGCTTTGAAATCGTTGTAATCTGTCAATACCCGATCCCCGGTTGTGCCATCTGGGTTGATTTTATGAATTTCCCATTGCAGATCGCTGGGATCATCCGGAATGGCTATGCCGGGGGCCAGCAGGGCAGTGGGGGCAAAGTTGAACTCCAGCGGTGCCGCGACGGGTTCTGGCTCAGTCACCGGATCGGGTTCGCTCAGATCGACCGCCGTCAGAACCGTGGTTTGCAGCGCGTCGGTCAGCCCCGCCATATCTGCGGCGGTGATGTAAAGTCCGCCCGTGTTGGTCGCAAGGCAGGACACTTGCCTGCCTTCTTCCTCGGTCAGCCCGAACCCCACGACATGGGCGGTGAAATCCACGCCCGATGCTTCCAACTCCAGCCCCAACGCGCACGGATCTGCGCCGCAGGTTTCAATGCCATCGGTGATCAGGATAACGGTGGCTTTTTCCTCGGTGGACCGCAACTCTGATGCCGCCATACGCACGGCGTCGGTCAGCGGGGTCTTGCCCAAGAATTGCAGGTTTGCAGCCGCATCAGAGATCGCCTGCGCTGTGCCGGGCGCGGGGGGCACGATCAGCTGGATATCGGCACACGACCCCTTTTCACGGTGGCCATAGGCGATCAGGCCCAGTTCGGTTTCAGGGGGAATGGATTTCAATACCTCGTTCAACGACTCGCGCGCGATTTCAAGTTTCGCGCGTCCGTCGATCTGGCCCCACATCGAGCCTGACGCATCCAGCACGATGATAGATCGGCCTTCAGACAGGGCCAGTTGAGGGTATAGCAGGGCGATGAAAAACGCCAAACGGCGAAGAATGCAAAATACCTGCATCACAACTCTCCAATAAAATATCAACAATACATGAATTCTAACTCCAAGCCGCCCAAAAAGCAAAGGGCCTTCGGGATGAACCGAAGGCCCTTTCCCGGGCTTAGCCTGTAAAAGCAGTTTGCGTTTATCTTGAAGCACAATCCGGCCCAAGAACCGGGCGAATTGTGATGCCTCATTCGCCCGATAAAACGCAAACTGCTTTAGTCGTGGGGACAGGGAACAGTTTGGCCCGAGGGGCAGGGCGGGTGTGACCTTCCCGCCCTGAACACCGATGTTACATTTTAGGCAAAAGCACGGTGTCGATCACATGGATCACGCCGTTGGACTGCTTGACGTCGGCAATGGTGACAGTGCCCATATTGCCCATCTCGTCTTCGATCATCACTTTGCCGTCTTTGGACGACAGGGTGAATTCACAGCCGCCAACGGTTTTTACCTTGTGCTTGCCGCCATCGGCATCAATCATGCCCATGATATCACCCGACATCGCGTTGCCGGCAATCACATGGCAGGTCAGGATTTTCACCAGCTGATCTTTGTTTTCCGGCTTCAACAGCGTCTCAACCGTGCCAGCGGGCAGCTTGGCAAAGGCATCATTGGTGGGGGCCAGAACGGTGAACGGGCCTGCGCCCGACAGTGTTTCCACCAAACCTGCGGCGGTAACAGCGGCCACCAGCGTGGTGTGATCGGCGGAATTCACCGCGTTTTCAACGATATTCTTGTTTTCATACATCGCAGCACCACCCACCATCGGGTTTTCAGCCATGGCAAAACCGGTGGAGAGCGCGAGGATAGCAGTTGCAAGACGAAGAGTTTTCATGGGGTAGCTCCTTGTTGCTGAGGCGAGCCTGTCCCGCCTTCAACAGGAGTTACGGGGGCAATTGGGGGGAAGTTTCAGGGCAGGTGAAAAAAGTTTGAAAGATGTTCACTTTTTTTGACGCATTGATCGTGGGCATGACTGCAAAGCGGGGGTTTCACACCCCCAAGCGGCAATCGAAAGCCGATTGCCGCTTCCCCCGTGGGATATTTGGGAACAGAAAAAGCAAATTTTAGACAAAATGTTGGTAAAACCAGCCACGGTCAAACGTCGATTTGTGCAGCCATAATCACCGGGCCCGTGGGGGCACCCGTGGTTGATCCGCCCGCAGGTTCGACCGATACCGCAAGCGTCCAGCCAGCGGTTGGCGCGGCTGGATAGGCAAGGGTCAGGGAGGTGCTGTCCAGCAGGCCCAACGAAACCGGGGCGGCATCGGGGGCGATGATCCACAATTGATGCACAGATCCCGTTGGTGCGGCCTGACCCGAGACACGTGTGATGGTCAATGCGCCCTCGCCATAGCGGGCTTCATATTTCAGATCGGCAATGTCGCTGGCCGGATCGGCGGCCAGGGTGGCGATCAATTCAGCGGGTGTCGTTGTTTGCGGCAGCACGAAAAACAGCGCAACGGCTGCTGCCACGGCAGCCGCTGCCAGCCAGCCGAACCAATTGCGCGCGGGCCGGGCCGCAGCGGGGAACAGTCGTGCTTCGATCTGGGGCAGCAGGTTTGGGGCCGTGACCTCGGCATAATCGTCATTCAGCCCGGACATCCGGTTTTGCCAATCCAACACAAGCGCTGCAAAACCCGCGTCGGATTTCAGCCGGGCCTGCACCGCAGTGCGTTCGACAAGATCCAGCGCCCCCAGCACATATTCGGCGGCCAGCGCATCATCTTCGGGAAGGGAGGTGTCGGTCATTGCTCCATACACTCCTTCAACCGGGCCAAACTGCGGCGCAGCCAGGTGCGCATGGTGTTCAGGGGCACACCGTGGCGCGCGGCCAGATCAATATACGACAGCCCGGTCAGATAGGCCCCCCGCAACGCATCGGCGCGGTCAGGTTCCAGCGTGTCAAAACACTCATTGATGCGCCTGGCCTCGCCTTGCGCAATCAGGCGGGTTTCAGCGCGGGGCGTGGTATCGGCGACCGCCGCCATCGCATCGTCATCATTCACCGTGTCATGGCGCGCGCGCAGCCGGTCAATCGCCAGATTGCGCGCCATCGCGATCAGCCAGGTCATGCCACGGCCCTTATCCGCGTCAAAGCGGTTGGCGCGCAGCCATACTTTGGTGAAAACTTCTTGCAACGCATCCTCCGCCTCGGCCCGATTACCAAGGATACGCAACAGTACGCCCATAAGTTTCGATGCGGCTGCAGTATAGGTGGTTTTGAACGCCGCACGGTCTTGTGCAGCGATCCGGGTCAACAAAGCGGCAATCGGATCATCTTCCATCAGGGCCTAGGTAAACGTTAGCGGCGCTGTGGGTCAACCCCGCCGCCGCGCGCGGCCCCCATCGCCACCCGAACGGGCCATGTTAAAGCTGACATTGGGCAAGGTGACGATTTTCGCCAGTTCTGGAAACGTATCAACCGCGTTGGGAATCGCCGACGCATTGACGAAATGTTCCTGAAAGCGCGGCTCGATGGCGGTTTCAACCTTGTGAATCTGATGCACCATCGACTCAATGGTATCGCGTGAGGCGACATTGCACAGGGCGATCCGCGCGCCGGTGCCTGCCGCGTTGCCCGCTGAGACGACCTTTGACAGCAAAACGTCAGGAATCATCCCCAGAACCATGGCGTGTTTGGGGCTGATATGGGCACCAAACGCCCCGGCAAGGGTGACGCGATCAACGGTATCGACACCCATTTCATCCATCAACAGTTTGGCCCCGGCATAAAGTGCTGCCTTGGCCAGTTGGATGGCGCGGATATCGCCTTGGGTCACCATGATGCGCGGGCCGCCATCCGCCGTACCATCGTGCAGAACATAAGAATGGGTGCGGCCTTCGGGAACACAGCGGGACGTGCCGGTCTGATCGGGGCCACCGATAAGGCCGCCTTGGTCAACCAATCCGGCCATGCGCATTTCAGCGACAGCTTCAATAATGCCTGATCCGCAAATACCGGTGATACCAGATACGGCAGTGGCGGCGTCAAAACCTGCATCGGTTGACCACAGATCAGAGCCGATGACTTTGAAGCGCGGCTCTTTGGTTGCCGGATCAATTTCAACCCGTTCAATGGCACCCGGCGCGGCGCGTTGGCCGGATGATATCTGCGCGCCTTCAAAGGCGGGACCGGTGGGGGAGGAACAGGCCAAGACGCGGGTTTCATTGCCGAGCAAAATCTCGGCATTGGTGCCGACATCAACGATCAGCACCATGTCTTTGGACTTATTGGGTTCTTCCGACAGGGCCACTGCTGCACAATCGGCCCCGACATGCCCCGCGATGCAGGGCAGGATATAGACGCGGGCCGACCGGTTCAGGTTGGTCAGGTCTAATTCGCGCGCGTCCAGCGACAGACTGTCAGAGGTGGCCAGTGCAAACGGGGCTTGGCCCAGTTCGACCGGATCAATGCCCAAAAGCAAATGGTGCATCACCGGGTTGCAGACGAAGATCACCTCATAGATCGCGGTTGGATCAATCTTGGCCTCAACCGCAATTTCTGCGGCCAATGCGTTGATCGCGTCGCGCACCGCCCGGGTCATTTCCACATCACCGCCGGGGTTCATCATGGCGTAACTGACGCGGCTCATCAGGTCTTCGCCGAACCTGATCTGCGGATTCATCACCCCGGATGACGCCAGCACCGCGCCATCGCGCAGATCGCAAAGATGCGCGGCGATAGTGGTTGATCCCAGATCAATCGCCAGCCCGTAAATGCCGCCTTCGTGGAAGCCGGGGAAAATGTCGACAATCCGGTGGCTTAGATCATGGTTGCCACGGTTCAGAACGACGGTGACTTTCCAAGCGCCCTTGCGCAAGGCAGGCTGCAGGCGGCGCATCAGGCCCAGATCGGCCTGCACATTTTCGATCTGCCACTGATCGCGCAGGGCGCGCGCAAGGCGTTCAAAATCGCCTGTCGGTTCGTGCATGTCAGGCTCTTCGACCTCGACATAAAGCGCGCGGGTGGCGGGATCCATCACAATGTCACGCTGTGCCGCGGACTTGCGGATCACCTGTTTGTGCACCTGGGATTCGGGCGGCACGTCAATCACCACGTCGCCCATCACGCAGGCCTGACAGCCCAGACGGCGGCCTTCGGTAAGGCCCCGAATGGATTTATACCGCGCCTCAACCGCATTCCATTCGGTCAGCGCGTCGGCGGCGACGGTTACGCCGTGTTTGGAAAATTCACCGTATCCCGGCGTGATCTGGCATTTGGAACAAATCCCACGCCCGCCGCACACCGAATCGAGATCAACCCCCAACTGCCGCGCTGCCGTCAATACCGGCGTGCCATGCGCAAATCGCCCGCGCTTGCCGGAAGGGGTAAAGATCACCAATGCGTCGTCGGTCATATTGTCCTCGTAGGTCACTGTCGGCAATCTAGACTGCAATAGCGGTCCAGCGATGCCCGATTGCGGCATATCTCTGATGCTCTGCGCCGCATCGGGCAGCAAAGATCGGTTATTCGGTTTTGAACTGCTTGGCCAGTTTCAATCCCTGACCCTGATAATTTGACGCAATCCCCGCGCCATAAAGCGTCTCGGGCCGTGCCGCCATCCGTTCATAGACCAGCCGTCCGACGATCTGGCCATGTTCCAGCACAAAGGGCGCCTCGTGGCAGCGCACTTCCAAAACACCGCGACTGCCCGACCCACCCGCCGTGGCATGGCCAAAGCCGGGGTCGAAAAAGCCTGCGTAATGCACCCGGAATTCACCGACCATGGCAAGGAAGGGGGCCATCTCGGCGGCGTAATCGGGTGGAATGGTGACGGCTTCACGGCTGACCAGGATATAGAACGCGCCCGGATCAAGGATGATGCGGCCATCGCGGCTGTGAATTTCTTCCCAAAATTCATGCGCGGGGTAATGCGCGATACGGTCCAGATCAATCACGCCAGTATGCGGTTTGGCCCGGTAGCCCACCAGATCGCCCGAGGCCGGTTTCAGATCAACCGAAAAGCCCAGACCTTCGGAAATCACAGCCTCGCCCGATACCAATGGATCAAGGGCATGCAGCGCCACCAGTTCAGCGTCGGTCAACACCGATTGCCCGGCGCGAAAGCGGATCTGGTTCAACCGCTGGCCCGCACGCACCAGCACGGAAAAGCTTTTGGGGCAAACCTCGGCATACAAAGGCCCGGTATAGCCTTCGGGAATACGGTCAAATTCGGTGCCGCCGTCAACAATCGTGCGGGTCAGCAGATCAAGCCGCCCAGTGGAACTTTTGGCATTGGCCACGGCGGTAATGCCCAGTGGCAAGGCCAAATGTTCCATCAGTGGGATCAGATAGACGCAGCCCTTTTCCAGTACCGCACCCTGCGTCAGATCCATCCGGTGCATTTCAAATTCGGCAATGCGATCAAGCACTTTGCGCCCGGTGCCAATCAGGAAAGACGCGCGCACCCGGTAGGCGACGGTCCCCAGCCGCAAATCAAGGCTGGCGGGCTGGATTTGTGCGTCAACCACTGCAGGGTTGGCTGAAATCGCCCCATCAGCGATCATCAGGCGCAAGGCTTGGGCTGGTAGCACCCCGGAATGGATCATGTCAAACCCCTGAAACGAACCCGCCCGCAGCGCCTGTTGGCACGCGGGCGGGTTCGGTAATGGTCGGGCCGGAGAGATTCGAACTCTCGACCTTCCGCCCCCCAGACGGACGCGCTAACCAGGCTGCGCCACGGCCCGACACATGGGCTTTCATACTGATATTCCGCGCCGGGGCAAGCCAGAAAGCGCATGTCGATCTGTCAGCGGTCGGCGAAGGACGGTGGCGATGACAGGTGGCTGTGCAGCGCCACCAATCGCGCATGGATGGCGCGGGCCTGATCTGACTGGCTGTTGAACGCACCGCGGGGCAGGGCCCGCAACGCCGCCGCAAGATCACCTTTGGCAAACCATTCCGCTGCAGACGGCGCGGCAGGCGGGGCAAAGGCGTCATCTGCGTTTTCTGGCGGCTGTGGGGCAGGCGTCGGGGCAGCGTCAGAAAAAAGATCGCCCATAACAGCGTCTTGCGCAGATTTCCCCGGCTTTTCGGTGCTGGGGTGGGGCTTATCTTCCGCCGTCTCTGACCGCCGCAAAGCGGTTTCCAGTGCCACGATGGTGGCCGACACCGCCCGCTCTGGTTCCACGGCGTTTTCGGCGATGCCACCAAAATTAGCGGCCATTGCCGCCTCAAGTGCTGCTTCGGCGTCATGTTCGACATCATCGGGCAGCACGACACCCGACAGGCCCGCCACATGCCGCACGCCCTGTTCGCGCAAAATCTTTTGTACGCCGCGAATGGTTAACCCTTCGTCATGCAACAGCCGCTTGATGCCCGTCAGCAGGGCCACATCTGCGGGCCGGTAATACCGCCGCCCGCCCGCCCGTTTGACCGGGCGAATTTGCGGAAAACGGCTTTCCCAGAACCGCAGCACATGGGCTGGGGTTTCCAGATGGTCAGCCACTTCGCTGATGGTGCGGAAGGCGTCGGGTGACTTATCCATCCGCCGCGCCGCCCCTTAACGCTTTTTCCCGGCAGCAACGCGGTCTTTCATCAGATGCGAGGGCCGGAAGGTCAGAACGCGGCGCGGGCTGATCGGCACCTCGTCGCCCGTCTTGGGATTGCGGCCGACGCGCGCGGTTTTATCACGCACCGAGAAGGTGCCAAAAGATGAGATTTTCACCGTCTCACCCGAGGCCAGCTCGTCCGACATGTGTTGCAGCACGGCTTCGACCAATGAGGCCGATTCGTTGCGGCTTAGGCCGACTTCGCGGAACACGGCTTCGCTCAGATCCATCCGCGTCAGAGTCTTTTCACTCATCTTATCCCCCCGAGGTTTTTCCCAAGATGGGCCAGATAAAATTGCGAGTCAATAACAGGGGCTTGCAAGACGTTGTTCTTGTCAAAGATCAGCTGATTTGGGGTGGATTTGACCGGATTTACCAGCGCAAAACCACAGACCCCCAGGCCAGACCACCGCCAATGGCCTCGGTCACGATCAGATCGCCCTGTTTGATCTGGCCCCGCGCCACCCCAACCGACAGGGCAAGCGGAATCGAGGCGGCGGATGTGTTGCCATGATCCTGCACGGTGACAACAACGCGGTCCATCGACACGCCCATCTTGCGGGCGGTGCCTTCGATGATGCGGATATTGGCCTGATGCGGCACGATCCAGTCGACATCATCGGCGGTCAGCCCCACTTTATCTAAAGCGGTATGCGCGGTTTGTGCCAGCTTTTCAACGGCATGGCGGAAAACCTCGCGCCCTTCCATTCGCAGAAAGCCAGTGGTGCCGGTAGAGACGCCGCCGTCAACGTAAAGCAGCTTTTGGTGCCGCCCGTCACTGTGCAGGTCGGTGGAAAGAATACCGCGATCTGCTGTGGTGCCGTCGCCTTGCGCAGCCTCCAGTATCAGCGCGCCCGCGCCATCGCCAAACAGCACGCAGGTGGACCGGTCGGTCCAATCCATCAATCGTGAGAATGTTTCCGCCCCGATCACCAGAACGCGGGTGGCAGAGCCCGATATGATCAACGCATTTGCTGTGGTCAGTGCATAGACAAAGCCCGCACAGACAGCCTGCACGTCAAAGGCAAAACCGCTGGTCATGCCCAACGCGCCCTGAATCATTGTCGCAGCCGAGGGGAATGTCAGATCGGCGGTGGATGTCGCCACGATAATGGCGTCGATGTCATTGGCCGTCAGCCCCGCATTGGCCAAAGCGGCAAGGGCCGCGCGGGTGCCCAGATCAGAGGTTGTCTGCCCTTCGGCTGCAAAATGCCGCCGTTCAATGCCAGACCGCGATTTGATCCATTCATCGGTGGTTTCAACCAAAGCTTCCAGTTCAGCGTTGGGAACGATCCGGTCCGGCAGGTAATGCCCGACGCCTTTTACGACGGCGCGTAGTGTCATTCGGTTGCCTTCGCCTCCGCCGTCGTTAGGGGCACATCTTGCCCCGCGCGGCCCGCTGATGCAACCCGCGCGGCCATGCGTTCCAAAAACCCGGACTCCGACAATTGATAGGCAAGACCAATGGCCGCGGCGATGCCGGTTTCATCGGCTGATCCATGCGATTTCACCACGGTGCCGTTCAGTCCCAAAAAAACCCCGCCATTCACCCGGCGCGGATCAATGCGGCGCTGCAGGCGTTTAAGGGAATTCAGCGCCAGCAGCGCCGCAAATTTAGACAGCAGCCCCGCGCCAAACGCTTCGCGCAGGAAATCCGAGATCAGCTTGGCGGTGCCCTCACCGGTTTTCAGCGCAATATTGCCGGTAAAGCCATCGGTTACAATCACATCCACCCGGTCGGATGGAATATCGCCGCCTTCGACAAAGCCGACAAACACATAGCCGCCCGCATCGGCTGCGGCTTGCATGCGGTCATGCGCCTCTTTCAGCTCGGCGCGGCCTTTGTGTTCTTCGGTGCCGACGTTCAGCAACCCCACGCGGGGCCGCGGAAGGTTCAGGCCATTGCGGGCATAAGCCGCGCCCATTGCCGCGTATTGCAGCAAATCATCGGCTTCGGCCTTTATATCGGCGCCCACATCCAGCATCAGATTAAATCCACCCGTATTGCGCGAGGGCCACAGGCACGCAATGGCGGGACGGTTCACGCCGGGCAATTTGCGCAGCCGGATCATCGACACTGCCATCAACGCGCCGGTGTTGCCGCACGACACGGCACCAGTGGCCTCATGTGTCTTAAGAGAATCGATGGTGGACCACATCGACGTGCCTTCGCCATGGCGCATCACCTGGCTGGGCTTGTCGTTCATCGTCACCACGCGGGGGGCGTGGCGCAAGGTGACGCGCCCCGTAAGGCCGGGATGACGCGCCAACAGCGGCGTCAGTTGCGCCTGATCACCGTGCAGGATGAAATCAGCATCGGGCAGGGCGGCTGCAGACAGCACAAGACCTGCAACAACCGTTGCAGGCCCGCGATCACCACCCATGGCATCAACAGAAATAATGATGCGGCTTGCACCAGCGGAAGACAGAATTTCAGATTCAGTCGCCATAGGGGGCAAGTGGGGCTAAGGCGCGGCTTACGCCGCGTCCTCGTCCAGATCGACTTTCGCAGTAGCGACAACTTCGCGCGCATCGTAATGACCGCAAGACGGGCACACATGGTGCGGGCGCTTCAACTCGCCGCAGTTGGAACAATCTTGTGGGTTTCCTGCAACCAATGCGTCATGCGCACGACGCATGTTGCGCTTGGAAGAGGTGACTCGGTTCTGTGGGACTGCCATGTCGCACCCTTTGATAGTGGGGGACATGCCCCAGATTTTACTTTGATTTCAGGCACCTGACGCAAACCGATGGGTTGGCGGCAAAGCCCTGAACAAGGCGCGGAACATAGTCAGATTTAAGCTGCGCGCAAGCCCCTTTCTGGATCGGTCAAAGGGGCTGTGATTTCCATGTCGTGCGGTGGGATTATTCCTGTGCCGGGCCCGATTTTTTCATCTTATCCGCCAATCCGGCCAACCCGGCAAATGGCTTCAGGGTTTCATCCGTCAACGGTTGTGCGCCCGGCGGTGTTGCCACCACTGATCCCAGATCAATCCCCTTGGCGCGCGGATAAAGGGGCAGCGCCAGCGCCAGCGCCTCAATCGCCACCGCTGCCACGTCAATCACTTCGGGCAGGGCTTCGGCATCATCGCCAAGAATTTCCACCTCATCGCCCTTGGGATCTTCGAAATCATGGCGATAGTTGCGTTCCACCCGGTCTTTCAACCGCGATGTCACCGGGGCCAGACTGATCGAGCAGGGCTGAATGACCAAGGCCGCCAGATCGGCGCGCAGGGCCACATCAATGCGCCCCATCGGCTGCAATTCGCCCTTCAGCACAAATTCCGGCAGATCCAGCAGACCAAGCACCTGGGCTATGCTGGTACGGGCGGCGGCGTCTGGCGCAAAGGTAAAGCGAATGGTCTTGCGTCCAGAAACAGCGCCACTGCGATAGGGCTGGCTTGGCAAGTCCTGGGGAATTTGGGTGGTATCGGTCATGTCATGGCCTAACTTATCACGTTTCGCTTTTTATCCGGTTCACCGCATTAAAAGTAAAATGCAGCAGGTCCGGGGGTAGTTTGTCTTAAGTTGCCCCAATCAAAGGCCAATGTGATGCACCAAGCTGCGTTCCATTCTTGATCAGAGGCGCGACCTTCTGTAAGCCAAAGCGTAACAGCCGCTGGCGGGCTTGTGCAGTCTCTCGATACTGGTCTGATAAGACTGGCGCAAGAGTGGCTGCATCGGGCAATGTTTAAGCGGGCAGGCCAAGGGCCAAGGGCAGGGATGACGCATTTGACGAACAGCTTTGGTCTGAAGATGGCTATAACGCGTGCAAGGGCGGGGCTGTTGGGGTTGGTGGTGTTGGCAGCAGCCTGTTCGCCAACTTACCGCAATCATGGCTATGTGCCCTCAGACGATGATCTGACGCGTATTGAGGTCGGCGTGGACACCCGCGAAACCGTGGCGGCTGACGTGGGCCGCCCTTCGGCTGCGGGATTGTTGAACGATGTCGGCTGGTATTACGTGCAAAGCCGGTGGAAACATTCGGGCGCATTTTCGCCCAAGGAAGAAAACCGTCAGGTTGTGGCAATTACTTTTACCGATGAGGGTATTGTGGAAAACGTCGAACGCTTTGGTCTGGAAAAAGGCCGGGTTGTGGCCTTGTCGCGCCGCGTGACGGAATCCAACATCAAGGGCCTTAGCTTTTTGTCACAACTGTTCGGCAATATCGGCAGGCTGCGCGCGGATCAGCTGATCAAGTGATCCGCGTTTAGGGGTTAATCTTTGGGCTCGAACGTCAACGCTACGCCGTTCATGCAATAGCGCAGGCCAGTGGGGGCCGGTCCATCTGGAAACACATGGCCCAAATGCGCGTCGCATTTGTTGCAATGCACTTCGGTGCGGGTCATGAACCAGCCCTTGTCGACGGATTCGCCGACCATGTCGCCGTCAAGCGGGGCCCAGAACGACGGCCATCCAGTGCCAGAGTCAAACTTGGTCGCCTGATCAAACAGCGGCGCATCGCAGCAGACACAGCGATAGGTGCCCGGATTTTTTGGAAAGGCATCGTTGGAAAACGCGCGTTCGGTGCCATGCTGCCGCGTCACCTTAAAGGCCAGATCCGACAGGTGTGCCTGCCATTCGGCATCAGACTTTATCACTTTATCCATATCATCCTCTTTCAGGCTGGCTTGCGCGAGCTGGGCCACAAGTGCAAACATAGGCGGCGCGGGCGATGTTTCCAAGCCTGCGCTGGATCAAATCTGCGGAACTGGGGGCCAGGTGCGGGCGTTGAAGGTTGGCAAATATGTGGCGCGGATGGCCGCAACCAATGCCGATCTTGCGCAGGCGATTGCGTTGCGCGATCTGGTGTTTCGCGGGGGCCGCACGTCCCCCCAAGACGCCGACGCCTATGATGCAGACTGCCTGCATATCTTGATTGAAGAGGCCTCCGGTGCCCGGCTGGTCTGCTGCTATCGGTTGATGATCCTGCCCGATGCCGCCGCCGTCGCCCGCAGTTACTCGGCGCAATTTTATGATCTGTCGCTGCTGGCCGGGTTTGGGGCCCCGATGCTTGAGCTGGGGCGGTTCTGCGTGCATCCCGATTGTCAGGACGCCGATATTCTACGGCTGGCCTGGGGGGCCTTGGCGCGGTGGGTCGATCAGACCGGGGCGGTGATGCTGTTTGGCTGCTCGTCCTTTGAGGGCGCTGTTGGCCCGGATCATGACGCGGCTTTCGTGCTGTTGCAGGCCGCCCATCTGGCCCCCGCCACATGGCAGCCCCTGCGACGTGCGCCCGCCGTCTATGATTTTTCGCAACTTCTGTCGGGCCAAACCCCAGACCTGCGGGCCGCCTTGCGCGCGATGCCGCCATTGCTCCGCACCTATCTTGCGATGGGCGGCTGGGTCAGCGATCACGCGGTTGTCGATACCGATCTTGACACTCTGCATGTGTTCACCGCCGTCGAAATCGCCAAAATCCCCGCCGCCCGCGCCCGCGCCTTGCGCGCGATCGCCGGGTAAGGCACGATTTTTGTGCGAACCCGCCAGCCGGGGCGTTGACCTTGCGCGCGCCTGCCCCTAGATCACCGCCCATGGCACGTATCCCCCTTTTGCAGCTGTCCGGCATCTCGCTTACCTTTGGTGGCAATCCGATCTTTGATGATCTGGACCTTGTGGTTCAGCCCAATGATCGCGTGGCCCTTGTGGGGCGCAATGGCTCGGGTAAATCGACGTTGATGAAGGTGATGGCCGGTCTGGCCGAAGCCGATCGCGGCATCCGCGTGGTGCCGCCCGGCGTCACTGTGGGCTATATGGAACAAGACCCCGATTTGTCAGGGTTTGAAACGCTGGGCGATTACGCCGCCTCTGAATTGCCAGCGGGCGAAGAATACAAGGTGCCGATGGTGGCCGAAGGGTTGAAATTTAACCCCGACACCCCGGTGGCCACCGCATCGGGCGGCGAACGCCGCCGGGCTGCCCTTGCCAAACTGCTGGCCGAAGCCCCGGAACTGATGCTGCTCGATGAGCCGACAAACCATCTGGACATTCAGGCCATCGAATGGCTGGAGGCAGAGTTGACCAACACCCGTACGGGATTTGTGTTGATCAGCCACGACCGCGCGTTCCTGCGGGCGTTGTCAAAAGCCACCCTGTGGATTGATCGCGGCCAGGTGCGGCGGCGCGAATCCGGCTTTGACGGGTTTGAGGACTGGCGCGAAACCGTCTGGGCTGAAGAGGACGACGCGCGCCACAAACTGGATCGCAAGATCAAGGCCGAGGCGAAATGGGCGGTTGAAGGCATCTCGGCCCGGCGCAAACGCAATCAGGGCCGGGTGCGGGCACTGGCCGCGTTGCGCGACGCGCGCGGGGCGCAAATACGGCGCCAAGGCACTGCGGCGATGGAATTTGACGCAGGTCAGCAATCGGGCAAACGGGTGATCGAGGCGAAAGCCATCACCAAAATCTTTGGCGACAAGCAAATCGTCGATGGCTTTGATCTGCGGGTGCTTCGCGGGGATCGGGTGGCGTTTGTCGGCCCCAACGGCGTCGGAAAAACCACATTGCTGAAAATGCTGACGGGCGAGATGGCCCCCGATGCGGGCACCATCACCCTTGGCACCAATCTGGAAATCGCGGTGTTCGATCAGGCCCGTGCAGCACTCGACCCCGAAGCGACATTGTGGGACAGCCTGACCAACGATCCGATGATGCGGGTGTCTGGTGCATCCGATCAGGTGATGGTGCGCGGCAACCCCAAACATGTGGTGGCCTATCTTAAAGATTTCCTCTTTGACGAACGCCAGGCCCGTGCGCCGGTGAAATCGCTATCGGGTGGTGAAAAGGCGCGGTTGTTGCTGGCGCGTCTGATGGCGCAGCCGTCAAACCTGCTGATCCTTGACGAACCGACCAACGATCTGGATGTCGAAACGCTTGACCTTCTGCAAGACATTCTGGGTGATTACGATGGCACCGTGCTTCTGGTCAGCCACGACCGCGATTTCATCGACCGCATCGCCACCACCACCGTGGCGCTGGAAGGCAATGGCGTGGCCACGGCCTATCCGGGGGGTTGGTCTGACTATGCCCGCCAACGCGGCGAAGGCGCTGCCGAAACCCCGACCAAACCAAGGGGCTCTGCGCCCGGTGGCAAGCCCGCCGCAAAGAAAGCCCAAGGGCTCAGTTTTTCAGAACGCAATCGCCTTGGCGCGTTGCCCGATATCATTGCAGGCCTTGAAACTGAAATTTCGCGGCTCTCCGAAGTCTTGGAAGGCGAGGATATGTTTTCCCGCGATCCGGTCAAATTCCGCAAAGGATCCGAGGCGTTGGCCGACCGCCAGGCCACCCTTGTAAAGGCCGAAGAAGAATGGATGGCCTTGGAAGAGCGGGCTGCGAATTAGAGCG
>JAYUHO010000137.1:0-2055 GCA_043766915.1 Cypionkella sp.
TTGCTTTGCAGGCTTCCAGCAGACCTTTGACCGCGTCAACAGATTTGTCGAACATGGCCTGTTCGTCTTTGGTCATTTTGATGTTGATGACTTTTTCAACACCATTGGCACCGATAACGGTGGGTACGCCAACATACATGCCGGTCAATCCAAGTGCGCCGTCAACGTAAGCGGCACAGGGCAGCACGCGTTTCTGGTCTTTGAGGTAAGCTTCGGCCATTTCAATGGCGGCTGTGGCTGGGGCATAGAAGGCCGAGCCGGTTTTCAGAAGGCCGACAATTTCTGCACCGCCATCGCGGGTGCGTTGCACGATGGCATCCAGCTTGTCTTGCGTGGTCCAGCCCATGGCCACAAGATCTGGCACCGGAATGCCGCCAACGGTGGAATAGCGGGCAAGCGGTACCATGGTATCGCCGTGGCCACCCAGCACAAAGGCCGATACATCGCGCATCGACACGCCAAATTCGAGCGATAGGAAATGGCGGAAGCGGGCAGAATCGAGCACCCCCGCCATGCCGACCACCATGTTATGGGGCAGGCCGGAATATTCGCGCAACGCCCAAACCATGGCGTCCAGCGGGTTGGTGATGCAGATCACGAACGCTTTGGGGCAATGCTTCTTGATGCCTTCGCCGACGGATTTCATCACTTTCAGGTTGATGGCCAGCAGGTCATCCCTGCTCATCCCCGGTTTGCGGGGCACGCCTGCGGTGACGATGCAGACATCGGCGCGGCGCAGGAAAGCGTAATCATTGGTGCCGGTTACCTCGGCGTCAAAGCCTTCTGCCGGGCCGGATTGCGCGATATCCAGCGCCTTGCCTTGCGGGGTGCCTTCGGAAATGTCGAAAAGCACCACATCGCCAAGTTCTTTCATCGCGGCAAGATGGGCGAGTGTTCCGCCAATTTGTCCTGCACCGATAAGGGCTATCTTTGGTCTGGCCATGACTTTGTCTCCGAAGTCGGGTTCACGTTGGGCATTGGGTAAACCGTCACTGCAGGCTACGCAAGGGCGCTGCACTGCAGCATGAAAAACGGCCTGTCGTCTGCGCCATGTTTGCGCTAAATGCGCGACGATTGGCCAGAAATCATGTGGCCGAAGGTGATGCCGGCAAGGATGATGGTTTGGACGATATTGCGTTTTGGGCGCTGGCGGGGTTTGCGGCGGTTCTGGTGGGCTTAAGCAAAGGCGGATTGCCCGTTGTTGGCATGCTGGGCGTACCTTTGATGTCTTTAGTGATGTCACCCGTGATGGCCGCGGGGCTATTGCTGCCGATCTATGTGATTTCTGATGTGTTTGGGCTTTGGGCCTATCGTCAGGCGTTTGATAAACGCGTGCTGGCGATCATGCTGCCAGCTATGACGGTTGGCGTAGGCATTGGCTGGACTACGGCTTCTGTCGTGTCAGAGGCTTGGGTCACGCTGTTGGTCGGGGTGATCGGCGCTGCTTTTGCCGCGAACCTGTTGATCCGGGCCGGGCGCGTGGTGGAGCCGAGACCTGCGGATGTGGTGCCGGGCATGTTTTGGGGCGCGGTGGCGGGGTTTACCAGCTTTGTCAGCCACGCAGGCGCGCCACCGTATCAGGTGTTTGTGCTGCCGCTAAAGCTGGAAAAAGCGGTGTTCGCGGGCACGGCGACCATAGCGTTTGCCTATGTCAACGCGGTCAAGCTGATCCCGTATTACGCACTCGGGCAGTTGTCGCTATCAAACCTAAAAGTCGCAGCAATTTTAGCTGTTCCGGCCAGTTTGGCGGTATTTGCGGGGGTCAGGTTGGTGAGGATCATCCCCGAAAAGCTATTCTTCCAACTGATCAGTTGGACGCTGCTTGCCGTATCAATCAAGCTGATCTGGGACGGGCTAGGCGGGGTCACCTAGGGGCGGTGGATTTTCTGCCAGCGCCTGATAGCCGGTGCCGCTGGCAACCAAACAGGTGGTGCCGTCAGGTGTGGTGACGGTTAATGTCCAGCTTCCAGTAGCCGCCGAGGCGAACATTTCCATCATCACGTTTTCACCAGCAATGCCGATAGCACGACGAGACTCGCTGTATTTGCCCGCAAG
>JAYUHO010000138.1:0-5568 GCA_043766915.1 Cypionkella sp.
ATTCCTTGGGTTCGGGCATCGAGATCGACATGATGGCGTTGACCAGAACGATCCACAAAACCACTGGCACGTTGCGGAAGGTTTCGACATAAACCGCCATCAGCCGCGACACGATCCAATTCTTCGACAGTCGCAATACCCCGGCAGCAACGCCCAAAATGGTGGCCAGAATACAGGACAGAACTGCCAAAAGCAGAGTGTTCAGCAGACCAACAAACAGCGCCCGGCCATGGGTTGAGTCGCTGGAATAGGGGATCAGCATCTGGTTGATGTCGTAGCCCGATCTGACCCACAAAAAGCCAAAATCAAAGTCTTTGCCCTTGATCGACAGGTTGTGGATGGTGTTTTCAACCAACCAGGCAAAGAACAGAACTGAAAGCACCAGAAAGATGACTTGAATAGTCAAAGACCGGTAGCGTGTATCGTAAATCAACATGCCCAGCCGGAAACCGGCCCGTGGCGCGTCACTTGCAAATGCCATTTATGGTAACCCCCTGCGTTCTTTGGACTCTTTTGATCATCCGACCCCGAAGGGCACCGCAACCGGTCCGTCTTGAACAGTGTTAGAAGTGAAAAGGGCGCACCGTTAGGCGCGCCCTTTTCGTGTTAAATCACCGGAACGGTGGGGAATACTGCAGCCCGCCTTGGGTCCACAGCGCATTCAGACCGCGCGACAGCGCAATCGGAGTGGACGCGCCGATATTGGCCTCAAAGATTTCGCCATAGTTGCCGCCTGCAAGGATCGCGCGCTTGGCCCAATCCTTGTCCAGTCCCATCATCGCGCCAAGTTCACCTTCGGTGCCCAGCAGACGGTTGATTTCAGGGTTGGTCCCGGCTGCCGCTGCCATTTCTTCAACATTGGCCGAAGTGATGCCGAACTCTTCTGCTGCGATCAGGGCGTCATAGGTGAAGCGCACGATATCGCCCCACTGGTTGTCGCCATGCCGAACGACCAGTGCCAAAGGCTCTTTCGAGATGATTTCCGGCAGGATAACATGCTCGGACGCATCGGCGAACGTGGCGCGTGTTGCAGCAAGACCCGAAGCGTCTGTTGTGTAGACGTCACACGCGCCTGCCGAATACTGCTGCTCAGCCTCGGCATTGTCTTTCAGCGGAACGGGCTGATAGGTCATGCCATTGGATTTGAAGTAGTCAGCAAGGTTCAACTCGGTCGTGGTGCCGGTCTGGATACAAACGGTTGCACCGTCGAGTTCCTTGGCCGAAGACACGCCCAGGGCTTTCTTTACCATAAAGCCCTGACCGTCGTAGTAGTTGACGGCCACGAAATCGAGTTTCAGGTCGGTATCGCGCGAGAAAGTCCATGTGCTGGTGCGGGCCAGCAGATCAACTTCGCCAGCCGACAACGCGGTAAAGCGGGTTTCCGACGACAAAGGAACTACCTTTACCTTCATAGGATCACCCAAAACGGCGGCTGCAATGGCGCGGCACATGGCCACGTCAAAGCCTTGATAAACGCCATTCGCGTCCGGCGCAGAAAAGCCTGCAAGCCCGGCGTTTGAGCCGCAAAGCAGCTCACCACGGGCTTTAACGTCTTCCAGCGTGGTGGCCGAAGCCATACCCGCCAAAGCCGCCGCGGCCGCAAATGCGCCGAGGAATACGGATTTTTTCATTCTTACCTCTTCCTGTGTTCCGCCATTGAAGGCGGTGGTTTTGATGCCCCGCGTGGGTCGCGGGTGCGATACCAGTGACAGCCTAGGCTATCAGTAACAGCCACTGTCTGACAAAGCGCTTTGAAAGGTCAAGCGAAACAACATACCAACGAAATGTTAGCGCAATCTCAATGGGTTATGGGGTGTTTTGGAAAGGATTGCCAAGTATACATCGGGATACAAGAAAGATTGTTACCCGCACAATGTATAGAATCGGGCTGCATCAAAGAAAGCCGCCTGTTTTAGGGACTCAAGTTGGGCGGCATCTTCGTCGATTCCCCATTCTTCGTTCTGCCATGTCTCATCGATTCGGCTTAATTCCCACGCCTGAAGCGGCGTCAGATGACCATGGGCAACGGCAAGCGCCAGAACCAAAGATCCCGAAATTGCGATCAGGTCATGGGCGGCGGCCAGTTGAAACGGCGTCATGGCAAAAAGGATGTCGGACAGATTTTGCAGGGATTGTTCAGGCTGCGGGATGTGCATTACCCCTGCGGTGGCGGTCAAAGGTGCGTCAAATGTCGTGGCGGCCCAATCCAGCACCGGCCCCCATCCCTGCGCCTGTCGGCTGATCAGCGGTTCTGGCCCGATGGCGCGGTAACACAGCAAATCAGTGCCCGCATAGGCCGCCAATTGACCCGCAACGGCATCAAACTGTTCGGCCACCTTATCAATTGCCGAATTCGCGGCACGGGTCAGCGGCATTTTATTCGGGTTTACCAGCCCCTGCTGGGCGTCCCATTCCACCGCAATTGCATGCGCCATTGCAAGGGTCGGCAGCAGCAAAGGACGACGTGCAGGCGTTTTGACGGTGCGTGTATCCAGCCGAACGGTATAACTGCCGTCACACGCCTCGCCCACGGCGTTGGCCCAAAACCGCTTGGCTTTCCAAGCGCTCATGCGTCGCCGCCGAAAGGGTCGGCTGGCACATCGTTTTCGCCCCAGTCCAGCGTTTTCCACGTGCGCGCCATGTGATCGGGCAAAGGGGCCGTAAAGGTCATCATCTTTTTGGTGATCGGATGTTCAACCATCAACATCCGGGCGTGCAGGTGCAGTTTGCGGCTGATATCACCGCCAATGCTGGCGCCCCAGCCATCGCCTTGATTTTCGGCACCGGTCAGCCCGTATTTGCTGTCACCCAAGATAGGATGCCCCATCTCGGCCATATGCGCGCGCAACTGGTGTGTGCGGCCCGTGACAGGCTCCAGCGCCATCCAGGACAGGCGATTGCCAAGAAACCACAGCACAAAGTAGTCGGTCTGCGCGCGTTTGGCGTCGGGGAATTCGGCAATTTTGGCGGGATGGATGCAGACCATCTGCTCGCCCTCCCCGCGGCCATGTCCCGATGCTTTCATCAACGCATACTTGATCGAGCCTTTGCGCGGATGCGGCACGCCCGCGACGGCGGCCCAGTAAATCTTGCGGGTCAGGCGGTGACGCAATGCCTCGGACAGCGCGCGCGCGACACGGTCTGTGCGCGCCAGCATCAACAGACCTGAAGTGTCTTTATCCAACCGATGCACCAGCTTGGGGCGTTCTTTATAGCCAAAGGTCAGCGCTTCGGTCAGCCCGTCAACATGCCGGTCGCCCTGCCCAGAGCCGCCCTGACTGGGCAGGCCCGCCGGTTTGTTCAGAATGATGATATGCTCATCCTTCCACAACACCGCGTCCTGGATCATTTTCTCATCAGCCGCCGATATTTTGGTCGACCGCCCGCGCGCCGGTGCCGCCATTTCCGGCAAAGGCGGAATGCGAATGGTCTGGCCGGGCGTGACGTGATCCGACGCCTTGCAGCGGGCGCTATCCACCCGGATTTGCCCGGTTCGGCACATCTTTTCAACGGCCCCTTGGGTGACCTGCGGAAAACGGCGTTTGAACCAGCGATCGAGGCGTTGATCGCCTTCGGATTCAGACACGGTGATTTGTTTGACATCGCTCATGCGAAGGCTCCACGGGCGAGGGCCGCGCCAAAGGCGACGGCGGTAAGGGAAAGGATCACGGTGCCGAATGTGTAGGCCGCTGTAGACAGGGTTTCACCCGATTGCCACAGTTTCAGCGCATCAAGAGAAAACGCCGAAAACGTGGTAAATCCGCCCAAGACGCCCGTCATCAAAAGGGGTGAAAACTGCGGGCGGCTTGCAAGATTGACATAGAGCACGCCCATGGCAAAGCTGCCCGCCACATTGACAAGGACCGTCGCAAGGGGGGCCGTGACCGTCGCAACGGTCACATAGCGCAAGACAGAGCCAACAGCACCGCCAAGGGCAACTTGAAATACAGTCCAGAACATTGGCGTTCTGTGTGCCTCCGGCGCGATTTTGTCAACAGCGCTTGGGGAAAGAAGATTTTTCGGCGAGAAATCTTCGGGATGAGTGAAGATTTTCGCCGAAAATTTTAGCCCCGCCGTTTGTCGCGCAGCTTTACAAAATACTCGATGCGCTTTTTCAGCTCGCGTTCAAACCCGCGTTCTGGCGGAACATAGTAAATAGGGCGTTTCATGGTTTCGGGAAAGTAGTTTTGCCCCGAAAACGCATCTTCTGCGTCGTGATCATAGGCATAACCCGATCCATAGCCGATGTCTTTCATCAGCTTGGTCGGGGCATTCAGGATGTGCTTGGGCGGTGGCAGACTGCCGGTGTCACGCGCGGCCGCCCGCGCGGCTTTGTAGGCCGTATAAACTGCGTTCGATTTTGGGGCTAGCGCCAGATAGACCACCGCCTGCGCCAAGGCCAACTCGCCCTCCGGGCTGCCCAGCCGCTCATAGGTTTGCCAGCTTTGCAGGCAGATATCCTGCGCCTGCGGGTCGGCAAGGCCAATATCCTCGACCGCCATGCGGGTGATCCGGCGGGCCAGAAACCGTGGGTCTTCGCCGCCTTCCAGCATGCGGGCGAACCAATAAAGGGCCGCATCCGGGTCAGACCCCCGAACCGATTTATGCAGCGCCGAGATCAGGTTGTAATGCTCTTCGCCGGATTTGTCGTATTTCGACGCTCGCCGCATCAGCCGCGCCGACAGCTGATCGCGGGTCAGCGGCTTGTCGATCTTCCATGCCGCGACCTGTTCGATCAGGTTCAACAGCGCGCGCCCGTCGCCATCAGCCATGTCAATCATCGCCTCGCGCGCTTCACCGTCCAAAGGCAAGGCCCGACCCAGATCTTTTTCGGCACGTTGGGCAAGCAGTTCCAGATCAGTCAGGTTAAGGCGTTCCAGCACGATGACTTGCGCGCGGGAAAGCAACGCCGCGTTCAACTCAAAGCTGGGATTTTCGGTTGTGGCCCCGACCAACAAGATGGTGCCATCTTCCATATAGGGCAGGAAACCATCCTGCTGGGCTTTGTTAAAGCGGTGGATTTCATCGACAAAAAGCAACGTCCCCTGGCCGTTTTGCCGCCGGATTTTGGCCTGCTCAAAAACCTTGCGCAGTTCAGGCACACCACTGAAAATCGCACTGATCTGCACGAAATTCAGAGCGGTTTCGGCGGCCAACAGCCGCGCGACGGTGGTTTTGCCCACCCCCGGCGGGCCCCAAAGAATGATCGACGACAGGCTGCGCGCCGCCAGCATGGCCCCCAGCGGGCCTTCGGGGGACAGAACCTTGGACTGGCCGATCACCTCCACCAGATTGCGCGGACGCAATCGGTCGGCCAAGGGGCGGGGGGCCTCTGGTTGCGGTTTTGAAGGGGTGTCGAAGAGGTCGGACATGCAGCACAGGATACGCGGCTTGGCGGGGCGGGGGAAGGCGGTTTTGATCCCAGCCCGTCAGGCAAACAGGCAAAGACCCGCCTCTGCCACCAGAGACGGGTCTAAATCAGCCATAGGCCTGATAGATTATGCTTCTACAAGATCATCGGCAGCGGTGCGCGCGTGGTCTGCAGCACCTTTCGCGGATGTATCACGA
>JAYUHO010000139.1:0-2048 GCA_043766915.1 Cypionkella sp.
CTACCGCCGCTGACACCCACCCCCAAATCCACATCGGCCCCCGCAATCAGCGGGGGCCGATGGCGTTTATGCCGCTGTGCAGCATGCCATATATTCCAGACTGGCCTTTTGGCCCGCTGTGCTGTATCGCCCCGCCAACGGCACGATCCGCCTTATCACCGATACATGAAAGTGACCCTCCCGATGGAGCTTCGTAACATTGCCATTATCGCCCACGTTGACCATGGCAAAACCACTTTGGTGGATGAACTGCTAAAGCAATCCGGCTCGTTTCGCGAAAATCAGGCGGTGTCCGAACGCGCAATGGACAGCAACGATATCGAACGCGAACGCGGTATTACCATTCTGGCCAAATGCACGTCGCTGGAATGGGGCGGACTTCGGATCAACATCGTCGACACCCCCGGCCACGCCGATTTCGGCGGCGAGGTGGAACGCATCCTGTCGATGGTGGACGGTGTGGTTTTGCTGGTGGATGCCGCCGAAGGCCCGATGCCGCAGACCAAATTCGTGACATCCAAGGCGCTGGCTTTGGGTTTGCGCCCGATTGTGGTGCTGAACAAGGTTGACAAGCATGATGCCGAACCCGCACGCGCCCTGAACGAAGTGTTCGATCTCTTCGCCAACCTGGGTGCCGATGATGATCAGCTGGATTTCCCGGTGCTTTATGCGTCGGGCCGCTCGGGTTGGGCGGATGTTGAACTGGACGGGCCGCGCAAGGATTTGTCGGCGCTTTATGATCTGATCATCCGTCACGTCCCCGCCCCTAAACAAATCGCGCGCCGCGCCGAGCCGTTCCAGATGCTGGCAACCACCCTGTCCGCCGATCCGTTCATTGGCCGTATCCTGACCGGCCGGGTAGAAGCAGGCACGCTGCGCGCGGGCGAAACCATCAAAGCGCTGTCGCGCGATGGCGACAAGCTGGAACAATTCCGCGTCTCCAAAATTCTGGCCTACCGCGGCCTTGTCATGACCCCGATTGATGTGGCCGAGGCCGGCGATATCGTCACGCTTGCGGGCATGTCCAAAGCCACCGTGGCCGACACGCTGTGTGCGCTGGAACTTGACACCGCCCTGCCCGCCCAGCCAATTGATCCGCCAACGATTTCGATCACGTTCGGGATCAATGACAGCCCATTGGCTGGCAAAGAAGGCAACAAGGTGCAGTCCCGCGTCATCCGCGAACGCCTGATGAAAGAAGCCGAAATCAACGTGGCGATCAAGGTCACCGACACGCCGGGCGGCGATGCGTTCGAAGTGGCGGGCCGGGGCGAACTGCAAATGGGCGTGCTGATCGAAAACATGCGCCGCGAAGGGTTCGAACTGTCGATCTCGCGCCCCCGCGTGCTGTTCCAAGAGGTGAACGGCGTCAAATGTGAGCCGATCGAAGAAGTCACCATCGACGTTGACGACGAATATGCCGGTGCTGTGATTGAAAAGCTGACCGGGCCCCGCAAAGGCGATCTGGTGGAAATGAAGCCTGCAGGCGTTGGCAAAACCCGTCTGATTGCGTATGTGCCCTCGCGCGGGCTGATCGGCTATCACGGTCAGTTCATGACCGACACGCGCGGCACCGGTGTTCTGAACCGGGTGTTCCACGAATGGGCCCCGCATAAAGGCCCGATCGAAGGCCGTCGCGCCGGGGTGCTGATTTCAATTGAAAGCGGTATTTCAGTGGCTTACGCGATGTGGAAGCTGGAGGATCGCGGGCATTTCTTTATCGGCGTGCAAGAACCGGTCTATCAGGGCATGATCATCGGCGAGCATAACCGCGACAATGATCTGGAAGTGAACCCGCTGAAGGGCAAACAACTGACCAACGTGCGGGCCTCCGGCACGGATGAGGCCGTGCGCCTTACCACGCCGGTGAAGCTGTCACTGGAACAGTCAATTGCCTATATTGATGATGATGAACTGGTCGAAGTCACGCCCAAATCGGTGCGGATGCGCAAGCGGTTCCTGGATCCGAATGAGCGTAAACGTCAAAGCCGCGCGGGTTAGGGCGACAATCGCCCCGGCGCAGGCCGGGGCCTTGGACAACCAGGTCG
>JAYUHO010000140.1:0-5545 GCA_043766915.1 Cypionkella sp.
GGGCGCGATTGGGCACTGCGCTTTTGTGGATGTGGCCGCTTCGGTTGCGGCGCATTTGGGGATCAAGGGCCACGGGGCGGGGCAGATTTTTCTATGACAATCAATATGTTGCCAAAGATTGAATTACACTTGCATCTGGAAGGTGGCGCACCGCCCGCGTTTATTCGCGGTTTGGCCCGCGAAAAGAAGATCGACCTGTCGGGTATCTTCAATGAACAAGGCGGCTACAAATTCACCGACTTCTGGAATTTCCTGAAAGTATATGAGGCCGCCACAGAAACCCTGCAACGCCCCGAGGACTTCTATCGCCTCACCATGGCGGTGCTTGAAGAAAGTGCTGCAAGTGGCGTCATCTATTCAGAAACCTTCCTGTCGCCCGATTTCTGTGGCGGCCGCGACATTGGCGCTTGGCGCGAGTATCTGCATGCCATCCGGGAGGCCGCCGATAAAGCCGAGGCCACACTGGGCATCACCCTGCGCGGCATTGTCACGTGCATCCGGCATTTCGGCCCCGACAAGGCCCGCCAGACTGCGCGCTGTGCGGCGGAAACGGCGGGGGATTTCATCGTTGGCTTTGGCATCGCGGGGGATGAGAAGTCTGGTCAGCCGAAGGATTTCCTGTGGTCCTTTGATGCCGCGCGTGAGGCGGGTTTGCGCATCACCGCGCATGCCGGCGAATGGGGCGGGCCGCAATCGGTGCGCGATGCGATCCATGATCTGGGGGCCGAACGCATCGGCCACGGCGTGCGCGCCATCGAAGATCTGGCGCTGGTCGATGAAATTGCCGAGCGGGGTATCGTTCTTGAAGTTTGCCCCGGATCAAACGTGGCTCTGGGCCTTTACAAAGATTTGCGCGCCCACCCCATCGGCCAAATGTATGATCGCGGCGTGAAGGTGACGATCAGCACCGACGATCCGCCGTTTTTCCACACCACCATGGCACGTGAATATGATCAGTTGAACCGCGCGTTTGACTGGGACGAGGGCGTTTTTGCCAAGATCGCCCGCACCTCGCTTGACGCGGCCTTCTGTGACACAAATACGAAAGCACGTATCCTTAAGATACTGGAGCCGGACCATGCTTGATCACCTTACCGTCGTTTCCCACCCTTTGGTGCAGCACAAACTGACGCTGATGCGGGAAAAAGACACCTCGACCGCCAGTTTCCGCAAGCTGCTACGCGAGATCAGCCTGCTGTTGGCCTATGAGGTGACGCGCGAATTGCCGATGACCACCAAGCGCATCGAAACCCCACTGGAACCGATGGACGCGCCCGCGATTGATGGCAAGAAACTGGCGCTGATTTCCATCTTGCGCGCAGGCAACGGGTTGCTTGACGGCATTCTGGAACTGATCCCCGCCGCGCGCGTGGGGTTTGTGGGGCTGTACCGCGATCCCGAAACCCTGCAGCCGGTGCAATATTACTGCAAACTGCCCGATCAATTGGAAGATCGGCTGTCGATTGTCGTTGATCCTATGCTGGCGACGGGCAATTCATCTGTGGCAGCGATCAATTTACTAAAACAATCCGGGGCAAAGAACATTCGGTTTTTGTGCCTTTTGGCGGCACCCGAAGGCATTGCCCGGATGAGAGAAGCCCATCCCGATGTGCCGATTGTCACAGCGGCAGTAGACAGCCACCTGAACGACCATGGATATATTGTTCCCGGCCTAGGGGATGCGGGCGACCGCATGTTTGGCACTAAATAGGGGGTTTCCCCTTTACTTGGAAACAATCCTGACGCATTCTGTCCATTGACGATGCTTGGGGGAAAGTATGTTCTGGAAAGTTGTCTCGGTCGCGGTGTTCGCGGCACTCACAGGGCCATACGCGGCGCAGGCGCAAAGTCTGGCGCAAATCGGTGGCCCTGCTGAAGTGCCGCCAGGCAGTTTTCGCGGGGACCAATATGTTGACAGTCGGGGGTGCGTGTTTTTGCGTGCGGGCAATGGCGGGCAACTGAACTGGGTGCCTCGGGTGACGCGGGCGCGCAAAGTGCTGTGCGGCTTTCCGCCCACGCTGGGCCCGGCACCAGTGATCGAAATGGCAGACGAGTCCGCGCCGACGGTGGCAACGCCGGTTGTGGTGGCCGAAACACCGCCTGCGCGCAAACTGCCCGTAGTGGTGGCGCGCGCCCCGGTTCGCAATGTTGGCGCGCCAATGGAAACGATTGCAAGTTTGCCGTCCATGCGCGCCGCTGCGCCGTTGGTTCCTTTGGAAATTGGCGCTGCGGCCCGGCCTGTGCGGGCACAAGGCTATGAGGTTGCTGCCAGCTCTGGCGTTCCGGCAGGCAAAGTCGGGTGCTACAGCTCTGCCCCCGTGCCGCAACTGGTGAAATTGCGCGACGGTGGCACGGCCTTGGTTTGCACGCGCGGCGATGGCACTCTGGCTGGTTGGCGCCCGCCGATTTATCCGGATGGCGCACGGGTGGGGGCGTCATTGTCCAATCCCCCGGTTGACGTTTCGACGGGGCGTGCGCGCGACACCGGCACCGCCGCCGGGGCCGCAACCTATGCCAACGCGGCAAACCCGGCCCCGGTCATGCCAAAAGGCTATAAGGCCGCTTGGAAAGATGATCGGCTGAATCCCAATCGTGGCCGTGGCACTGCCGAAGGGCAGGCTGCGCAAGACCAGATATGGACACGCGATGTGCCTGCACAATTGGTCACAGATAAGGCCAAGAAGAAGGTCAAGAAAAAGAAGAACGTCGCTGTATCGACCAGTAACTCCGCAACGGCAACCACTGGTGCAGCCACGGGCGCGCTTTGGGTGCAGGTGGGCACCTTTGGGGTGAAAGCCAATGCAACCGGGGCAGCCCAACGGCTGGCGGGCCTTGGATTGCCGACGGCGAAAAGCAGAATTACCAAGGGCGGCAAGGCGCTGGAGATTGTTCTGGCGGGGCCGTTCGGATCGGCAGCAGAGGCGCAGACCGCACTGTCCAAGGCCCGCAATGCGGGCTTTGGCGATGCGATTTTACGCTAAACTTGTGATGATCGACTGTCTCTGACCCTCCGGATTTTTCCGGGGGGTTTTTTCTTGGGTGGCTACCCCGAGCATATCGACTGCATTTCCAACCATGTGGCATCGTCCATCACGGCAGGCACCGATCCTGTGGCAAAACCATCGGCCTCGATCAGCGGCAAGGTTGCCTCACCACTGGGATCAAGCGCATAGGCATAGGGCGTGGCGCTGATCTTTGCGGTGCCAAATGCCGACAGAAGCGGGGCGGCGGCAAGGGCGGTAACCTGCGTCGCCAGCAAGGATTGGCCATACCCCTGAACGGCGTCAGCTGTCAGCAAACCGCTGGTAAGCAGGCGCACCGTTGCCACAAGGCCCGCATGGTGCAGCAGGGCTTGGGTGGGGTCTTGGGTCTTTGCCCGCAGCATTTCGGCGAACACAAAGCCCGCAATCGCATCCGGCCCATCCGCGCGTTCCACCACTGTGGCGGGCAGCAAGACGATATCGCCGGGCAGCGGGCGCGGTTCGGTCAACCCATCACGCATCACCAGAATATGCGGTGGATTGATCGGATCAAGACGGCGGGCCATCTCGCGCGCTGCCGCCGTGCCGGGGGCGGTGGCACACGGAAACCCTGTCAGCTTGACCATATCGGCCAGCGCCAACTGGCCAAGCGCATCTTTCGTCACAGAGGGCAGCATCGCAGCGGTGTAATCCATCAACCGCCCCGGCAACCAAAACACTGCCAAAACCAACACAACAAAGGCCGTTCCGGTCAGCACCACCCCCCGCAACCGGCCCGGGCGCGCACGGCGACGCTCCAGCGATGACCTGACGGTTTCTAGCGCTGCGATCATGTCAGGGTCGTCAATCTCAACCATTTCGACGCCATCTGCGTCGGGGCTGAACATCGCGGGCATTGCCCCGGGGTTCAGCCGCACCAAGGCGGGCAGCGACCACTGCGCCAACGCCATTTCCGTTTTCGGATCAGACAGGATCAACGTCGCATCGCGCAGGGCCACCACAACCTCACGCAGCCGCGCATCCGGGCGATCCCGCCACAGTCCACTGGCCTCAAGCCGCTGATATTTGCGCAGTGCGGTCATCGCCAAACGATAGCCTAGTGCCGTGGCCGCTTCAATCGCGGCGCGATCCATTTCGACGGCGCGCATCATAACCAAGCCTGAAATGTCGTTTTCCGGCGCGCAGTTATGGCTGCTTCGGCAATGATGGTGCAGCAGGGCAAGGATTTCGAAATGACGCAAGGTGGCGACAAGACCCTGATGGCCGCCGGGCTGATCCTGACCTATGCGGTGATCATTGGCTTTACCGATAATTTCGTCCGGGTGATCGCGGCTGAATCGGGTCTGTGGCAGTTTCATCTGCTGCGCGGATGCATCGCATTGGGATTGATCGGCCTGGCGGCCTTGCCCATGGGTCTACGGGTGCGGCCCGTCCATTGGCGCGCGGTGGTGGCACGCTCGTCGCTTATTGGCATAGCAATGATCATCTATTTCGGGGCGCTTGCGTTTTTGCCCGTGGCGCTGGTTGCTGCCGGATTGTTCACCGCGCCGATTTTCGTGCTGTTGATTTCAAGTCTGGTTTTCGGCGAAGTCACCGGCCCTTACCGGATCGGTGCGGTGATCGTGGGGTTTATCGGCGTGGTATTGGTTCTTGGCCCGCAGGCGATGGCGGGGGCGTCTTTGCCCGCGCTGTTACCAGTGCTTGCCGGGGCGATTTATGCGATGGGCAACATTACCACGCGCCGATGGTGCTATGCCGAATCTGCGGCCACGCTGCTGGCCGGATTTTTCATCGCTTTGATGATCATTGGGGCGATTGGGTTGATCGTGCTGGCGATTTTTCCAATGACCGCTCCAGCAGGGGTGGATGGATTTTTGCAGCGCGGGGCAGTCTGGCCCAGTGCCACTGTTTGGTTCTGGACCTTCGTGCAGGCCGCGGGATCACTGGTTGCGGTTGGCATGATGGTGCGGGCCTATCTGATAGCCGATGTCACACGGGTGGCGGTGTTTGAATATGCCATTTTGCCCGCCTCTGCCTTCTGGAGCTGGGCACTGTGGGGAGAAACCCTTGATTGGCTGGCTGTTTTTGGCATGGTGCTGATTTCTGCAGCAGGTCTGATGATCGCGTGGCGCGCGCAGCACGCCGGCTAACCTTCGACCGCCTCGCGCCAGTGGCGGCGACACAGCGATACATAGGTCTCATTGCCGCCGATCACCACCTGCTCACCTTCGCGCAGCGCCCGCCCGTCCGGGCCGCGCCGGATCACCATCGTGGCCTTCTTGCCGCAATGACAAATCGTGCGCACTTCGCGCATCTCATCCGCCCAGGCCAGCAAGGCCGCCGATCCGGGAAACAGCTTGCCCTGAAAATCAACGCGCAACCCGTAACACATCACCGGCACGCCCAGATCATCGACCGCGCGAGCCAATTGCCAGACCTGTGGTTCGGTCAGAAATTGGCATTCGTCGATAAAGACGCAGGCAATTTTATCTTGGGAAAATCGGCGAGCCAGTTTGACAAACAAATCCTCATCCGGCGCAAAAGTATCCGCAGGCTCTCCTATT
>JAYUHO010000141.1:0-2044 GCA_043766915.1 Cypionkella sp.
ATTTCAGCCTGGCGGTCAGTCCTGATGGCGCGCGGTTTCTGATCAACCCGAACCTGCGCCATTTTTCGCGGATCAAGGCCAGCGATTTGTTGGAACTTGACGCCAATGATCCCACCACGATGGATCGCCCGAATGCGCCCGATGCCACGGCCTGGGGGCTGCACGGCGCCATCCACCGCGCCCATCCGCACGCCGCTTGCGTGATGCATGTGCATTCGGTCCATGCCACGGTTCTGGCCAGCCTTGCCGACAGCCGCCTGCCTGCGATTGACCAAAACTCGGCGATGTTTTTTGATCGGCATGTGGTGGACGACGCTTATGGCGGCATGGCGTTTGAGTCGGAAGGCGCGCGCTGTGCGCAGCTGCTGGCCGACCCCAAAATCACCACGCTGATCATGGGCAACCATGGCGTGTTGATCGTGGGGCGCAGCGTGGCGGAAACCTTTAACCGCTTGTATTACTTTGAACGCAGCGCAGAAACCTATATCCGCGCCCTGCAAACCGGGCAGCCTTTGCGGGTTTTGCCCGATGCCGTGGCCGAGAAAACCGCGCAGGAATGGGATGCACAACCCGCCTTTGCAATCGGCCATCTGGCAGAGATCAAGGCGTTGCTGGATCAATCCGCGCCGGATTATGCCCGCTGATCAAACAAACCGCCGTGCCACCACCTGATCGTGGTCACGGCTAAACACCACCGCGTCGCCCTCCCATGCCGTTACCTGCGCGGTCATGCGAAATTCCGTCGCCGTGCAGGTCATTTCAGTGGTGGACTGCGTCCGAACGCTCCACTCGCCACGCGACAGGCGTTGCTCCCACTGGTGCACAACCCGCGCTGACAGCGGATCATCGGGGCGGATATCCCAACGTTCGGTCACCGTCTCGCCACTGCACAAGCCATGCGCCAGATGTAGGACATCACCCTGATCATCTTTGATCAACAGCGTGACCCGCCCGGTGTCCGGATCGGTTTCAATACGCCGCGACTGCTGCACGGGGCGCACAATCTGCTGTGGTCTTGGGTCAGCCCCTTCAGAGGGCGGCGGAACCCAGTCGACCCCGCCGCCATAAATCGGCAGATCAAGGTGCCCCGCCGTCACCGTCACCCTGCCCGCCCGTGGTGATGGCCAGACAAACGGCCAGTAACTGTTCGACAGCGCCAACCGCAACCGATGCCCCGTAGCCACCCGGTAACCGGTATGATCCAGCGCGAACCGCACCGATACCGTCTGCCCCGGCACCATCGGCATCGGGTTTTCCGCCCCATCGCGGTGGCACAGGTTCAGCATGCCATGCGCGATCCGCACCGATGATCCATCGGGTGCCACATCACACAACCGCGCCACAACAAACCCCAGTGGTTGATCAGACGACAGGTTCAAAGACAGCTGTGCTGCCCCCAACAGATCTGTGGGTTCAGTCAATAGCGCGCCGTCAAAACAAACCGACAGCGCGTCATCGCCCCGCTGATCCCCCGCCAATTCGGCATTCATATTCATCGGAAAGAACTTACCCGCCGACAGGCCCAGATGCTGCGGTGTGGCAAGAGTGGCCGCAAAATCACCCCCGCCGCCCAGCCGCCCCGCGCCCAAAGCCAGAACCTGCCGCGATACCCGCGCAGTCGGCCAGTCCTGCTCTGCCACCCAATGGCCCCGCCGCTGCGCCGCACTGGCGTCGGAGGGCGCTGAATGGATCACATACACGCGCAAGGCCGGATCATCTTCAGCCCCGTTTTTCGCGCCCTTCAACCAACGATCCCACCACCGCACCGCTTGGTGCAAAAACCCGATTTGCGGGCCGGGTAGCGCCATATTCGGATAATGATGCCCCCAGGGCCCGATGATCCCCTTGACCGGAGCCACACAGTTTTCCACCAACTCTATGACAGTATTCATATAATTATCGGCCCAGCCACCAAATGCCAGCACAGGCACGACCAGTCGCGTATAATCCTCGCAGACCGACCCATGCGCCCAGTAGTCTGACCGTTCCTGCAAATCCGCCCAGCGCGGGGCCAGCCAGGGGTTTGCCTGCAACCGTGCCAACC
>JAYUHO010000142.1:0-5534 GCA_043766915.1 Cypionkella sp.
AAAGCGGTCACTTGGCCCGGATGCAATTGCAAATCCACACCTGACAGCGCCCGCACCCCCGGAAAGGATTTTGTAATGCCGGACAGCGTTAAAATCGGCGTCGCGGTGGCATCGCCAAGGGAAATGCGCGTCATGGCAAGCCTGCGATTGGGGGAAATTGGAATGGCCCGGCACATTGCTGCGCCGGGCCGGTTTCACGTTACATCAGAATATCGACTTGAACTGTTCGATGTTCGATTTGTCATAGGTGAAGGGGTCTGACATCGCGGCCTCGCCCTTGTCATCCAGCACGGCATTGCCCATCCGGCCCATCGGAATTGATGATCCGGGTGTGGTTGCCGCCCCCGCATTGATGTTGAAGGCCAGCATGGTCGCGGCATAGCCCAGATCAATCGGGTTCCAGATCGCGAAGGACTTGGTTGCCCCGGATTCAACCGCGCCCGCCATTTCGGACGGCAGGCCAAGGCCCGTCACGTTGATCTGGCCGATTTTGCCAGCATCCGTCACGGCCTGTGCCGCGGCCAGAATACCCACAGTTGTTGGCGCAATGATCGCCTTCAAATTCGGGTAAGTTGCCATCAGGCCCTGGGCTTCGCGGTAGGATTTGTCAGCCAAATCATCGCCGTAAACGGTCGCCACCACTGTAACGCCGGGATAGTTGCCCATCACCTTGGTCATTTCTTCGATCCAGATGTTCTGGTTGGTGGATGTCGCCGTTGCCGACAAAACCGCCACTTCGCCGCCGTCTGGCATATTATCAGCCGCCAATTTGATGATTGTGTTGCCGATCAGCGCCGACGAGGACGGGTTCAGGTGCATCTGGCGGCCATCTTGTGCCACGCCGGAATCCCAAGAGATAACCGTGATCCCCCGCTCCATCGCCTTTTTAAGCGCTGGGGCAACGGCGTCAGGGTCGTTGGCAGAAATTGCAATCGCATCAACGCCTTGCGCGATCAGGGCGTTGATCACTTCGATCTGGCCTTCTGCGGTTGTATCCGTTGGGCCGGTGTAGATGATTTCCACATCGCCAAGTTCCTTCGCAGCCTCTTCCGCGCCTTTATTGGCCGCCTCAAAGAACCCGATCCCCAATGCCTTGACGACCAAAGCGATACGTTTGGTTTCGGCCTGTGCCGCCCCTGCCAACAGAATTGAAGCAAGCGCGGCCGTTGTAAGTGCTTTCTTAAGAATGCTCATTGTTTCCTCCCCTGAGCGTTGAAATTGCTGCACAAAAGGGGCTTACCCCTGTTGCGCAGCCCCTTTTCTGTCTGTCACCCCAACTGGGGCCACGATCAGCCGTATGTCTGCTTGTTCCAGCATTTGTGCCTCTCGATCCGTAATGCCATCGTCGGTGATCACGACATGGATGCGCGACAGCGGGCACAGGATCAGGCTTGATCGGTTGCGAAATTTTGAGCTGTCAACCAGAACCACCAACTCATCCGCCTGCCCGATCAGTTTTTCCTCGGCCTGAATCAATAGCGGATCTGCCTCCATCAACCCCAACGGCCCCAGCCCTTGCGCGCCCATAAACATGCGCTTGGCATAAAAATTCCGCGTCACGTCATTGTCAAATGGCGACAGAATGATGTTTTGTTCGCGGTAAATTGCACCACCCGACAGCAGGATGGTGTTTTTCGAATGTTTCAGCAGGTGTTCGGCGATGGGAAAGCTGTTGGTAAACACCTGACACCGCCGGGCAGACAGCGGATGCACCATCTGAAATGTGGTGGTGCCGCCATTGATGATGATCGGATCGCCGTCGGCGCACAATTCCACCGCCGCCCGCGCAATGGCCCGTTTCTGCGCGGCATTAATCGTTTCGTTCACCGAAAACGGACGGCCTGCAAGCCCGACAAACTGTGGTGGAGCAATGGCCTCGGCCCCGCCGCGCACCCGGCGCAGGCGCTTTTGCAGATGTAGCGTGCCGATATCGCGGCGGATCGTTGCCTCTGACGAATCCGTCAATTGCACCAGATCAATCACGGTCGCCACAGGGCGGTCCTGCACGGCAGACAAAATGATCCGGTGGCGTTCAGATTCGTGCATCGCATCCCCCTAACTAATGATAAAGCTGGCAGTGATTCCAATCACTGTCAATCATTTTCAATCGGAATTGATTGTTTGCAGGTGCAGCATGATTGATCTTGATCGTTTGTGATTGACAAACCGCAGCAGGCTGGCACATTCGGGGGCAGCACAGCGCCGCACTTTACCGTGGCTAAGGAGAGATCATGTCGCAGACCCGCGCCTTGCCGCAGCTTGCAAACCTTTGGGATGACAAGACATCAGCCGGAATGACGGAACCGGAAAAGCTGTTGTACCGGTCAAACCTGCTTGGGTCGGATAAGAGAATCACGAACTATGGCGGGGGAAATACCTCGGCCAAAGTCATGCACGCCGATCCGTTAACCAAGGCCATGGTCGAAGTGCTATGGGTCAAGGGATCGGGCGGTGATGTGGGGTCCATCACGATGGACGGCTTTGCGACATTGTATATGGACAAGCTGCAGGCCCTGCGCGGCATCTATCGGGGGCTGTCGTATGAGGATGAAATGGTTGGGTTTTTGCCGCATTGCACTTTCAACCTGAACGCCCGCGCCGCCAGTATTGACACGCCGCTGCACGCCTATGTGCCGCAAAAACACGTCGATCACATGCATCCCGACGCGATCATTGCGATTGCTGCATCGCAGAATTCACGTGCGTTGACACAACAGATTTTTGGCGATGAAATCGGCTGGCTACCGTGGAAACGTCCGGGGTTTGAACTGGGCCTTTGGTTGGCACAATTTTGCGTCGATCATCCGCAGGCCAAGGGTGTGGTGCTGGAAAGCCACGGCCTGTTCACGTGGGATGATGACGCCAAAACATGCTATGAGACGACATTGCGCATTATCAACCGGGCGATGGCGTGGTTTGAGGCGCAGACCATGGGCAAGGTCATTTTTGCCGGGGCCAAACACAAAAGCCTGGATGCCCCTGCCCGCCGCGCGGTTGCCGCAAGGTTAATGCCCGCCATTCGGGGAATGATTTCGCGTGATCACCACATGGTTGGCCATTTCGACGATCAACCTGCCGTGCTGGAATTTGTGAACGCCAATGGGATGGAGCCTTTGGCAGCGCTTGGCACCTCTTGCCCAGATCATTTTCTGCGCACCAAAATTCGGCCCTTGGTGGTGGGGTTTGATCCGGCAAACCCGGATGTGGATGCCACTTTGGCCAATCTTGCGCCCCAGGTTGCCGCCTACCGCGAAGATTACGCGGCCTACTATGCCCGCTGCAAACACCCCAATTCCCCGCCGCTGCGCGATGCGAATGCAGTGGTTTATCTGATCCCCGGCGTGGGCATGATCACCTTCGCCAAGGATAAGGCGACCGCGCGAATATCGGGCGAATTTTATGTTAATGCGATCAACGTGATGCGGGGGGCCAGCACGGTTTCCACCTATTGCGGCCTGCCAGAGCAAGAGGCGTTTGATATCGAATACTGGCTGCTGGAAGAGGCGAAACTGGCGCGGATGCCAAAGCCGAAATCCCTTGCGGGCCGGGTGGCATTTGTGACCGGCGGGGCTGGCGGCATCGGGTCGGCTACGGCGGAACGGTATTTGCGCGAAGGCGCTTGTGTGATGTTGGCCGATATTGATGCCGCCGCTTTGACGCAAACCCATGCCAATCTGGCCGCAATCTTTGGCGCCGATGTGGTGCGCACCGTGGTGATGGATGTGACGGATGAGGCGGCGGTTATCCACGCCGCCGCGGAAACATCGGTTGAATTTGGCGGCTATGATATTTTGGTGTCCAACGCCGGAATCGCGTCCTCTGCGCCCATTGAACACACCAGTTTGGCGTTGTGGAACAAGAACATGGATATCCTGTCCACCGGATATTTCCTTGTCAGTAGGGAAGCGTTCAAAGTGCTGAAGGCGCAGGGCATTGGCGGTTCGATCGTGTTTATCGCGTCAAAAAACGGGTTGGCCGCCAGCCCGAATGCGTCAGCTTATTGCACTGCCAAGGCCGCCGAAATTCATCTGGCGCGGTGCCTGGCATTGGAAGGTGCGCCCGATCAGATACGCGTGAACGTGGTTAACCCGGATGCGGTGCTGCGTGGATCAAAGATCTGGTCTGGCGATTGGCTGAAAGAGCGCGCCGATGCTTATGGCAAAGACACCGCTGATCTGGAAGACCATTACCGCCAGCGGTCTTTGCTGAAACGTTCGGTTTTGCCCGAAGACATTGCCGAGGCGGCCTATTTCTTTGCCTCTGACGTGTCTTCAAAATCAACAGGCAATATCCTGAACGTCGATGCCGGCAACGTTCAATCCTTTACAAGGTGACGCGATGACCAAAATTGAACCTGAATTGATTGCGTCTGAAAATGCCGCTGATTTGGTTGCACTTCATAATGATTACAACAGTTTGGGTGAACGGCTGGATCGGCGCGGTATTTCTATCGCCGCGATGACTGCCCGGGCGGCGGGATTTTCCGTCGCGGTGCCCAGCTGGGGCGTTGGCACGGGAGGTACGCGATTTGCCCGCTTTCCAGGTTTGGGCGAACCGCGCCATATTTTCGATAAACTCGACGATTGCGGCGTGATCTATCAATTGACCCGTGCCACATCGACGGTATCCCTGCATATCCCATGGGATCGCGCCGACCCTTCTGAACTGCGCGGCCATGCGGGCGCTTTGGGGTTGGGGTTTGATGCGGTGAATTCGAATACCTTCCAGGACCAACCGCAGCAAACCCATAGCTATAAGTTCGGATCGCTATCGCACACGGATGCGGCAACGCGGGCGCAGGCGGTGGATCACAATCTGGACTGCATTGATTTTGGCCAAAAACTGGGGTCGAAGGCGCTGACAATCTGGGTGGGCGATGGGTCGAACTTCCCCGGCCAAAGCCATTTCACCCGCGCGTTTGAACGGTATCTGGACGCCGCCCGCCAGATTTATGCGGGCCTGCCCGACGATTGGCGGCTGTTCACTGAACACAAGATGTATGAACCGGCGTTTTATTCGACGATTGTGCAGGATTGGGGCACCAACTATCTGATTTCAAAGGAATTAGGGGATAAGGCGTTTTGTCTGGTCGATCTGGGCCACCACGCGCCGAACGTGAACATCGAGATGATCGTGGCGCGCTTGATCCAGTTTAACAAGCTGGGTGGGTTCCATTTCAACGACAGCAAATACGGCGATGACGATCTGGACGCAGGGTCAATTGATCCTTACCGGTTGTTTTTGGTGTTCAACGAACTGGTCGATGCGATGGGCAAGCCGGGGCTTGATCTGGCGCATATGTTGGACCAATCGCATAACGTTACCGATCCGATTGAAAGCCTGATGTCATCGGCGATAGAGGTGCAGCGCGCCTTTGTGCAGGCCTCATTGGTGGATCGCACAGCCCTGACCGGCTATCAGGACAGCAACGACGCGCTGATGGCGTCGGCTACGTTAAAAGCAGCGTTCCGCACCGATGTGGAACCGATTTTGGCAATGGCGCGGGTGCAGGCGGGGGGAGCCATTGACCCGAT